>CAZFPW010000001.1:0-84347 GCA_964520765.1 uncultured Novosphingobium sp.
TGAAGCCCTCGTCGTCGATCTCGCCGCGGCCGAGCATCTCGCGCGCCTTCCACACGATCGTGCCCGAACCCGTGCGCTCGCCCTTGTGCCAGCCGTTGAGCATCGGCCCGACCGAGAGCGCGATGGCCGGCAGGTTCACGGTCGCGGCGGCCATCAGCGCGCCGGGCGTCGTCTTGTCGCAGCCGATCGTCAGCACCACGCCGTCGAGCGGATAGCCGTAAAGCACCTCCACCAGGCCGAGATAGGCGAGGTTGCGGTCCAGGCCGGCGGTCGGCCGCTTGCCGGTTTCCTGGATCGGATGGACCGGGAACTCGATGGCGATGCCGCCCGCCTCGCGAATGCCCTCGCGCACGCGCTCGGCCAGGACGAGGTGATGCCGATTGCACGGCGAGAGATCGCTGCCGGTCTGGGCGATGCCGATGATCGGCTTGCCGGACCGCAGCTCCTCCAGGCTCAGGCCGAAGTTCAGATACCGCTCCAGATAGAGCGCGGTCATGTCGATGTTGGCGGGATTATCGAACCATGCAGCCGAGCGGAACCGACGCGGTGGAGGAGGAGTTGACGACATGGATTGCGCGATATACTCATACAAATAATAGATCAACCCGATCGAGGCGAAATCTCCGGCATGCTTTCCACCGACACCCTGCTGGCAGGCGGCGCTCCGCCGATCGTTGCGATTCTGCGCGGCCTGCGCCCGGAAGAAGCCGTCGGGATCGGACAGGCGCTGGTCGATGCCGGCATCCGGCTGATCGAGGTGCCGCTCAATTCGCCCGATCCGTTTACGAGCATCGCCGAATTGCAACGCGCCTTGGGCGACCGCGCGATGATCGGCGCAGGCACGGTTCTGAACGTCGAAGCCGTCGAACGGCTCGCCGCGACCGGCGCGAAATTGATGGTCACGCCGAACGTCGATCCCGAAGTCATCGCCAGCGGCATCGCGCACGGCCTTGAAGTCGTGCCCGGTTTCCTGACCCCGAGCGAAGCCTTCACGGCGATCCGCGCCGGCGCGCGCCGGCTCAAGCTGTTCCCGGCATCGGAGCAGAGCCCCGGCTTCCTCCGCGCGTTGCTGGACGTCGTGCCCAAGGATGTCGGCATCTGGGCGGTCGGCGGCGTCACGCCGAAAAACGCCGGCACATGGCTGGCCGCCGGCGCCGAGGGCGTGGCCGTGTGGACCGCCTTGTACCAGGCGGGGCTTACGCCGGCCGAGGTTTCGGCCAGAGCAACGGAACTCGTCGCCGCAGTGAAGGCCGCCAGGACATAACGCGCATTCAGTCAGTTCGACAAAACAAGAAACGACGTCCGAGAGAGGAACCCGATGCCCGCAGCCCCCGCTTCCGCACCGATTGCCGCGCCGGCACCTGCCGGCGGCTACGGCAAGTCGCTCGCGCTGCTTGCCACCCTGTTCTTCATGTGGGGGTTCATCACCGTCATCAACAATACGCTGCTGCCGCATCTGCGCAGCGTATTCGACCTGAACTACACCCAGACCACGCTGATCGAATCCGTCTGGTTCATCGCCTACGGCGTCGCATCGGTGCCGTCGGCATTCCTCATCGAGCGGATCGGCTACAAGAAGGCGATCATCGTCGGCTTGGCGGTCATGGCGGTGGGCGCGCTGGGCATGGTTCCTGCGGCGCGGATACCCTCTTACGAGGTGACGCTGATCGCCCTGTTCGTGATCGCTTGCGGCATCGCCCTGCTCCAGGTCGCGGCCAATCCGTACGTCGCGGTCATCGGCCCGCCGGAAACCTCGGAATCCCGGCTCACCCTGGTCCAGGCGTTCAACTCCATGGGGACCTTCTTCGCGCCCTATTTCGGCGGCTACCTGATCCTCAGCCGCACCGTTTCCGGCACGACGATGGACGGCGCCTCGGTCACCGCGGCCGAGCGCCTCGCCGATGCGCAGGCCACGCAGCTCCCCTATATCCTGGTGGCGATCGTCCTGGTGATCCTCGCCATCGTCATCGCCCGGGCCAAGCTGCCGACCCTGGGCGGCGGCACCCAGCGCGCCAATGCGGAGGAGCGCAAGCACCTCTCGCTGTGGAAGCACCGCAACCTCGTCTTCGGCATCCCCGCCATCTTCATCTACCTGATCGCCGAGATCGGCGTCGCCAACCTCTTCATCAACTTCGTCTCGCAGCCGGACATCGGCAACATGACCCACGCGACGGCGGCGAACTATCTCGTGATCCTGTGGGGCGGGATGATGGTCGGCCGCTTCGCCGGCGCCTTCATCATGCGCCGCGCGCCGGCGGACAAGGTGCTGGCCTGCTTCGCGCTGTTCGCCCTGGTGGTCATGGTCGGCGCGGCGACGCTGCATGGCCCGCTGGCGATGTGGGCGCTGATCCTGGTCGGCCTGGGCCACTCGATCATGTTCCCGACCATCTTCGCGCTGGGCATCAAGGGACTCGGCCCGCTGACCGAAGAGGGCTCCGGCCTGCTGATCATGGCGATCGCCGGCGGCGCGCTGGTCGTCGTCCAGGGCTGGCTGGCTGACGCCGTCGGCCTGCAGAACTCCTTCTGGCTGACCGTAATGTGTGAGGTGTACGTCGTGTTCTATGCACTCTGGGGCAGCAAGCCCACCGCCGCCCTTCCGCCGGAGCAGCTCTCGTGAAGGGCGCGCTTCGCACCATCATCGCCGCCATCGGCCTGGCAGCGGCGGCAAGCCCGGCTCTCGCTAGCCCGGTCGTGGACTGCCCGCTTCGCGATGCGCCGTTCTCCGCGGCATCGCCCCTCGTCGATGTCCTGCTGAGCCCCGCCGCCCGCGCCGTGGTCGAGAAGGAATTCGGCACCTCGTTCGACAAGATGCCCAAGCAGTTCATCGGGACCGAGGCGCCGACCTTCGCAGCGATCCTCACCCTGCGCGAGGCTTCCGGCTTCCTTCGCCAAAGCCCCGAGGCCGTTGCCCGCGCCGAGGCCGCCTTGCGCAAGCTGCCCGTCACGGCGGCGGACCGGGTGGCCCGCTGCGCGCGCTACGACAACGATCGGCCGCGACTCACCCTGCCCGCCGGCCGGCTCCGCCTGCTGATCTTCGAGAAGATCAACGGCTTCAAGGACGTGCCCGGCTTCGACGCCGCGCACGCGATGTTCTTCGAGCTCGCCCGGCAGAACGGATGGTCGATCGTCGCCACCGACAAGGGCGGCGCGATCAACCCGGCGACGCTTCGGCAGTTCGACGCCGTGATCTGGAACAACATCAGCGGCGACGTCCTCACCCTGTCGCAGCGGCGCGCCTTCCGCAGCTATATCGAGAACGGCGGCGCCTTCATCGGCGTCCACGGGACCGCCGGCGATCCCGTCTATTTCTGGGATTGGTTCGCGGACGACCTGCTCGGTGCCCGCTTCGCCGGGCACCCGATCGGCAAACAGTTCCAGGACGCCCGCATCGCCGTCGAGGACACCGCCAGCCCCATCGCCGCCGGCTTGCCGCGCGAATGGACGATGAACGACGAATGGTACTCGTTCAAGACCAGCCCCCGAGCCTCCGGTTCGCACGTCATCGCCACGCTGGATGAGAAGACTTACGAGCCCGAGGGCATGGCCGGCCAGAACCTGCGGATGGGCGATCACCCCATCGTCTGGACCCGCTGCATCGGGCGCGGGCGGATGTTCTATTCCGCCATCGGCCATCGCCCGGAAAGCTATTCCCGGCCCGAGTACCGCTCGATGCTGGTCAATGCCGTTCAGTGGTCGGCACAGCGCGGCGCCTGCGTTCCCGGCAAGTGATCCCCGAACCGCAACTGGCCTGGCGGCTCGAAGCGCTGCTGGGGGAAGGCCCCATCTGGCTTCCCGACGAAGGCGCCCTGCGGTTCGTCGACATCAAGGGCGGTTGCCTTCACCGCCTCGCTCCCGGGGAAAGCAACTACGAGACGCTCAAGGTCGGCGGCCAGCCCAGCTTCATCGTGCCCACCGCCGAGAGCGGCCTGCTGGTGGGCGACCGCGATGCGCTACGCCTGCTCGACGGCGAAGCCCTTGGCCCTCCCGTCGTGCAGATCGCAATGCCCTCGCACAACCGCACCAACGATGCGACCGTCGATCCGCAAGGCCGCCTGTGGTTCGGGACCATGGACGACGAGGAGCGCGAAGCGACCGGATCGATCTTCTGCCTCGACCGATCTCAACTGCGCCCGACGCAGGCCCGGGCCGTGGTCACCAACGGCCCGGCGATCAGCGGCGATAGGCGCTATCTCTACTGGGCGGATTCGGGCGAGCGGACGATCTGGCGGCACCGCCTGCCCACTGGCGATGAGCCGCTCGGCGAAGGCGAGGTCTTCGTTCGCCTGCGCGAGGACGAAGGCTTTCCCGACGGGCTGGTGACGGACAGCGAGGATTGCCTGTGGGTCGCGCTGTGGGATGGATGGGGCGTGCGGCGCTATGCTCCTGACGGCCGCTTGCTGGAGCACGTCGCCCTGCCCTGCGCCCGCGTGACCAAGCTCGCCTTGGGCGGCGAGGACCTCAAGACGGCCTACGTGACGACGGCGCGGGTCGGGCTGAGCGCCGCGGAACTCGCCGCGCAACCCCTTGCCGGCAGCCTGTTCAGCTTCCCGGCGCCCGCACCCGGCCGCATTCTTCCCGCAGTTCGGCTGACACCATGACCTGGGCGGTCAGGGGGGATTGGGGCACGACCCGGCTGCGGCTCTATCGCATCGTCGCTGGCGAGGTTGCCGAACGGCTCGACGGTCCGGGGATCGGCATGCTCAAGGACGACCCCGCAAGGACCTTGGCGACGCTGCTGGGCCGTTGGTCGCGCTACGGCGAGCCTGCGCGGATTGCGCTGGTCGGCATGGCCGGATCGCGCTCCGGCCTGATCGAAGCGCCTTATATCGCCTGCCCCGCGACCGCTTCCGAGTGGATCGCCGCCGCAGCCTCGACGGATCATGAAGGCATCCCCGTCCGGGTCGGCGCGGGCGTGCGGCAGGACTTGCACGACGTGATGCGCGGCGAAGAGGCACAGGTCTTTGGCGCGCTCGCCCTGGAACCGGCGCTTTCGCTCGGTACGCAAGCCTTCGTTCTACCCGGCACCCACAGCAAATGGGTGACGGTTGCCGATGGGACCATCACCTCCTTCCGCACATACCCCACGGGCGAACTGTTCGGCCTGCTGCGGTCGCACTCGACCTTGCTGAATGTCGGCGAGGCAGCCGACGCCGGGGACGAGCACCTTGGTTGGCAAGCCGGCCTGGCCCTTGCACAGCGCGATGCGGACCTGCTCGGCACCCTGTTCCGCACCCGCGCCGCGCAACTGCTCGAAGGCCGTACTGCCGCCTGGGCCGAAGGGTTCCTGTCCGGCTTGCTGATCGGCGCCGAGATCGCGCAGGCCGGCGACAATACGGGGGAGCCGATCGTGATCGCGGAAGCGGGCCTGGCCGCGCGCTACTGCGCGGCGCTCCGTTCGTTCGGATTTGCACCGCGCAGCCTGAACGGTGACGCTTGCGTTCTCAAGGGCCTGGAACTGCTCGACCGCGCTTGACCCGCGCGGCGTCGCAACCCCCTGGTTACTGCGCCGCTGGCCGGTTCAGCACGCCCAGCATCGCGAGCCAGGCGACGAATTCGTCGATCATCAGGGTCGGGGTGGTACCCGGCGCGCCGAGGCCGAACCCGTGCCCGCCCTGGCCATAGGCATGGAGCTCGACCGGGCGCTTGGCCTTGTGCCAGGCCTCGACGATCGGAAAGCCCATCGAGGGGAAGATCTGGTCGTCGAGCGCGATGGCGTTGAACAGCGGCGGCGCATCGACGGGCACGACGACCGGGTTCTGCGGGCCGTAGATGTACCCGACGAACGACGGACGCGCTTCGGCCTGCGGAGCAAGCGCCGTCGCCAGCGAGGTCATCGCGCCGGCGGAGAACCCGATCATGCCGACACGCGAGGGATCGATATTCCACTTCGCCGCATTTCTCCGCACCATTTGAAGCGCCGCCAACCCGTCTTCGGTCGATTCCGCGTTGCGCAGCGAGGCGCCGCCATCATTGGCCGCCATGGCGGACACGATCCGCTTCACTGAGAATATCCGCGCCTCACCTTCGTCGATCGGCGTCCGGATCAATCGGTACTTGAGCACGAAGGCGGCGATGCCGCGGCTGGCCAGGACGCGGGCGACCTGGTGGCCTTCCAGTTCCATCGACAGCGACGTGAACCCGCCGCCCGGCGCGACGATCACCGCCGCACCCGTCGCCTTGGCCGGATCGGGCAGGACCGGCGTCAGCGTCGGGCGAGTGACGTTGCGGACTCCCACGTTGTCGCCTTGCTTGGACCAGATCTCGCTCTTCGCGCTGCCCGGGGTGCGAGCGCCGTAGAGCGGCAGGGCATCAGGGTCCGCCGGCGCCGGGATGATCTCCGGCAGCGGGGCCATCTCGGCCAGCATTTCCGGCGAAATATTCGCCAGGAAATCCGCCGGAACGGCGGGCGCTGAAGCCGGCACCTGCGCCAATACCATGCTCGTCGTTCCCAGCAGCAGCGCGGCCGCGGTCAGCACTCGTGCGATCATTTCGGTTATCCTTCCCTGTTGGTTCTCGCCGGTCCGCTCAGTCGCGTCAGCGTTTGCTCGGCATGCTGATGGAGACGCGGCCCAGACCTTTGGAGACCTTAACGTACATTCCTTTTCCCGACCGGGGGAGATCGCCAACGGCTCTCATGCCCGACACAAATGGATATATTATCTATCCGAATCGATCTTTATTTCGGTTACCGAAATTGATATGCCCTGTCCAAGGGAGAGTCGATCATGCGGCGCGAAGCAGCTGACCTGACGCGATTGAAAGTGTTGAAGATGATCCGTCGCCAGGGCCCCATATCGCGCGTCGAACTAGCAGCCACAACCGGACTGGCAGGCTCCACGATCACCGAGATAACCGCCGACCTACTTCGCCGGGGACTTTTAGCCGAACAGCAGCTCAAAAGCGTAGTTAAGGGACGAGCGCGCACCTTGCTCTCAATCGACCGGGCAAGCCTTTCCGTCATTGGTGCAAGCTTGAATTTCGATGGCGTGCTCGAAGTCAGCCTCGTCGATCTGGAAGGAGGCAGGCGCCACACCCAAGCCTACCAGCTGCGGCGCAGCACCACCACGATCGAACTGCTCCAGACGATCGCAAGCAAGCTTCACGGCTTTATCGGCGAATTCGCGAATCTGACCGATATTGGATACGTTGGACTGGTTCTGCCGGCACTGCTGCAAAGTCCTGAGGGTATCGTCTGCTGGGTTCCAACGCTTTCAGACGACGACATTCCAGCCGGACAGATCCTTTCGGACCTGCTCGACCTGCCGACCTTCATCGAGAACGACTTCGATTGCCTGGCGCGCGCCGAGCATTGGTTCGGGCTGCCGATAGCGGCCGACGATTTCACGGTGATCCAGGTCGGCATGTCGCTGGGCATGGCGGAGTATCTGGATGGGCGGCCGCGAGTTGGCGCCAACGGCTTCAATGCCGAGTTCGCCCATACCAAATCAATCTGGGGCACCGAAGCCCGACCCTGCTTTTGCGGCGCGCGCGGCTGCCTGACGGCCTATGCGTCGATCGCCGGCGTGCTGCACAAGAGCACGCACCTGATTGCTGACGCCGAGACGGATACGCACGACATCCTTCAATCCTTTCAGGCGCTCACCACGGCAGCCAACAACGGAGATGCCGAAGCTCTTGCCGCCTTCGCCAATGCCGGCACCCACCTCGGCGTTGCCTTGGCTAACCTGGTCAACTGCCGCGATCCCGGCACGGTCCTCGTGCGGTTCTCGGACCCCGATCTGATGAGGTTCGTGGAGGAGGACCTGCTGGCTGCTTTCGACCAGAATTGCCTGCCGCAAATCCGGGCGCAGACAGCAATCGACATCGCCGTGTTCCAGGACGACTGGCTCTGGAAGGGCGCAGCCGCACTCGCCCTCGAACAGACCTATCTCTCCGCGCCGCTCCGCTCGCTGGATGATCGGGCAAGGCCGCCAGCTTCCACTAGGGCAAGCTCGGGCCGCGGCGGACACAACCTAGCAGTGGTGGGCCAGAACAAATGAGCGGAGCGATGTCAGGCAAGATGGTCCTCCGTAGGGTTCCAGCCCTGCTCGTCGCGGCGACAGCGATCTTCGCGACCGCCGTATCTTGGCCGATAAGCGAAGTTCGCTCGCAAGAGCCGACGACCCAGGGCGACGCGCCGACGATCCGGCGGATCAGCGAAGCGCAATATACCGGCGCAATCGCCGCGATCTTCGGGCTGGGGATCAACGTCCCGCGCGGGTTCGAACCGCCGCTGCGCAACGAAGGGCTGCTGGCGATCGGTGAATCCCGCGTAGCCGTCACGCCGACGGGCATGGAGCAGTACGAAGTGCGCGCAAGGGAGATCGCCGCGCAAGTCATGGCCGGACCTCGCCGCGACGCGATTCTGACTTGCCGGCCCTCGCCTGCAGGAACCTTCGACGAGCCCTGCGCGCGGCAGTTCCTGTCCAAGTACGGGCGGCTGCTCTTGCGCCGGCCGCTCGACCGCGACGAGCTCGCCAGCGTCATGGCCATCGCACGTTCGGCCACGACCTCATCCGGCAACTTTCATTCGGGGCTGGAAACCGCGCTGTCGCGCCTGCTGGTCTCTCCGTTCTTCATCTTCCGGGTCGAGGCCGGAGATAAGTCGGGCCAGCTTGACAGCTACTCCTTGGCGACGCGCCTGAGCTTCCTGCTGTGGAACGGCACGCCGGACGAGGCGCTGCTCGACGCCGCCGCAAGGGGCGATCTGAAGACCGAGGTCGGCCTGGCGCGACAAGTTGACCGCCTGATCGCCTCACCCCACTTCGAGCAAGGCGTCCGCGCCTATTTCTGGGACATGTTCGGCTACAACCAATTCGACGGGCTGACCAAAGAGCAGACGATCTACAAGAAGTACGTCTCGCAACTGGCCAAGGATGCTGAAGAACAAAGCCTGCGCACGATCGTCGACCATCTCGTCCACAAGAACGGCGACTACCGCGACCTCTTCACGACCCGCGAGACCTTCCTCAACCGCCGCCTCGCCGCCGTCTATCGCGTGCCGATTGCGCCGGCCGGCTTCGACGGCTGGACCAGATACAAATTCCAGCCCGGCGATCAGCGGCAAGGGCTACTCTCGCTGATCGGGTTCCTCATGCTGGATCCCTCGCACGAAGGCCGCAGCTCCCCAACCAACCGTGGCAAGTTCGTGCGCGAGGCGCTGATGTGCCAATCGGTTCCGCCGCCCCCTGCCAACGTCAACTTCGCGCTGGTCTCGGACACCGAAAATGCGCTCTACAAGACTGCGCGGCAACGCTTGACAGTTCACCAGGAGAATCCGGTCTGCGCCGGATGCCACAAGATCACCGACCCCGTCGGCCTATCGATGGAGAACTACGACGCGATCGGACAGTACCGGACCCATGAGAACGATGCGCCGATCGATGCCAGCGGATCGCTGGGTGGCAAGGCGTTCCATAACGCGCTCGAAATGCAAACCGTGCTGCGAGACGATCCGGCGCTCACCACCTGCGTCGCTCAGCGTGTCTTCGAATACGGCGTCGGCCACAAGCTGAACGCCAGTGAGGAAGGTTGGCTGACCTACGCTCATCAACGCTTCGCCGACCAGGGTTACCGAATTCCCGCGCTCATGCGCGTCGTCGCATTGAGCAAAGCGTTCCGGTCGGTCGCCCCCGCCGGACCGGCCCTGGCTCTGTCCAACTCCGAGAAGAAAAGAGGATTCCATGGCGAAATGGTCACGGCGCAACGTCCTTAACGGGATTTCGCGCGGCACAGCGGTGACCGTGGGTCTGCCGCTGCTCAATCTCTTCCTCGACGGCAACGGCGAGGCCCTGGCTTCAGGCGCGCCGATCCCCGCGCGCTTCGGCACCTGGTTCTGGGGCTGCGGGATCAACCAGTCGCGCTGGGTGCCCGACAAGATCGGCGCCGACTACGATCTGAAGCCGGAACTGCAGCCATTGGGCGCGCTCAAGAACAAGGTCTCGATCTTCTCCGGCTTCAACTGCGTACTCGGTGGCCGGCCGAACCTCAACCACTGGTCGGGTGTCATGGCGACACTGGCCGGAGCCTCACCTGCGAAGGGCGGAATGGACGGTGGAGCGACCGACTTCCCGACGATCGACTGCCTGGTCGCAGATGCGATCGGTAGCGGATCGCGCTTCCGATCGATCGAGGTTGCCTGCACGGGGCAGCCCGGCGTCAGCTACAGCATGCGCGCCGGTAATACTGTCAATCCCAGCGAAGTGGACCCGGTAAGACTCTACCAGCGGATCTTCGGCCCGGAGTTCCGAGATCCCAACGGTGGCGAATTCAAGCCCGATCCCCAGGTCCTGCTGCGGCGGAGCGTCCTGTCCAGCGTGAAGGACGACCGGGATCGCTTGCTCCGTTCGGTCGGCGCGGAGGACCGAGCCCGAATCGATCAGTATTTCACCTCGGTCCGCCAAGTAGAGGACCGGCTCTCGCTGATGCTGGAGAAGCCCGCTCCCGCCGAAGCCTGCGTCCTCGCCAGGGAGCCCGGCCAAGCGCCGCTCGGGCCGACCTGGGAAGTCGCGATGAAGACCCACGAACTGCTCACCGAGTTACTGGTGATGGCGCTGGCCTGCAACCAGACGCGGGTGGTGAACATCGCCCTGTCGAGCGCGGCGTCGAACCTGCGCAAGGCCGGGACGTCCGTCTCGTTCCACCAGTTGACGCACGAGGAACCGGTCGACGAGAAACTGGGCTACCAGCCGGAATCCACCTTTTTCATCGAGAAGAGCATGGAGACTTTCGCGGGCCTGGTGAAGCGGCTGGACGCAGTCAAGGAGGGCAACAGGACGCTGCTCGACAACAGCCTGTTCCTCGCCACGTCGGAGAGCAACTATGCGCGGATCCATTCGATCGACTCTCTGCCGATCATGGTTGCCGGCCGCGCGGGCGGAAAGTGGCGCTCGGGCATCCATGTAACAGGCAAGGGCGATCCGACCTCGCGGGTCGGACTGACGATCCAGCAGGCGCTGGGCATGCCGGTCTCGGGCTGGGGCGATGGCGCGATGCAGACATCCAAATCCATCTCGGAAGTTACCGTATGAACGGTCTCGAAGCAGCAATCGGGCGTAGGAATGCACTGCTCCTCGTCCTTGCGGCAGGCACCGCCTTCATCAGTCCTGCACAAGCGGAAGTCGGACGGGGGTATCTCCAGATTCCGGGGGTGTCCGGCAGCACCGTTGCCAAGGGATATGAAGGCTGGGTGCGCATTGAGGGCCGCTATTGGGGGATGGACACCCCTGCCCGCATCAACGGCACCGGCCCGGCCACGGCCCAGGCCGTGTTCTCCGCGCCTGAAGCGCCGACCCAAGGAAGCGGCGAACTGGTGGTGGCCATAGACAAGAAGAGTCCGGCGCTCGCTGCCCTGATGGCCAAATGCGCATCGAATGCCAACCTGCCCGAACTAAGCTTCGCCGAATCCGCGGACGACTTTCGCAGCGCGGCCCTGGAACTCGGCGAGCGTCCCGCCACGATACCGGCCTTCTTCCAGTATCGGTTGAAGGACGTCCGTTTCGCCGCCTGCCCAGTCGCGAATGCCGCTCCCGAGCAGGGTTTCGTCTTGCGCTTCGGGGGGATCGAGTGGCTGAATTATGCCTCCGGCAATCCCAGGTTGCAGGACAAATATCCCGGGGCACGAAAGGCCGCCCGCAAGGTCGAGCCCGTCGTGCTCGCCCCCACGACGCTGCGGCCCGAACCGAACTCCGCCCGGGTCAAGACCTTCGTCGTCAGTTGGCTCGGCTACGCGCACAACGTCGATGATCGTCAGTGCCCGGAGATGACCAGGAAACCGACGCCCGAACAGTTCGGCCTGAAGGATGCAGTGGTGGACGATGCTGCAGGCACTAATTCTCTAGAGAGGCGGGGCCCCGGAGAGCTCAACGTCTGCATGCTGCCGGGCATCGCTCCCGATCCGGGAAACCCTGGCCCACAGACTGTCACCGCCCACGGTCTCAATCTGGATGGCCATGACGGTTCGGGAAAATTCCCGGCCTCGACCTGTCCGCACAAGAACTACGTGGGGCTGGCCGGCGAACGCGGTATCGACAACCAGTTCTATTCGGTCGCCGGATGCATGCCGGGCCTGCAGGGCACCAAGGGTCTCTGGCCGCAGGTGCTCAACGAAGAATGGCGGTCGGGGGCAGTTTCGGTGCTCGTGCAGATCAGCGGCATCGACGACGAAAAGAACGACGACGATGTGAGCGTCACGATCTTCTACAGCGACGACGACCCCGAAAAAGACGCCTCCGGAAAGGAAATCCTGGCGGACTACACCTTCCGCGCAGCCGACACGCCTGTGCTCGCCCATTACGCTACGAAGCTGCAGGCGCGGATCGTCAATGGCGTGATCGAGACGCTTCCGGCGAAGAATCTGATCCTGAACATGGTCAAAGGACCAGCCATGCGAATGGAGGATGCCCGGTTTCGCCTGAGGGTCGCACCGGACGGCAGCTTGGCCGGAACCCTCGCCGGGTATCAGAGCTGGCGGTATCTCGCCAACTACTACAATTCGATCGGCTTCGAGATCACCTTCGGCTTCCAGTGCCCGGGATTCTATAACGCCCTGAAGCGCGCCGCGGACGGGATGAAGGATCCCGAGACCGATGAGTTCAATGGCATCTCCACCGCCTATGACATCCAGGGCGTCCCGGCATTCATTGTCGAAACGCCCCAAAATGTCGCGAACACCGCGTCGACATCGCCAGCCGGTTAGCGCTCCAGCGCCCCCTTCAGCGCTTCGATCAGCCGGGCGAGAAATTTCTGCGTGACCGGCGCATTGGGGGCGAAGATGTCGAACCCGTGGAAGGCACCGGGCACGACGTTCAGTTCCACCGGGATGCCGGCCGCGATCAGGCGCTCGGCAAAGGCGATGCCCTCGTCGACGAAGATGTCGATCGATCCCACCGCGACATAGGCAGGCGGTAGGCCCTTCACGCTCTCGACCCGAGCAGGGACCCCGCCTTTCGGCTCGTCGGGCGACCCGGGAGGTGTCCCGAGCAGGGCCAGCCAGCCTTGCTGATTGTTCTGCGGCGACCAAGTTGCCGCTTCAAGATAAGGCGGAGAAGTCCAGCCCGGTGCGCCGGTACGGTTGTCGAGCATCGGATAGACCAGCGCCTGAAAGGCGACTGGCACCTCGCCGCGGTCGCGCGCAGCGATCGCCAGCATGGCGGCATGGCCGCCCCCGGCGCTCTCACCCATGACCGCGATCCGCGAGACATCCACGCCCAGTTCGGCCGCATTGCGATAGAGCCACAGCAGCGCCGCGTAATTGTCCTCCAACGAGCCGGGGAAGCGGGTCGCCGGGGCAAGGCGATAGTCGACGGTGACGATGACGCAGTCGATCGCCTTGGCGATCGGGCCGAGCGAACCCATCGAGATCATCGGGCTGCCACCCGTATAGCCGCCGCCGTGAATGTGCAGGATCGCCGGACGGGAAGTGCCGGGCCGCGCACCGTGCACGAAGATCTTCACCGCAGGCGCGCCGCCACGGCCGGGGATCGATCGTTCGACCCAGTCCGTGGTCATGCCCATCGGCGCCAGACCCGACGGCGCGGCCTTGGCGCCGGGACGCCCCGCCTGCTGGGACCAGGTGCGGACCTGCAACCACTGCGCGCGAAGGTCGGGGTGGATGTAACGGAGGACCGCCTCGTCCGGCTCGGCGGCCAGCGCCCGTCCGAACGGAACGATTGCCGACGCCAGCGCGGCGGCGCCCAGTTTGCTGAATTGACGGCGATCGAGAATTTCCAACTCCACTGTTCAGACGCTGTGGCCAATCATGGTATCCATATTCAGAGATAATTCCGGGCGTAAGCTACAATTTTCCGATTTTCAAAGCCATCAATGTATACCATGTTTAACGCGAACACTGGCGGCACCGACGCTTCAGCCCACGGGGGTTTATCCGTCGACGCATCTAATGGAGAGTGACGTGGTTTTGGAACGTGCCGAAATCATCATCAAGGACGGGATGATGGAACCATTCCTCACGATGTTCCGCGAGAAGGCCTTGCCCCTCACCGATCAGTATACCGGCTGCCTGTCGTTCAAGGCGCTTCGGGGAGTGGAAGAACCGAACTCGGTCATGTTCCTGGCAGAGTGGGAGTCGGTGGAAGTCCACATCGCCTCTCGCGCCGAGCCGGCCCACGTCGCATTTCGCGAATTGGTCCTGCCCTATGCCGCCGGAGCCAAGGAAACGGTCCACTTCGCGCTCATCTGAACAGGAATGCAAACGGGATTGCTCACGCCATAATCATCTACTAACTAGTTAGTATAACTTTGCGGAGCATCACTCCGCCTCGATCACCCCATCACGGAGGATGAAATGCTCGGTAAGCAGAGTTTCCGCTTCTCGCTCCTCGCCGCGGGCAGCGCCGCCATCGCGTTTTCGGCTATCGCATTCGCGCCCAATGGACCTGCCAAGGCCGAAGCCCGCTCGCGCGGTGGGTCAAACCTGTCGGGCCTGTGCAATGCCCAGGCGATGCAGGCGGTTGCCGACCGGCTGTCCACCAAGGTGATCGTCGGCAAGATTGCCAACCTGACCGGCCCCGCCTTCGCCGACGGCACGCAGTACGTAGCCGCCAGTGGAGACCTTCCCGCGTTCTGTCAGGTGACGGGCAGCTACGTGACCAATGCCGCGACGGGCAAGACGGCGAACTTCCTCGCCACCTTCCCGGAAACCTGGAACGGCAAGTACCTGCAGCTCGGTTGCGCCGGTCACTGTGGTACCTTCGCCGTCAGCAATCCCGCGACCGTGACGATCACCATCACCAACCAGGGCACCCCCGGACAGATCATCCGCAAGGGGTATGCGGCTTTCGCCACGGACCAGGGTCACACCGAGATGACCGGCGGCAGCTGGGCGATCAAGGGGCCGGGCCAAGTCAGCGAGGATGCGATCACCGACTATCTCTATCGCGCCTCGCAGGTGCTGTCTCAGATGGGCAAGGAATTCACCCAGGCGTTCTATGCCCAGGAAACGGGCGTGGCCCGGCCGATCGCCCGCTCCTATTTCAGCGGTTGCTCGGGCGGCGGGCGTGATGCGATGGTCGCGGCGTCCTATTTCCCCGAGGAGTTTGACGGGATCGTCGCGGGCTCGCCTTATAACCTGATGGGCCGTGCGTTCCATGCCGTCGGCACCTCGATCGCCACGCTGCGCTCGCCCGATGCCGGGCTATCGCCTGCCCTGCTCAAGCTGTTCGATGAAAAGGTGGTCACCCAATGCGACGGCCTAGATGGCGTCAAGGACGGGCTGATCCAGAACCCTATGGCATGCAATTTCCGGCCCGAACGCGACCTGCCTAAATGCGAAGGTGACCAGCCCGGCGGGCAATGCTTCACCAAGGCGCAGATCGAGACCATGAGCACCGTCCTGACCGCAGTGACCGACGAGCACGGCAACCTCGTTCAACCGGGCTACTCCGTCAGCGACATGCTGGATGCCTTCGCACCGCCCCCGCCCCAGGATAGCGCCGCCGCCGACCCCTGGCCCGATACGCTCGGCGGCACCGGGGGGATGTGGGCGCTCGGCAATGCGGCGATCAAGGTCTTCTCGCATCAGAACGATCCCGCATTCCAGACCCGCTCGATCCTCACCTATCGCTCCGGCGGCCCGGGACGGATCACCGATTTCCGCACGGTCGTTCCAAAGGTCGAGGTCGATCGCGCGATGGCGGTCGGACGCCGGGGCATCGGCCATTTCCCCGAGAACGCCGACAAGCTGATCCGCCAGAACCGCAAGCTGCTGATCTGGCACAACCTCAGCGACGAGAAGCTGACGCCGTACATGTCGGTGAACTACTACAAGCAGCTCGCAGCCCGGCATGGCGGCTACGGCAAGCTCCAGCGTAACGTGCGCCTGTTCGGCCTGCCCGGCACAGCGCATTGCAGCGGCGGCGGTTTCCCGGTGGGGCCGGGCAGCTTCGATGCTCTCTCCGCGATCGAGAACTGGGTCGAAAAGGACCAGGCGCCCGATGCTCTGATCGCCAGCCTCTACCAGCCAACGTCCTACGGCGGGGTCGACTTCAGCAAGCCGCTCGGCCGGACGATGCCGCTGTGCAAGTTCCCCGAGATGGCGCGGTACGTCGGCAGCGGCGACGTCAAGGATGCGAAGAACTGGCGGTGTTCGCCGGGGGACAAGCGCATGCTGGTGATGGGCGAAAGCGGTCGCCGGGCAGGAGTGATCGAATGACGAAGCTGAGCAAGACGCTTGCCTTGGGGGCAGCGTTCATCGGTCTGACGGTTCAGCCGGCACTGTCAGCCCCGAGCGACGCCGACAACCCGGAACGGGGTCTTCAGGGCCAAACCATGCCTGGAGAAGAGGGGGTCGTGCTGACCCGTCCCTATTCGAAGGGCGTTCGCGTCGTCGGACATGAGCCGATCGGCAATCGGGACTCCAACCTCCAGCTCGCCTGGATCGACCACTGCGCCTACGTTTCGAGCAGTTCGCCCAACATGCTGATCTGGGGCGCGAAAGCGCCGCCGGCTTCGTTCGGCGTCGCGGTGGTCGACGTCCGCGATCCGCGCGCGCCGAAGCAGGTCGGGCTCCTGCGCGATCGCGGATCGCTCTATGCCAGCGAAACGATGCACGCCATTTCGGCGTCCGGGCGCAAGCTTCTGGCCGCCGGCTCCTATGGCGCGAAAGACGAAGAGGCCTTCACCGACCTCTACGACGCGTCCGACTGCACCCGTCCCAAACTCGTCTCCACGATCAAGTGGCCGAAGAGCGTGCACACGCTGACGCTCTCGCCCGACGGCAAACTCCTCTACGCAACGGTCATCTCGCCCTTCACCGGCAACGGCGGCATCCAGGTCGCCGACATCTCCGATCCGGCCAAGCCGCGACTCCTGGGACAATTCGAGGCCACGCGGCCAAACGGAACCAGCTTCGAATTCGCGCCGCACGAATTGTCGGTCAGTGCCGACGGACGCCGGCTGTACGTGGGCGTCATCTCCTCATTCGGCGAGGATCTGAACCAGGGGGTCAAGCTTTCCCCGCCCAACCGCAAACTGCTGGGATCCGGCGGGGGCATCTACATCTTCGACAGCAGCGATTTCGCGGCCGGCCGGGACGAGCCCAAGCTGCGGCTGATCAGCACCATCGCCAAGGGCGGCTGGCATTCGGTCATGCGCGCCAACATCGGCGGAATCCCGCATCTTGTCGGCGCGAACGAGCTGACCGCCTGCCCCGGAACCTGGCCGGTGATCAGCAACATCACCGACGAGCGCAAGCCGTTCATCGCAGGCGAGTTCCGCCTCGCCATGAACCGCGCCGAGAACTGCCCGCCGCCCAGCGAGATGGAAAAGGCCAGCGGCCGCCTGGTTCCTGCTCCCGGCACGGCGACGCTCCACTTCAACGATGTCGACAGCGCCACCGACACGCGAATGGGCCTGTTCAACTTTCTCTGGGCCGGGCTGCGGATCGTCGACATCCGCCGGCCGAGCGCACCAAAGGAAGTCGCGTATTTCAAGCCGGGCGACGGCTGCGGCGGACACGTTCGCTACGTTCCCGAAACCGGGCATATCTGGCTGGCGTGCCAGACGAGCGGCTTTTATGTGCTCGAACTGAAACCCACCGTCCGAGCGGCGCTGGGGTTCGGCGGGAAGCGTTCGAGGTGAAGAGGCGATGGGGCTTGGCATGAAGAAGAGCGCGGCCGGCAAGCCCCAGACCCGCCGCGCCCAAATCCTCGACCAGGCGTTGCGGATGTTCGGCGACCATGGGTTCAACGGGCTGACGGTCCATGCCCTCGCCGCCCGCTGCGAGATCTCGAACGCGGGGCTGCTCTATTATTTCGGGTCGAAGGACGACCTGCTCCTGGCCGTCATGGGCGAATTCGAGGCGCGCGAGCGGGAAATCGTCACCCCGCTGGTCGAAGCCGTCGAAGCCTGTGACGAGCCCGAACAGGCGTGGCAGGCCTTGCTCGAATTGCTCGACGGAATGGTGGCGCGGTTCGAGAGCCAGCCGCACCTCGCCAACTTCATCTTCGTACTCCAGTCCGAAGCGCTCGACCGCACGCACATCGCGCATGACTGGTTCCACCAACGCGACACGATGACCCTGGAGCTGTTCGAACGGCTGCTTGGCGGATTTTCCGCCGATCCGCGCTCCACCGCGCATCAGCTCGTGGCCTTGATGCAAGGCCTCGCACAGCATTGGCTGCGGCAGAGAATGACGTTCGCCCTGACCGGCGAGTGGCGCAAGGGCGCCAGGCTGATCCTGGCCGATTGCCGGCCAGCCTCGCGCTAGTGTGCCTTTAACGAGGCATCACGCCCATCCGCAAAACCATCGTGTGCCGATATGGCTTGCCCGGATCGACGCGCGCCGATCCGAATTGCGGCTGGTTGGGCGTATCGGGAAACTTCTGCGGCTCCAGCACGAACCCATCCCCCATCCGGTAGATGCACGCCCCCTTCCCCTTGGCCGCGCCGTCGATGAAATTGCCCGTGTACATCTGCAGGCCCGGCTCGGTGGACAGCACCTCGAGCGTTCGGCCCGATGCGGGATGCTCGACCAGCGCCACACGCTCGGGCCGCTGCGTCTGCCCCTTGTCGAGCGCCCAGTTGTGATCGTAGCCGCGACCGATGCCGATCTGCTCGTCGCCGCCGTCGCGCAGGCCGTCAGCGAGCACCCTCCCGGTCCGAAAGTCGAACACCGAGCCCTCGACCGGGCGAAGCTCTCCGGTAGGGATGAGGGTCTCGTCGACCGGGGTGTAGCGGCCGGCCGGAATGGTCAGCCGCTGGCCCATCGCGCCTTCGGGCGCGCAATGACCGGCAAGGTTGAACAGCGCATGGTTGGTCATGTTGAGGATCGTCGGCCTGGTCGTCGTCGCCACGAACGCGATCGTCAGGTCGCCGCGGTCGTCGAGCGTATAGGTCACGGTGGCCGACACCGCGCCCGGATAACCGGAATCGCCATCGGGACTGAAGTGCGTCAATACGACCGAGGCCTGCGGGCCACTGGTGACGGACTTCACCTTCCAGACCACGCGATCGAAGCCGGCCCCGCCCCCATGCAGCGAATTGACGCCGTTGTTGATCGGCAGCTGGTAGGTCGCGCCGTCGAGCGTGAACCGCCCCTTGGCGATCCGGTTGGCGTAACGCCCGACGGTGACCCCGAAGAAATCCTGCTTCGCCTCGTACTCCGCCGCGGTGTCGTGCCCAAGGACGATGTCCGCCGGACGCCCCTCACGGTCAGGTGCGATCAGGGCTTGAAGCGTTGCGCCGTAAGGCAGGATCGTGGCGGAAACGCCCGCGGCATTGCGCAGCGTGATCACCTCGGCCGGGCTACCGTCCCTCAACGCACCCTGAACCGATCGTTCGGCAGTCGCCGCTCTGGCTGGCGGCGTGCTGGCGAGGGCGACTGCCGTCAACACGGCCCCAGATATCACGCCAGACGCCGGCCTTTGTCGGAACATCGCCCTCTCCTTAATCATACCCCGCGCAAGCATTCCGAAGCGGGTCAATCCTATTGATTGACCCGAACGACCGTCACCGACTTGGGCGGCAACCGGAGGAGCAGCTTTCCACCATTGGCCCGGAACTGAACCGGCCGCGGCGAAACGGCGGCGGGATCGGCGAAGGTATTGACTGCGTCCACCTTGGTTGCGGTAAGAACCTCTCCGACAGCCGACTTGGCCGACAGCCCCGCTAAGTCGGCGGATATCTCGACGGCCCGGTTCGCATCGGTATTCGTCAGGGCGAGCCAGACGCCCCCATCGGTCGCCTGGGCCGCGATCCCGTCGACCTGCGGCAAGGTGACGGCGCCCACGGTATAGGCGCTACGCGTCAGCGTGAGCGGCAACAGCTTCGCCCCCTGGAAAGGCACGTACAATTTATAGACGTGGTAGGTCGGCGTCAGCACCATCTTTTCCTGCTTGGTCAGGATAAGCGAGTGAATGACATTCACCATCTGCGCGATGTTCGCCATGCGAACCCGATCCGCGTGGCGCGCGAAGATGTTCAGGTTAAGCGCCGCCAGGATGGCGTCCCGCAGCGAGCCCTGCTGGCGCATGAACATGAAGTTCGTGCCTTGCTCGGGCGCGGTCCAGAGACCCCATTCGTCGACCATGAGGCCGACCTTCTTCTCGGGATCGTACTTGTCCATGATCGCGGAATGGAGGCCTATCAGTTCGTCCATCCGCAGGGTGTTCTTGAGCGACGTGGCATATTCGAGCTCGTCGAAATCGGCCGAGGGAGATGATAGGACACCTTTGCTGCCGCCCGTGTAGAAATGCAGCGACAGGCCGTTCAGGTCCCACCCGTAGCCCGGCTTTTGCGACCAGGCTTTCATCACTGCTTCGGTGTACTCTGGCTCGTCGGAATCCGGCCCTACCGCGATCAGTTGCATCGCGTCCTTCGACTTCACGAATTTGACCGGGCCATTCTGGGCAGGGTTCATGTTGCGCGCGAAAGTCGCGAACCGCTTGTATTCCTCCACATAGTGATCGGCGGTCATCCCGCCGCCACATCCCCAGCTCTCGTTGCCGATGCCCAAGTACTTGACCCGGTACGGCTTGGGGCGCCCGTTGGCCACGCGCTGCTTGCCCAGCGTCGAGGGCAGATCCGTGGTCATGTATTCAAGCCACTGCGCAGCCTCGGCGGGGGTCCCGGACCCGACGTTCACCGAGATGTAGGCCTCGCTGCCGATCTGATCGACGAGGTCCATAAATTCGTCGGTTCCGAAGGTGTTGGGGTCGATCACATTGCCCCAGAGATTCACGGTCGATGCGCGTGCCTCCGCGGGCCCGATGCCGTTCCGCCAGTTGTACTCGTCGGCAAAGCAGCCGCCGGGCCAACGCACCACCGGAACGCGGATCGCGCGGAGCGCCGCCACGACATCGCTGCGGATGCCCCGCACGTTAGGGATCGGAGAATCCTTTCCGACCCAGACACCCCCGTAAATCCCTTCGCCGAGATGTTCGGCGAACTGGCCGAAGATTTCGCGGCTGATCACTGGTCCTGGCTGATCGGCCGCGACGGCGACCGAAAGCGGCTCGGCCACGGCCACTGCCGGCATGAGGGGCAATGCGAGGGCCAACGCCCAACGGATCAACTTGCGGTTCATTGGCATTTCCTCAGATGCAGCGATAACTGGAGGCCTTGTCCGGACCGCCGCCGGGCTTGAGCACGGCGCGCTTCGGCCAGGCGCAGACCAGACGCTCGCGGACGACCTTGGGCACTGGCATGCCCATCATCGCCATGATCGCCACCTGGTCGCGCCGGCCGACGAAGGTCTCGGGCGCGGGCGCCCTGCCCTCGGTCCAGTCCTGGAGCGCGGCAACCATGTTGGTCTCGCGCGTGCTGCCCGGCGCGGGCGCGCCGTTCTGGCCGAGGTCGTCGGCGCCGATCCCACCGAAGCAGTGCTGCACGCCCGGGACCATGAACAGCCGCGACGAACTGGCTGCCTTCGGCCCCGACTGGCGCAGCATGGCCGTGTGATAGCGCAACGTCGCCTCAGGCGGGATCGCCGGGTCGGCCCAGCCGTGCCAGAGGATCAGCTTGCCGCCTCGCGCGAAGAATCGCTGCAGGTTTGGCGATGCATCGATGTCGCGAGCCATTTCGGCCCGGAAACGCGGGGTATCGCGGTTGAAGTCGAAATTCGCGGTCGTCGCGAACGGCTGCTGGATCACGTCCTTGAGCATCCCTCCTGCCAGCGATTCCGCCTGCGGAACGCCGCCGGCATTGCTCAGGAGGTAGCCCTCCCAGCCCATCATCGGCAGCGGCTTGCCCGCTTCGGAACCGGAGGGGAGGTAACCGGCAGCCAGCAGGCGCCCCGCCGCATCGCGCGGTCCGTCATGGATGCGCTTCAGGGCCGTCACCTGCTGCGGACTGAAGCACTGTGCCGACTGCGACGTCCCGCACTGCAACTTGGCCGCATCGAAGCGGCACTGGCGCGGGTCGTCGATCAGGCCATCGACCTGCCCGTCGATGGCGTCGCATTGCTTGACGACCTCTTCCTGGAGCAGCCCCGTCTGATCGGGCCGGATGGCCGCGCCCGCCGGCAACTGCGCCTGGATCGCATTGATCATAGCCAGACCAAGCTCGGTGAAGCTGGCCGCCGGCGCGCTCGACAGGATGCCGTCGTAGTCTTCCGGGAAGCGCGCGGCTTCCATCAGGCCCTGCCGCCCACCGCCAGAGCAGCCGACGAAATAAGACTTATCCGGCCCCCGCTTGTAGAAAGCCCGGATCAGATCCTTCGCCGCCACGGTGGAAAGATGGATCGCCCGCCAGCCATAGTCGCGGACCCGTTCCGGACGCCCCTTGGCCCAGGAGCTTTCAATCGGCGCCCCCGTGTGGCCGGTGTCGGTCGCCACGGCCGCTTGCCCCGCCTTCACGGCTGTGCTGAGCGTCATGTGATCGATCGATCCGGCAAACCCGCCGATGCCGACACCGTGGAGCCGGCCATCCCAGCCCGCGGCGGGCAGCCATACCTCGAACCCGATGTCGGAGCCGGCCTCTGGATGGATGCGTCCGATCACGCGGCAGAAGGCGGGCAGGCCCGAGATGAGCGCGCCTTGCATGCCAGGCATGCTGGGCATTCTCGCGCCTTCGACGGGAGTGTCGGCAATCTGCGCGGTGGCGGTGACGATCTCGACATCCTTGAGCCGCAGTCCGGCCAAGCTTTCGCAGGAAGTCGCCGCAGCGGTCGTCGCCGTGGCGGCCTGCGCCGCGGGAACGACCGAAATCGCGGCTTCCCCGGCAGAGGAATGCGCCCAGTATGCGGCCGTGCCCAGCAGGCCCGTGGCCAGGGCCGCGACAGATCCGATTGCGTGCTTCACGTCGTCTCTCCATTGCCTGCATGCCATGTGGTGAACTCGTCCACGGCTGCACGATCCGTAATGAGGGTGTTCTCGATCGCGGAGCGATCCTCATGTCCCAGCGCCATGCCCGACAGCACGATGTGGTTGTCTGGGATAGCCAGCGCGCGGTGGACCACCGCGCCGTAATCGCACCATGCCTGCTGGGGACAGGTCTCCAGTCCGAAAGCCCGCGCGACCGTCATGACGTTCTGCATGAACATCCCGCAGTCGAGCCAGGCGCCCAGCGCCATCGCCCGCTCCATCGTGAAGAACAGCCCGACCGGCGCGCCGAAGAAATCGTAGTTGCGGAGCATCGCCGCCTTGCGGCCCGGCATGTCGTGGCGATCGACGCCGTACTTGGCGTAGAGATCGAACCCGACCTTCCGGCGCCGGGAGATGTAGGGCTCGTCCAGCTTCTCGGGGAGGTACTGGTATTCCAGGCTCCCCTCGTCCGCTTCGGCGGCAGCGAGCACCGCCTTGGACACGCGCTCGCGCGCCTTTCCCGTTACGACGTGGATCAGCCACGGCTGGATATTGGTGCCCGATGCCGCCCGCGCCGAAGCGTGGAGGATTTGCCGGATCGTCGCCTCCGGGACCGCCGTCGGCAGGAACCGTCGCACGGATCGACGGCCGGTGACGGCCTCCAGCACCGAGATATCCCGTTCCGGCAGGCTCATTGCGCTTCGGCCAGTTGCTCGCGCCGCTGCTGCTTCAGCACGAAACGCTGGATCTTGCCGCTGGGCGTCTTGGGCAGCGCCGCCGCGAAATGGATCTCCCGCGGATAGGCATGCGCGGCGTAGCGGGTCTTGACCCAGAGTTGCAATTCGCGCGTCAGGTCGGCCGAACCGGCGTGCCCGTCGCGCAGCACGACGAAGGCCTCCATGACTTCGCCGCGCACTTCGTCCGGCACGGCGATCACCGCCGACTCCGCGACCGCCGGATGGGTCGAAAGCACCGATTCCACCTCGAACGGACCGATGCGGTAGCCCGCCATGATGATCACGTCGTCGTCGCGGGCGGAAAAGTGGAAGTAGCCTTCATCGTCGTACAGCCCGGTGTCGCCGGTCAGATACCACTTGCCGCCGCCGGCGAACTTCTCGGCGCTTTTGGCGGGATCGCCGTCATAGCCGGCAAAGAACGCCAGCGGGCTTTCGGCGACGACCATGGCGACGCGGCCGACCTCGTTCGGCCCGACCTCCTCATCGCGCTCGGCATGGAGCACCGTCGCGGTCCAGCCGGGCATCGCCTGGCCCATCGAGCCCGGCTTGATCGGGCGGCTGACGGCGGCGTGATGGTGGTTGTTTATCAGCATCCCGACCTCGGTCTGGCCGTAGTGATCGTGCACCGTCACCCCGAGCGCCTGCTCGGCCCATTCGTTGACCTCGGGCGTCAGCGGCTCCCCGGCGCTCGAGGCGCGCTCCAGCTTCAGGTCGGCGGGGACAGCGATCCCCGAACTGCGCAGGGCGCGATAGACCGTTGGCGCGACGGCGAAGTTCGTCACGCCCTCCCCGGCCAGCACCGCCATGGTCGTTTCGGGCGTGAACCCGCCCTCGAACAGGATGGATGGCGTGCCGGTGGTGAAGGTCGAAAGAATCCCGAAGTACAAGCCATAGGCCCAACCCGGATCGGCGGCACACCAGAACATGTCGTCGCTGCGCAGGCCTTGACCGAACTCGGCATAGACCTGGAACGCAGCGAGCGCGCGGAGCGGCACGACGACGCCCTTGGGCCGCCCCGTCGTTCCTGAGGTGTACACGTGAATGATCGGCGCATCGCCGCCCACAGCGGCAGTGGGTATGGATGGTCCCGCCGCCGCCATCAGTTCGTGAAACGACAGGCTACCCTCGACCGCCGGGCCCGTGGCGATCACTTGCCAGGGTGCGTCGGCCGGGATGACGTCGCCCGGCGCAAGCTTGATCAGTTGCGACGGGTCGCAGACGACCGCCTTCGCCTTGCTGCCCAGCAAGCGCTCGGCAATCGCCGGCGGGGCGAAGGCCGTGAACAGCGGTACGTGAACCGCGCCCAGCCGCCATATGCCCATCAGCGTGACGAGGTACTCACGGCTCTTGCCCATCAAGGTTGCGATACGATCGCCCAGCCCGAAGCCCAGGCCCGCCAAGGCGGCGGCGAACCGCTCGGACTCCTGGCGCAGTTCGCCATAGATCAGGTCACGCGCGGACAGGTCCTGGCCAATGACCCGATAGGCGAGCGAGGCCGGATCGCGATCGTCGCACAGCAGCGCCGCAACCGATGCGTCCGGCGCCGAATATCGCCCGATCAACTCGCCGACTCGCGGCATTGCAGCAGCGTTGGAAAAATTGCCCATCCAGCCCTCTCTTTATTTGTATGATTATATCCATATTTTATCGAAGGGGAAAGCCTCGCTCCGAGAAAATTATGCCGCCATGCCTCGTTATTGAGAAGGTTTCAGCACGGAGCTTGCTCCTTCAGGAAACCCGCCTTCACGACATTTCGTATCCAATATCATGTTGAGATTGCTGAACCCCAAACACGCAGGATTGTGGAGCTGGGGAAATACGCCAGGCAAAGATCGCCCTATGGGCCACTGCGGCCGGCCAAACGGCTTCTTCAATGCCTATGGCGCGGGCTTCCGCAGCGCCGAGACCGGATCTGCGCCAACTCGATACCTGATCTTAGGACCCGCGAGTTGCTTGATCTGCGTAAGGTGGCAACTCTTGCCAGCATCAAGGCAGAGGCCCTACCAGGTCACGCGCTGGATGCTTTACCCGTTGGAATCCGCCATCTCACGGCTGAACTGCAACAGCCCCATGTGCGTGCGCCGAATGTGCATGCCTAGAATGCGCGGCGCCAGATCGAGCTCGCGGCGCTTGATCGCGCCGAACAGCAAGTCCCGCTCGGCGCGCATGATCTGGCGGCGTTCGGCGTCCTGGAGCGCCAGCCGGGCGTAGGTCCGGCGATAGCTTTGGGTCGTATCCCACAGGCGCTCCACGATCTGGGCGAGCAGCGGCGCCTGGTGGCCGCGGAACGCGGTCCAGTGAAATTGCCGGTTCAGCGGCAGGAACTCGTCGACGTCACTCGAGACTTCCATCCGCTCCTTGATGTCCTGCATCTCGTCGAAGTCGGCCGTGGTCAGGTTCGGCAAGCTCTCGGCCAGCAGCATCGGCTCAAGCTGCTCGCGGATCTGATACGAGATCTCCATGTCGCGAATGCTCAGGCTGGCCACGCGCGCGCCGTAGTTGGCCTTCAGCGAGACGAGGCCGCGCGTCTCTAGGATACGCAGGGCGTCGCGAACCGGAATCCGGCTGATGTTGAGCTCGGAAGCGAGTTCGTCCTGCTTGATCCGGTCGCCGGGCCTCATCTCCCCGGCGAGGATGCGCTCCGCCAGGATGTCCGCGACGCGCTGACTGGCTACTTGCGATTGTCCGTCCTGCTTCATTCGCCCCACTCCAAGCTGGCGTTCGGTTACCGCCAACGGCAGAGGAATCCAAGCAAGTCCGAGAAAGGGCGTCAGCGGATGATATTGGGATATTGCCGGCGCGGCGCGATATCGTGGGTTTCGCGATAGGACGGCGGCTGTCGCCCGCCTTCATCCTGGATGCCGTACTTAACCGCCATCTCGGCCCCGATGACCGTCTGGCCCGACAGCGCCGTCAACCCGGCATCGTTGTACAGCGCCCAGATGACGTGCCCGGTGAACTCGGGCGTCTCGACCCGATCCCAAAGGTAGTTGTATTTCTCCGGATCGGACGCGATCACCATCTTCAACCGATCGGTGAGCAAGGCCCCCATCCAGACCGACAGCGCCGCCACGCCCGTACCCTCGAGATCGACCGCCATGTCGGCCGCCAGCTTGTCGACGCCCGCCTTGTGCGCTCCGTAGCCGGGACCATAGACGTAGTGGACGCCGCCCGAGCCGGAAGTGTTGACGATCAGCCCGCTCCCCTGCCCGACCATGACCGGCGCGGCGTGCCAGCTCGCGACATAGCTGCTGCGGATGCCGACGTTGATGATGTCCGCCAGCTTGAGCGGCTTTTCCCAGAACCGCCCCGGCGTTGTCAGCTCGTCGTAGATCGCCGCGGCGTTGTTGACGAGGATGTCGATCTTGCCTTGGTCCCGCATGACCTGGCGGAACAGCTCCTCGACCTCGTCGTCGTTGCCATGGTCAACCTTGACCGCGATCCCGGTGCCACCCGCTGCGGTCACGGCCTCCGCGGTTTCGTAGATCGTTCCGGGAAGCACGTGATCGGAAACCTGCTGCGAACGGCCCGTAACGTATACCGTACAGCCGTGGGCGCCCAGACCGATCGCGATACCCCGGCCCGCACCGCGGCTCGCGCCGGTCACGATCGCAACTGGCTTGTCCGTCATTCCATCGATCCTCCTTGGCCCCATCCGCCCCTACCCAATATGTATACAACCATATTGCCGCCTACTGAAAGCATATTGGTGGCGGGAAACTCAGGGTGGAGGACGCCGCGATCGTGGAGACTCCGCCCCGCCCGATCCATTTCGCCACCGGCAATGTGCCTTCACCACCTACGGGCATCAAAGAGGGCTAGCGGGGAAGCGACCGGGCCGTTTAACGGTCCCAGCACCCAATCAACATCGGCAAAAATAGGCCGGCGGAGTTACCGCCGGCCTTTTCGCGCCAGAGAGGAGAGCGCGAAATCAGAACTTCTTCTTGATGCCGAGTTGGACGAACCTGCCCAGCGTAAACCCCGAATAGCCGGCGCTTCCGCCATTGCTGCCGTTCAGCAAGGGGGGAGTGGTGTCGAAGACGTTGTCGATGTTCAGATTGAACGTCACATCCTGCAGAACACCTGTCGCCTGGGGAGCATACTGGAATGCGAGGTTGAACACATTGAATGCGCCAACCCGCGATTGGTTGTTGTTCGCCGCAGTCGGTGGGATCTGATAGCCACCGGTGCGATTCCACGTCAGCCTGCCGAGGAAATCGCCGACAGTGGCGCCAACGGTGGTCGACGTACGCCAGCGGATGACCTGATTGTCATCGAGCCCCTGGATCGGGCTGGCGGCACTGGCCTGAGTTTTGTAGCTCAAGATGTAGGTGCCGGCGATCCCGGCAAATACCGAACCGAAGCTGGTCGGGTGCTGGTAGTCGACGCTGAAGTCCAGACCACTTGTCTGTACCTGCGAAAGGTTCTGCGACAGGCCGTTCTGCAATGCATAAACCTTGCTGGGATCGTCAAGGTACGTCTGGAGATTCGCCGCAGCCAGCAGCGTGGGAGAGACGGAGCTGACGTAGGACTGGATCTGCGCCGCGGTCAGGGGGTTGGCTGCCGTATTCAGGACATAGCTATCCGGAAAGAGCGTATAGAACGCGGGCGTGAAGAACGACGGGAAAGCGATGCGATCCTTGAAGTCGATATTGTAGTACGTCAGGCTGGCGGAGAGCCCGGGAATGAACTCGGGCTTGATATCCGTGCCGATCTGCCACGTCGTCGCCTTCTGCGGCTTCAGATTGACGCCGCCGCCAGGATAGAGGAGCAGGATGAACTTGCCGGCCGTATCCCCCGGCGCGCCGAACGTGTTGGCTGGGAACACCTGCAGTGCTGTCGGGATCACCTCGGCCTTAGAAGCGAGCGAAGGCGCTTGGAAAGACTTGCCCCAGTTCCCGCGTAGCGTCCACCAACTGGTCGGCTTCCAAGTGACGCCGAGCTTCGGATTGAAGGTGCCGCCGAAGTCGCTGTAATGGTCGTACCGGCCTGCGGCCGAAAGCGTCAGCGAATGGAACCCCGCGGTACTGTTGTCCTCACCAAACAGCGGGATTGAAAGCTCGCCGAACACCGACTTGACGGTGCGTGCGTCCGAGTACTTGAGAATTGACGACAGGTTGGAATTCAACGCGCTGCCGTTGCGCTGGTCGAACGTCTCATGCAGGATCTCACCGCCGATTGCCACGCGGACTTGGCCGCCCGGCAGGGAGAACAAGGGCCCATCGACCACCGCCCGGGCATTGCTGATCGTATCCTTGCCCGAACTCAGAGCGCGATAGTTCGCTTGATAGGCAAGCGCAGCTTGTCCTGCGGACGTCGAGGCGAACAATCCGGTAAATGGGTTAAAGGCACCGCTGTCCGCCTGCGCCTGAAGCGCGCTTTGATCGATGGAGTTTCCAAAGAACTCGGCATGGCCTTCGCCATAGTTGTAGAATGCGACAACTTGCCAATCGCCACCCAATTTGACGGTGAACTGCGGCGTGACTCCCCATGTTTCAAGCGAGGTGTAGCCGTAATTGTTCTGGCCGAAGGTCGGACGAAGATTGCCGTAGACCGTGCCGTTAGGCAGCCCAGGATAGGTGGCCGTCAGGTTGTACGCCGTCGGCCCGCCATCGTTGATGGCCCTCCGATTGGTATAGAACGCGGTGACGTTGAAGTTGATCGCATCAGAAAGGTCGACATCCAAGCCGGCCATCGCCGAATGGCGGCTTTTTGAGGGCAAGAAAGTCGTATTGTGGGTCTGGTCGCACAGGTTGGCGGAACCGGCAACGGGCACACCGTTGACGATGGGGTAGTTGGTAATCGGAAGAATCGCATAATAGGGCGGATCGGGGAGGAACACCAAGCCGCCCGCTTGATAATTGCCTGGGCTGCAGTTCAAGGATTTCGCCAGTGCCGGGTTCGTCGAGTAGTCTAGATCCCGGACGTAATCGCGGTCGCTGTTCAGAATCAAGTTGCTATGGGCGTAGTTGTAGGTCGCCCAGATCGAGCCATTGTCCCACTTCTTGCCAGCCAGGACGTTGACGTCCCATTGCGTGTAATCGGCCGCACCGCCGAAATGACCGCCGATTTCCAAACCATCGTAACGCTTGCGGGTAATCAGGTTGACCACGCCGCCGACCGCATCAGCACCATAAGTCGCCGAGCCGCCATCGGGCACGAGATCGACCCGCTCGATCGCACCGGGCGGGATGGCGTCGATGTCTGCCGAAGTCTGCGTAACGCCCATGCCGGGAAGGCGATGGCCGTTCAAAAGCAGGAGCGTGCTATTGCTGCCGGAAGCGCCGCCACCAAGATAGCGCAGGATAGGCGCGTTGACGGTCTGGTACTGGCCGTAGCTGCCGACCTGGGGCCGGCTGTTAAAATTTGAATCGGACGGGATCGATCCGAGCAACTGGGAGGTATCCGAAACGCCGAGTTGCGAGATATCCTCGGATGTTACCGCCTTGAGATCCGATCCGGTCGGTGCCTGGCCGCGGATCAACGTACCAGTGACGACGATTTCGCTCGAATCCCCCTCGGTCTCCGCCGGCGCATTCTGCGCGAACGCAGTACCGGCGATCAACAGCGCCGGTAGCGCTACCCCGCACTTCGCAAAAGCGGAAAGCTTGATCTTCTTCATGAAACCCCTCCCATATACACTGCCCGATTGCACGGACGTTGCGTCGTCTGAACATCCAGGAATGGTTGGGCCGCGATATGCCCTTCGCTTCAGAACAGGCCCGGCAACGAAATTGCCGAACATCCGACCAACTCACCCCTGGCTTCGGAACCCCAGAAATCCTCTCGTCGACGGGACAATTTGCCCCAATCTGGAATAACTCATACAAAGAGAACTACAGGCAAGTCAACTCGCTCCCGGGCACTTTTCCTCAGTTTGTATCCCAAATACCGCGCATTTCGCTCCCTCCTCGCCACTTTTCCCATATTCTATATACGTTTTTGCGCGTGGCCGGCGGACCGACCTGTGGCACGACTCAGCCTCGCCACTCGCTCGCAACCACTTAATGTATACAATAATGTTGCTGACGGCGGACCGAGACAGTATCGTGCGCCGCTATGGGAAAGGAGCTGTCATGAGTGATGGATTCGTACTCGACCCGACGGCGACGCGGGACAACGACATCGCGACTTCAGGCCCCGATGCCGGCAAGCTGATCGGCAAGAGGGTTGGCTTCCGGGTCGATCAGATCTGGCGGGCCTGGGACTGGATCAGCGCGGATTGGGCGGCGCGCCTCGAAGCGGCGGGCGCAAGGGTCAGCTTCTGGCGTTCCTGCGGCCGCTCCGGAGAAGAAGGCGACCGCATGGCTCGCGAACTCGACGAATGGCTTGCCACTCTCGACGTCGCGATCGTCGGCCTGGCCAACTGTGGCTCCTGCACCGGCTGGACCGTGCGCGATGCGCTTACCGCGGCATCGACCGGAATTCCCACCGTGGCGATCGCCACCAAGAATTTCGAGGACTTCGCTCACGAGATCGCCACCCGAGGCGGCAGATCGGGACTGCGGGTTCATGTCCTTCCCTACCCCCTGAACGAACGCGAGCGCAGCCGCGTGAGCGCCGTCGCGGCGGATCACTTCGCGCCCATGCTTGCCACGCTCGGCGCCCATCTAGAGGCCGGGCAGAACGCCGCATGACCATCGTCAAGATCAATCCCCGTGCGGCACGCCCTGCCCCCATCGCCAAGCCGCTTATCGACCGCGACTGCGGCCCGGCCGGCTGTGAAATCGACTGGCTTGCGAGCCGACGTCATCCGGTCGATCTCGACATCGAGGCCTTCACACGCTTCGCCACCGACAAGGGCTGGGGCGATGGGCTACCCGTCATTCCTCCGACGGAAAGCCGGGTTCGGACATTCCTCGCCCACAACAACCGCTATCCTGACGAGGTGATCGCCGTCCTGCCCCCTTCGCGCGTGGAAGCAACGGTCGAGAAGATCGTAGTCAATGCGGTGATGGCAGGCGCGCCGGCGGATTCGCTGGAACTGCTGATCGCCATGGTCACCGCGACGGCGGAGCCCGACTTCGAGCTGTACGGGCTCAATACCACTACCGCGCCGGTATATCCTGCCTTTGTCGTGAATGGGCCGGTCCGGGACGAATTGAGCATTCCCTACGATCACGGCTGTTTTGGCGGAACGGCGACCCAGGCGGTGGCCATTGGGCGCGCCTATCGGTTGATCATGCGCAACATCGCCGGTCAGGTTCCCGGCGTCACCTCACAGACGACCTTCGGTTCTCCCGGCCGGATCGCGGGAATTCTCGTCGGCGAATGGGAGGAGCGTTCGCCCTGGGCGCCGCTTGCCGAGCGCCGCGCCGGCGTGACCGGCAATGCGGTCACATGCTTCGGCACGATGGGCACGGTCAACGTGCTCGACACGACCTCACAGCACGCCGAGCATTTCCTGGAGATGATCGGCAAGTCGCTGCCTTACCCCGGCACCAACTGTTACAGTCCGTCGATGCCCTATGGCGAAACGATGGTGGCGATCAATCCGATCTGGGCCGAGATCATCGCCGAGGATATGCCGAATATCGAGGACGTCCAGGAAAGCCTCTGGCGCCACGCCAGCGTTCCGGCCGACTTGCTCCAGGCGCTTCATCTCGAGCAACTCGAGGCCCAGGGCCGCATTCGCAGCGATGGCCGAATCTACATGACGCCCGAGCCGAAGGACATCCTGCTGTTCGTATGCGGGGGAACCGGAGGCTTGCACGCCACGCTCCTCCATAGCTTCGGCAGTTCCCTTTCGCAGACGCTGCCACTTGCGCAAAACCCTCACCATGACGCCGTACCAAATATCGCAGCCAAGCCAGCGTGATTGCCGCAGAATAAGGCTATCCGGAGGTTTCATGCGATGTCGAACGCAGCCCGAGCAAGTTGCTCAAGCACCGCACCGATGATTTCGACCACGCCCCCGGCGATGCCTACGCCCAGCGGAAAATATGATGCAGTTCGCTCGGGAGAGAGAAGGACAGGTCAGACCTGTCCGACCATGGCGGATGTTGCCAAGGCTGCCGGCGTATCGGTGATGACGGTATCCCGGGCCGTCAACGGTAAATCGCACGTGCGAGAATCCACGCGCGAGCGAATCTTGGATGCGGTCGCCAAGCTTGGCTACGTTCCAAACGCGGAAGCTCGCAGCTTGGCTTGCGCTGGGCGCTGCCGCATTGCCCTGTTGTACGACAACCCAAGCGCGGCCTTCCTTAGCGAGTTCATTATCGGCGGGCTTACCCAAGCCCAGGACAGCGGCATCCAACTGATCGTAGAACATTGTCCGGACGGCCAAACCGTTGCCGAGCTGATCCGTCGCCTCATCGCACACCGGCTCGACGCGGTAATTCTGCTACCACCGCTTGCCAACCGGCAGGACTTGCTCGGCGGCTTGCAGGATACCCATCTGATGGTCGTACAGGTCGCGACGAGATTTGCGGCCCCTTGCTCTCAGGCCTTGAGCATCGACAATCGAGCCGCAGCGCGGACAATGACCGAGCATTTGATCGCGCTTGGACACCGTCATCTGGGAATGATCGCGGGCGATCCCAGGCAAACCGCCAGTACGGAGCGACAGCAAGGTTTTCTGGATGGGCTTGAAAAGGCTGGATTGACCTGCAATCCGGCGTGGATCGTTCAGGGCGATTTCTCCTATCGGTCCGGATTGACAGCAACGGAAGAATTGCTCGCGCTTTCGACACGGCCGACGGCAATATTCGCAAGCAACGACGATATGGCAGCGGCGGCTGTCGCCACTGCTCACCATCACGGGTTGAGCGTTCCCGCCGATCTCTCGATCTGCGGCTTCGACGACACTGCGATAGCTTCCAGTATCTGGCCGAAGCTAACGACCATCAGACAGCCGATTGCCGACATGGCCCGACTGGCGGTGCGAGGTTTGGGTGCGGCAGTACACGGAGCTTTGGTGGTCCCCAGGACGGGACGGAGTTCGATCCAGTTGCCGTTCGAGTTGGTAAGGCGTTCTTCAGACGGTCCTCCGCCCGTTCGTTGAACGTACTGTAATCGCGATATCCCAGACCCCAAGATGCTTTTGCATCTCGCCAGCTCGTTGGCATGCTGGCTGAGCCGACGCCTGGCTGCTCGACGGAAGCTTGCGCGCCGCGACCGATCGCGAGGACTTCGCCGCGCAGCGGATGCGATCGGAAACCGGCATCAACGCATACGCAGCCAATGAAGATTGGGCTCTGGGCGAAGGCGGAAACGAGGTTGTAGGCTCAGCGCGCGCTCATCAACCGAACGGGTCCGATCAAGCCTGACGGTCGCAGCGGCGCATCAGGCTTGTAGGTCGGTAGCGCCGTCCAAGTGACCTTGCTGGCGCCGGGCTGAGCATCACCGATCAGGCGATTGACCCAAAGATTGACGACACGGACTTCCAATCGGTTGCGGCCGGGCCGGGTCGCACTTGCGATATCGAGGCGGAACGGGGCGTGCCACGCGGCTCCGACATTCACCCCGTTGACCGATACCTCCGCCAATTCGCCCACGTCGCCAAGATCGAGCCATAGCGGCTGTCCCGCACGCCACCCTTGGGGAGACATGAATTCCTTGGTGTAGGTGGCGATGCCGGAGAAATACTTGATCCCCGGCACCGCGTTCTGATCGAGCGGCGCGAGCGTCGGCAGCATGACCGAAGGCGGAGCCCCTCGCCCCTCCTGGAAGGCGACCTTCCAGGCCCCATCGAGCGTGGCGACAGATGTGGGCACGACTTTCGGGATCGTCAGGGCATCAGCCATCGCGGGCTTGCGGAAGACGACGTGGACCGACTCTTCTGCACCCAATGCCAAGGGCACGATGGTTTCGCCGTTTTCGATGCGATAGCTTACAGCCTCCGACTTTCCGATGTCCGCATGCCACAGTTCCGGAGCCTTGCCGGTCACGCGGAAATGCGCCTCAATCGTCTCCGGCCTATCCTTGCGGTTGACCAGGAAGTAGCTGTCGCCGTCCGCGAGTTGGCGGTGAACGAACGGAATCTCGCTATCCGGCCGCGCCCCGGTAAAGCGAAAATCAGGCGCCACGCCGATTGCCCGGAGCGCCGCCTCGACATCCTGCCCGGCGATGACCCGGCCCGCCCCGACCTGCGTCTGCGCTCCGCCTGGCCAGAGCCGCTTGACGAGCTGCGCATACTCGGCCGGATCGTCTGCCAGGCTGGGATTGCCTTGCGGCGCCATCCCGACGATCGTCGCCCCGCCTTCTGCCAGCGCGGCGATGCGCTTAAGCGTCGCCAGCGTCATCCGGTGGGTCGAGCCGCCCAGGTACAGCACCTTGTACCGCGCCCCGCTCGGGGCGGCCAGATCGGCACCATCGTTCCCGAGCAAGGTCATCAGCGCGTCGGCGTTGACGAAATCGTAGGCGTAGCGCGTCGGCGCGTCGGCCACGGGCTTGTCGCCATAGAGGCCGGTCAGCGGCGCTTCCTCGCCGTAGAAATAGCCGACGTCCGCGACGTTGCGGCCCTGCTGGAGCAGCAGAGCGTTACGCGCCATGTAATCCACCCACGGTCGCGCCATTTCGGCCCAGCTCTCATGGCGATTGAAATACTGGCCGAAGAACAGCAGCGCGAGCCCGGGAAGCTTCGTATCGAGCGGTTGATGGACCGAAGTATGGATCACCGGCAGGTTGATCCCCGAGACGAACTCCAGGTCGATCATCCGCCGCAAGTGCGACGGCGCATAGGCGTAAGGCGCGCGCGAGGATGTCAGCGATTCCGCGGCGGCAATGTTCTGGCCGTAGAGGTGCGCGACCGAGGACGCCCCCTTCATGTCGGCGAGGTAGGTGATCTTGGGTCCCTTCGCCCGGCTGTGGGTCCACAGCGCGGCCATCGGCACGTCGGCATGCGCGCGCATCGCCATGTCGTCACCGAGCGACGGGCGGTGATCCTCGAGGGCTTCGCCATAGACGCGAAGGCCGTTCTCGCGAGCGATCTTGGCGATAGTGCCGTAGTGCTCGGAGGCCATGAGATCGGCGAGCGTTCGGCGATAGTCGTAGAGGAAGCGGTCGCTCGCCTCCCGCGACTTGACGATCACGCCGGTCAGCGCGGGCATCCACGGCGTGGGATCATAGCCGCGCAGGCGCTTGAACTGCTCGACCATCCGAGGCGTCCAGTTCGCGGCCCCGACCTCGATGCTGTCGGTCAGCAGCGCGCGGACGCCGCCCTCGCCCAAGGTTCCAGCGGCGTCACGGTACATGCCGAGATAATGATCGAGGTAACGACGCACCGCCGCGCCATCGAACTTGTCGACCTCGAGCCCGGTCGCCTCCTTGGGCGCAGGATGATTGGTCGTGCCGAGCAGCGAAGAGCCGAGCCTGATGATCTTCCAGCTACCCCTGGGCGGCGTCCAGTCAAGGCTGCCGTCGGCGCGCATTCGCGCTGTGAGATCGATCACGTCCTTGGGATCGACACCCGCCAAGGCATCGGCCTGATTGCCGAGCGCGTAGTAGTCGAGGGTCAGCGCGAAGCCCGCCTTGGTCTGGAAATGATCGACCATCGGCTCCGCGCCGAGCTGGAGCTCGGCAATCTTCCAGCCCTTGTCCACGGAGGCAGTGAGAGCGGCCATGAAGTCGGGAATGGCGACGCCTTCGGGCTCATCCGATGAAACCAGTTGCTGCGGCTGCGGAGCGAGCGCCAGCACGAGGCGGAACTGACGCGCCGTGACCGGCGCGAAGCTGATCGTCGTCGGCACCGGCGCGGCGGCGACCTCGGCGACCTTGCGCCAGGTCACGCCATCCTCGCTGGCCTCCAGCGAGGGCGCCAGGATTCGATTGAACATCGATGCCGCGCCAGGAATGAACACCGTCGCGGAGCGCACGGTCTGCGGGCTGTCGTAGCGGACTATGACAGCGCCCTGCTCGCCCCCCTCCCCGCGCGGGACCTGCACGCCCGTCTCGAGATTGCCGTCCACCAGGCTCGCAGCATCTAGCACGGCACCGTCTCCATCGCTGAACGATGGAGACGCCAGCTTGCCGCCCGTTGCAGGCACGGCAAGCACGGCGATGTCGCGATAGAACTGCGGTTTTGGCGGGACATCCTCATCGGACAGCGCCACCAACGGGTCGTTGGCCGGCATAGCCTGGAAAGGCCCCGTCACGGCGGGAGGCGCGGCAAGCTTGCCGGCGAAGCGCTTGCCGCCGGGGATCAACGTCTCGCTCCAGACCAGCTTCTTGAGGCCGTCTTCCGGCGGCACCCACGGCCCACCCGTCTCCGACCAGCCGGGAGAAGCGGCGATCGCGAGTTCGAGGCCGAGCCGGTCCGCCTCGCTTGCCGCGAAGCGGAAGGCGTCCTTCCATTCGGGCGTCATGTAGGCGAGCCGCTTGTCGACAATCTGCGGCGTCATCAGGTCGACGTCGAAGTTGTGCAGCCCCCCGATTCCGACCCGCTTCATCCACGCAAGGTCCTTGGCGATGCCGTCCTTGGTGATATTGCCGTTCATCCAGTGCCACCACACGCGGGGCCGTGCGCTTGCCGGGGGATCGCGGAACTGCTCCTCGAGCGAAGGTTGCTGCGCTGCTTGCGCGGCCGGCGGGTTTTCAGCGCGCAGGGGGACAGTCGACAACGCGGTCGCTGCGACAAAGGCGAGGCGCAGCATCGCATAGCGGTGGGTCTTCGGCATTCTCAATCCTTCGATTCCATCGCGCTCAGACAGCCGGCAAGCCAAAGCCGCGCCTGAGCGCATTCATCTTGGTGGTTTGAAACCAAGTGCCGAGCGGCACCTTCAGCATCGCCGCGATCCCGTCGAAGCCGTGGAAGGCGCCCGGCACGACGATCAGCTCGGTCAACACGCCGGCCGCGCTCAAGCGCTGGGCGTATTCGATGTCCTCGTCGCAGAAGAGATCGAGCGTGCCGACACCGATGAAGGCGGGGGGTAGGCCAGAGAGGTCGGCGACCCGCGCGGGAACGGCGTTCTTCGGAGCGGTGATGCCGCCCGGCTTCCGGCCGAGGAAGGATTCCCAGCCGAACCGGTTGCTCTGCGAAGTCCAGATCAGCGTACCGACGTGCCGGGGCGGCATTCGGCTCGACCCGGTGCGGTCATCGAGCATAGGATAGATCAGGCACTGGAAGACGAGCGGCACCTCGCCGCGATCACGCGCAGCAATCGCCAGCAGGGCCGCATGGCCGCCGCCCGCGCTTTCGCCCATTACCGCGATCCGGCTCGGGTCCGCGCCAAGCTCTGCGGCATTGGCGTGAAGCCACTTCAGGCCGGTATAGTTGTCCTCGATCGAACCCGCATAGGTCGTTTCGGGAGCAAGGCGATAGTCGACCGAAACCGCAACGCAATCGAGCTCTCGGCAGATCGTCTGCAGATCCCGCAAGCTGTCTTCGGCCTTGCCGGCGACGTAGCCGCCGCTATGGGTGTGCAAGATCGCCGGACGGCTTTCTCCCGGTTTGGCGTTGACGATCACAACGGACACGTCCGGCTGCCCCTTGGCGCCCGGTATCGTCCGCTTCACCCAGGCCACGTCCGCCAGAGGCGTCTGCTTGAAGGGGCTCGGTCCCTCCATGCCCTTGCGGGCGGCGGCCAAGGTGGCTTGCGTGATGCCCGATTGGGCACCGCTCATGGCCTGGATCTGGGGAACGATCGTACGCAGTTCGGGGTGAACGAGCCGCAGCGGCACCGTGTAGGGCTCGTCCGCCGCCATCAGTACCTTCGGATGCAGAAGGCCGGCCGCCGCTGCCAGCGCAGCGCTGCCCGCCATGAATTCTCGTCGACTGGTCATTTTCCGCCTGCCCTCCACAATCGGCCCGGCATCAACGTCGGTCGCGCCTGCCGATCCGCGGCAGTCCGACCGCTGCCCTCACCTCGGGCGACAGCTCCAACACCCAGAGCCCGCTTGCTGAACAGGCCAGCCATATCTGGCCCGTGCGGGGCACGTAGCGGACATGCCCGCCGCAACCGTCGCCGGGCTTGAAATAGGCGACTTCCGAAGCCTTCGCAGGATCGCGGATGTCGAAGATGCGCAAGCCAGCCCAGAGGAAGTTGATCAGCCCCAAGCGCGTATCGACGGCGCTGTCGACATCGTTGAAGTGGATCGTCGCGGTGCCGGCATCGGGCGAAATGCCTCCGCTGGCCTTCTCCGTGGCGCTCCACTCGGGGCAGTTCTCCTTGCGGTTCATCGCCAGGCGCATCTCGCCGACGATGGCCGGGCGCGTCTCGTCGGCGATGTTGACGATCTTGGGCCAGCTGCCGGGGCAGGCCAGCAGCTCCCCGCCGCCGACCAGATGCGGCACGCCGTTGATGCGCGCCTGCATCACCGAATGCCAGCCGCCATGCTGCGCAGTGCCGATCAGGCGCAGCTTGGGATCGGAGCGGCCGAGCGCGAGATCGCTATTGTCGAAGATGTAGATTCCTCCGGCGTCGGGACCCAGCCCCTCGCGATTGGGCGGGAATATCTTCACGCCCTGGTTGAGATCGCCGCCGGTGGACGAGATCACACCCGCGTAGATCCGCTTCTCGTCGGGGCTGATCGAGATTTCATGCGGGGCGAATTCGTAGCTTGAGCCGTCAGGCCGCGTCGCCGCGAATTTTCCGATGAAGCGCGGCTTGGCGAGGTCGGAAATGTCCATGACATCGATCCCGCCCTTGCCGGTGAAAGGCTCGATCCGCGTCGCATAGAGGCGCTTGCCGTTGGGCGACAGGGTGAGCGTATGCACGCTCTCCGGCCACTTGATTTCGGCCATGTGGCGAGGATGGGCGCAGTCCGAGACGTCATAGACATCGGTATAGGCCTCATCGTCCTTCGCCCCGTAGGAACCGGCGACCAGCACCTTGCGACCCGACGCGGTAACGGCGTGGAGCGTTTCGGAGGCGTAGAGCGAGCCGCGCCCTCGCAGCAAGCCGACCTGCCGCGGCTGAGCGGGATTGCTGACGTCCACGACCGCGACGCCGAAGGTCTCCGGCGCCGCCTTGTCGCCCCAGCTCAGGAACTTCGGGGAGGTGCTGGAAACATAGGCGCAGTGATCCACCCAGGCGAGCTGGAGGTTCGAATCGCGGCCTCCGAGCGGCTCGTGCCCGACGACTCGCACACCCTTCGAATAGGGGCTCGCGAGCACGCTGCCGGGGTTGTCTGCGGGCAGCGACTGACCTTGCAGCCCCGGTTCCAGTCGGTCCGCCGTCGCGCCAGCCTGGCCGGGATGCGTCCCGGCCAGCGCGGCAAGCAGAGCGATCCCAAGCGAGCGCCACGTCCGGTTCAAATGAAAGGCCATATTTTCCCTCATTGCATTGCGATTGTCGGCGCGTCGCTCGGGACTGCCGATGCCGTCATGTTCAAGCCAGGCCTCGCGCCACGGGGTCCCGCGCCACCGGATCGGGGTCGGCGACCACCCTGGAGGGCGCATCGAAGATCATGTTGAGCCGCCGGACGGCATCGTAGCGCGGCCAGGCCAAGCCAGGCTGCGACGGGTCGCCGGTGCGCGCGAAGTTCAGCCATGCTGTCATGAGCTGGTCCGACAGCGTATCCACCTCCAGGCCCGACCCGACGAACTCGCGGGGAACCTTCGTGCCGAACACCAACGGCACCTCAGTGCCGTGAGGGCTGCGCAGCAATCGATCGACCACGCGCGGCTCCCAATCCACGCGATAGACATAGATCGGGGCGGCGTTCTGGGCGGACTTGCGGTCGGCCTGGACGATGGACTCGCTCCGGAACATCCGGTCGGTCATCATCGAGGAGACCCAATAGCTCGGATCGTCCCGAGGATAGGCCGCCTTGTAGGCCGCGAGGGCCGCAGCACCCTTGCCGCCCATCGCCTCCTCGAAGCGCGCCCTGGCCGTCTCCTCGCTCATCCTGCCGAGTTCGGGATCGCCGGCCATGAACAGCGTCGCCTCGTCCTTGGCCGCGCCGATCATCAACGGCACGTCCCGGCTGAGCTCGGTCGCCACGGGATCGAACGGATGCGCCGGGATCGAGCGGCCATCGACCAGCGGGGCGAGGCCGCGCATGATCACGCCGGCTTGGTCCATGGGCGGCTTGGCCGCCGACGCCGCGCGAATGACCGCCTTGTAGTCGATGGCCTGGAGCTTGTGGACGTCCGCCTTGGCAATGCCGAGCGCGGACAGGGTCTGCTCGGCGATGCTCTCGGCCGCCTCCTTCGTGGTCAGGCGAACGACCGGCCCGCTCATCTCGATCGCCTTGTGGAACAGCCCCTTGGCCGGGACCATGCCGAGCAGCGTTCCTACTTTCGCCCCGCCGCCGCTCTGCCCGAAGATCGTGACATCGTGCGGATCGCCGCCGAAAGCCTCGATATTGTCGCGCACCCATTGGAGCGCCAGCACGATGTCGAGCATGCCGGCGTTGCCGGAATCCGCGAAGTCCCCGTGCAGCCCGCCCAGATAGAGGAAGCCCATCGCGTTGAGCCGGTGGTTGAGCGACACGAACACCACGTCGCCGCGCTGGGCGAGCAGGCTGCCGTCGGTCATCGCATCGAAGCCCGAACCCATGGCGAAGCCGCCGCCGTGGAGCCAAACCATGACCGGCCGCTTGCGACGGCGCGAGGCGTCCGGTGTGATGACGTTGAGGACCAGGCAATCCTCGCTCTCGGGGATCTTGGCGTCGGTCAGGTTGGCGACGGCCATCATGACCGGCAGGCCGCGAGCCCCGGCGCGGGGCATGCTCATGACGCCGGGGATGGTGATGATCCCCTGCGGCGTCTTCGCGCCCAGCGCATTGCAATCGCGCACCCCGCTCCACGGCCTGGGCGCGACCGGCGGCTGGAAGCGGCGCAACGTCGTGTCCTGCCCATAGGGAATGCCGAAGAAGCGCGACAGACCGCCGCGCCGCAGACCGCGCACCTTACCGGAGGTCGTATCGACCGGCTCGGTGGGCTGTGCTCCTTCCTCGGCCATGAGCCGTTCCGGCAGGGCAAGGCCCACCGCCCCCGCCAGGGTAGTGCCGAGCAGCGTCCGGCGCGTGAAACCCGTCGTCATTTCACATCCTCCCCGAAGTCCGATGATCATGCCGATCGAAACCGGGCCATCGTTTGCTTCTCGCTGAGGTGACACAGTATCCGAGCGCCTTCACTCCCCATTTGGGAGGTATGGAGCTTACAAAGCGAAAGGGAGATTGAGCAGGCAAGGCGGCTCAGCGGTGCCAGGTCGCAAACTCGTCCACGCCGACGCGTTCGCTCACCAGCGTGTTCTCGGGCGCATCCGGGTCCATCCGGCCCAGCGCCATGCCGGAGAGCAGGATTCGGCTCTCGGGAATGCCCAGCTCCTCGTGGACGACCGCACCAACATCGCACCAGGCCTGCTGCGGACAGGTTTCTAGACCGAAGGCCCGCGCCACGATCATGATGTTCTGCATGAACATGCCGCAGTCGATCCAGGCCCCCAGGGCCATCGCCCGGTCCATCGTGACGAACAGTCCGACCGGCGCGCCGAAGAAGTCATAGTTGCGCAGCATCGCCGCCTTGCGCGCCGCCATGTCGTCGCGATCGATGCCGTAGAGGGCATAGAGATCAAACCCCACCTTGCGCCGGCGCGACCGATAGGGTTCCTCCAGGCGGTCGGGCACATAGGTATATTCCAAGCTGAAGCGCTCGGCCTCTGCCGCCCGGCGGCCCGCCTCGGCCAGCCGGTCGCGCGCCTCGCCGGTCACGACATGGACCTGCCACGGCTGAATATTGGTGCCCGACGGCGCGTGCGCCGCGGCGGTCAGGATGGCGCGGATCACCTCGTCATCCACCGGCGTGGAGAGGAAGCGCCGGACGGATTTTCGTCCAGTCACGGCAGCGAGTGCGGAAAGTCCGGTTTCGGTCATCGCACTCCCGCTTCCTACTCCCCTGCCCTTCCTAGTTGATGACGCCGGCCTGACGGCCGCTCTCGCCGATCGCGAGCATGCCCGTGTCGCCTGGACGACAGCTCCAGTTGGCTCCGTCCTTGACGTCGCCCTTGCCGCTGTAGCGCGCCATTTCCGGGAACTTGCACAGCGGCATCGTCCGGCCCGCAGGCTTGCTGAAGTCGACGCCGTATTGGTTGGCCTCGTACAGCGTGGCGAGGAGCGCGTTGGGCGCCTGGCGCTTTTCGACCCAGGCCTCCATGGCGGCCAGCGCATCGAAGCTGCCCGGCCCCTGGCCGATCCCGCCGCCACTGCAATGCGCCGTGCCCGGAAGACCGAAGAGGCGGACGTTGTTCTGGAGCTTGGCGTAGCCGCCATACATCCGGGCCAGGCGCTTGTAGTAGTTGATCGACATATAGGGGGTCAGCAACTGATCGCTCATGTTCACCCAGATCAGCAGTTTTCGGTCGAGCCGGATCATCTTGGCGGCGTTCTGCGGAATGTCGCCGATACCCATGCGCACCGCGGCATTGACCTTGGCGACCTCGGCCGCGGGCACGACCACGCGGTAGCCGTTGACCGGGCCGCGACCGCCCTCACGGAACGAGATGATCGAAGGCGTGCTGAAGTTCGGATCGTTCTCGTGCGCGAAGATCCGGATCACGGCGTCGCCGAGCAAGGCGATCCCCGCCGAACCGCCCGTGGCCGGGTTGCCGCTGTCATCCCAGGGCGTGGCCGTTCCAGGGTTCTCGGGCGGCAGGATCAGGGGATTCTGCATCTCGCTGACCGAATAGCCCGGCTGCACGATGCGGCCCTGGTGATCCGTGGCGGCCGTCAGCATGGTGCTGACCGTTTCGATCTGCGCCTTCGTGAAGCAGCGCTCCCCGGCGACATCGCCGGCGCAACGCGGCAGGTCCTTCTCGGGGCGGAAGTTGCAGGCCATCGGATTCTGGATCAGCCCGTCCTTCACGCCGTCGACGGCATCGCATTGGTCCATCACGATCGCGTTCATCTGGGAGATGAGCGCCTTGGGAACCTGGGCGTCCGCCGAACGGACCGAAGCGAGCGACGCGCCCGTGCTCAGGAACGCGAGGTTGGCCATGTTGGTATAGGCCGATCCGGCGATGATGCCGTCGAACTCCTCGGGGAAGTATGAGGCGGCCACCAGCGCGTCACGCCCGCCGCCCGAGCAGCCGCAGAAGTAGGAATAGGCGATCTGCTGCGACGTTCCGGTCGCCTGGGCGTAGAGAGCGGTGGTGAACTCTTTGCCCATCGTCGCCAGCACCTTCTGCGAACGATAGAGGAAGTCGTCGAGCGCATCCCGGTCGATCTGCCCAGGCCCCTTGATGGCCCATTTCCCTTGGTGGAAACCGCCATGCCCTTCATCGGTCGCGAACGAAGCGTAGCCCCGCTTGAGGCTGTCGCCCGGCAGGCCCTGGTTGGTGATCGTGATCGTCGGCGATGCCGCGTCGCTGACCGCGAACGTGCCGCAATGTCCGCCGCAGCCCAGTTGCAGATACTTCCGGTTCCAGGCCATCGGCAGGGTGGCGAGGAAGCTGGCGGTCTTGCCCGTCGCCGGATTGGTGACGTAGCTGCCCGTGATCTGGCAATAGGCGGGCTTCGTCGCGGTGGCCGGCGTAAACCGGGTGCCGCCGGTCAGGAATGGCCCCGGCTGCACGTTGGCAGGCAGTTGCTCGACCGTCACCTTGATCGAAAGTCGGGCAGCGATGGCCTGCATCGCCGCCGGCTGGCACAGGTCCGCCAAGTTCGCCGCGACGATGCGGCCAGGCTCGGCATTCATCGTCGGTGTTGCCTGCGCGGAGGCCTGCGGTTGAGCCCTGGCCGGCGAAGCCTCGCCAAGGCTCCCGTAAAGCCCGGCCGAGCTGCCCAGAAGCAGGGCGGCCGCCAGGATATGTCCTCTGGTCAAACGGTGCATCGGCACTCCCCTCGGTGTTCTCTGTTCGATTGCTTTGGCAGACTGTTCCGGCGGGATCGGACCGCACTCGCCGTCAGCCCCTCACTCCCCAAGCTACATGTTCATCCCGCCGTTCACGGCCACGACCTGACCAGTCACGTAACTCGCCTGGTCCGAGGCCAGGAACGCGCAGGCGTTGGCGATGTCCTCGGGCAAGCCGGCGCGCGGAATCGGGATCATCTGCTGCGCGATGACATCGAGAGGCGGAAACTCTCCCGTCGCTTCGGATCGGCGCGCCTGCGGGGTGTCGACCAGCGAGGGCGGAACCGTGTTCACGGTGATGCCGTGCGGCGCGAGCTCGCGGGCCAAGGCCCTGGTCATGCTGATGACTCCGCCCTTCGACGCCGAATAATGCACCTGCTTCGGTCCGCCCGAGAGCGCGGCCTGGGACGAGATCGTCACGATCCGGCCCCACCCGCCATCGATCATGTCCTGCGCCGCGGCCTGGATCGTGTGGAACATGCCGGTCAGGTTGACGTCGATCGTGCGCTGCCAGTCCTGTGCCGACATCGCCATGAACGGCTGGAACACCGAGATCCCGGCGTTGGCCATGACGATGCTGATCGGGCCGAAGGCCTCGCGGGCCTTGGCATAGGCGGCCTCGGTCTGCTCGCGGCTCGATACGTCGAGCTTGCCGGTCACGATCCTTGCCCCACCGCGCCGGAGCGCTTCCGCCTCCTGCTCCAGCAACGCCTCGTTCGTGTCGAGCATGACGGTGGGATGGCCGTCCCCGGCGAACCGCTGGGCGATTCCCAGCCCGATGCCGGCGGCAGCGCCGGTGACCACGACGACGCGATCGGTGTGCACGGGCCCGTCCTTCATAGCGTCGCACTCGGCGTGAAGGTGAGGAACATCTCGCTGAGGCCGCGAACGATGAAGCTGGGCTCGTACGAGAGCCGGCGTTCGCCCGGCTCGCCATGCTTGTCGCCGGCGAAATCGATGTGGGAAGCGTGCTCGAGGAACCGGTCCAGGATGATGCGGATCTCGACCCGCGCGAGCGGTGCACCGGAGCAGACATGGGGACCACGTCCGAACGCCAGATGCTCCTTGATCCGCGGACGGTCGAAGCGGAAGGCCCGCGGGTCTTCCCAGCGACGCGGATCGCGATTGGCGGCGGCCAGCGCGATCACGATCTTCTTGCCCGCCGGGATGGCGACGTCGCCGATCCTGGTGTCCTTGCGCGCCAGGCGGAAGGTCACCTTGCTGGAGCCTTCGAGCCGAAGCACTTCCTCGATGAAAGGGGCGATCCGGCTGCGATCCTCGCGCAGCAACTGCTGCAATCCCGGCACCTCGATGATATAGCGCAGCGAGTTCGCAAGCAGCTTGGCGCTGGTATCCTGCCCGGCGCCGAACAGGAACGTCGCGAGCCTCACGAGTTCCCCGACGTCGGGTATCGAGCCGTCGGGATACTGAGCCGACGCCAGCTCGGTCAGCACGTCCTGTCGCGGATTGGCGCGGCGATCCAGGATGTAGCCGACGAAGAAGCCGGCCATGTACTCCAGCGGGCTGACGTCCGTCGTAACGCCTTCGGCATCCATGCTGCCCGGCGGCGGACCTTCGCTGATGACCTTGGTGAAGGCATCGCGATCGGCCGCGGGCACGCCGAGCAGGTCGGCGATGACGAGCGTGACGAACGGCGTCGCCACTTCCGTTATCAGCTCGCACCGCCCTTTCGCGACGACGTCACGGACCATCTCGTCGGCAAGTTTCCAGATGAACTGCTCGTTCGCCTTCAGACGCGACGGAACGAACAGCCGATTGAGGATCGCGCGCGAGAACGAGTGCGGCCGGTCGTCCAGCGCGACCAGCAGCTCCGCCGTAGGAATCTCGCTGCGATGCGCCTCGATCTGGTCGGTGATGTCCGCCCCTTCCGGCTCGAACGGCAAGGGCACGACCGGACCGCCCGGCGCGATGACCGAGGAGAAATCGGCCGGATTGTTGAGGACCTCGAGGGCCTCCGCATAACCCGTCACCATCACGATGTCGCGATTTTCGAGCTGATGGACCGGCCCCTTGCCGCGGACCTCGTCGAAATAGTCGTACGGATCGAGCAGCACCGAATGATCGGTGAAATAATCGACTTCGCTGGTGGCTTCCAAGATCTCTACTCCAGGTGGGCGGGCGCTTTTCGCTCCGCGTCTGCCGACCGATCTATCCAGTCGCGACGCCGCCGACGAAACCCCCATATGGGAGTTCGAGACGCTACCAGCGCTCGCCTTCGGCAGACGGAACGAAGGGCCGTTCGTAGGATGGGTCCAGCCCGTCCCAGCGCGCCTTGAGGAAGCCTTTGACGTTCTTCGAATAGACCCAGGTCGCGTCGGTATCCGCCGTCATCTCGATCGTGCACTTGCGCACCAGCAGGCGCCACTCGCCGTCCCGCTTCTCGAGCTGGTCGAGGTAGCGGCCGAAGGCGATCGTGGTGGTCTTGCCGTCCAGCCAGAACAGCCCTCCGACCACGTAGGACTCGCAGTAGGCGGTGTCGCCGTCGAGCTCGCAGATGTGGTTGGTGATATTGTGGCTGGTCATGTTGAAGTTCATCGAATGGCCGAGGTTGGCGCGCTTGGCGTAGTCGGGCGCATTGGTGATGACGGGCCCGTGCTCGTCGACTCCTTCGGGCCACCAGCACCCGTTGATCTGGTCGACGTCCTGGCGGTCCCGCGCGCGGCTTTCGCGCTGGATGCAGTCGAGGATGGCTTGCCGGTCCTGAATGGCCTGAACGGCGGCGCGCAGTTGCGCGACTTCGGTTGCTATATCCATGTGTCTCTTCCCGTGATCGGTGATGGCGTGGCGAATTATCGGCAGACGAAGCTGGAGGAAACCTTCGGGTCGCCGCTCGTGTAGGTCGCCTGCTGCGGATAGGGGCAGATCGGCTGGCGGATCACTGGGAGCGTGGTCTTGGGCGAGACGATCTCCACCCGTCCCGGCTCGATGCCCTTCTCCACCCAGTCGACCATCAGCTTGTAGAACTGGCCGCCCGCCACGGCCGGCGGGTTGGCGTCGGGATTGGAGGTGCCGTGGGGCGAGGCATGACCGCCGCCCGGCACGAGGTAGAGCTTGAAGAAGTCCTGCACCTTCCCGAAGCCGCCCATCGCCTCGGCAACCCGCTCGTAATAGTGCATCGACTGCTGGACGGGGATCGATTCATCGTTCCAGCCGTGCCAGCTCAGGAACTTGCCGCCCCGGGCCTTGAACCTCGAGAGATCCGGATTGTCGCTCGCCACCCCGCCGAACACCGGGTCGAGGGCGATGCCGCGGTCGAAGGCGTTGGCGAGCTGCTGGTAGCTCATCGTCTTCCACATGTCCTGGCCGTTCCCCGACGCATTGCGGAACTCCGGCCCGGCGATCGTCGGGTTCTGCCACGCCAGCGCGACCATGTCGGACATCTCGCCAGTCCTGGCCGCGCCGCCGCTGGCCGATCCCGCCTTATCGCCTCCGCCCAGCAGCGCGATCATCTGGGCGTTGAGCTTAGTGAAATAGGCGAGATAGAGCGACGTCCCCCGCGCCCTGCCGTACCATTTGCGCTTGCCGCCGAGCGCGAGGCCGACCCCGTTGTCGACGGCCGGCGGCGGCGCGGAACCGTCCTCGGTGATGCCGTACCAGAGCTTGTTGAAGACCATCGCCTGGGTCTTGCTCACACAGTCCGCGGTCCGGTTCGTCCCGCCGTCCGCCGTGCACAGGACTTGCGGGTCCAGGCTGGGATCGTAGCGGCAGGCCGCGTTGTCCATGATGTAGCCGAGGTGCTCGCCGCCCAAGACGTCGCAGGCGTGGATCGCCGCGTTGGAGACGATATCCTGCTGCGCCTCGGTCAGAGGTACGCCGCCCAGGTCCCGTTCGATCAGGAGGCTGCGATAGAAGTTCCCCATCCCCCACCGCGTGAAATAGATCGTCGGCAGGCTGGCGACGATGCCGTCGTAGTCCTCGGGATAGCGCTGGACGAGCTGGTAGCCGTGGCGTCCGCCGGTCGAGACGCCTTCGTAGTACGCGTGGTGCGCCGGCCGGCCGTAGTACAGCCGCGCCAGCGCCTTGGTCTTGAGCGCCATCTCATGCATCGCCCGGTGGGAGAAGTCCTCCCACAACGCGCGATTGGGCGTCCCATCGGGGTTCATCGCCCAACTGCCGTCCTTGGGAACATGCCCGGAATCGGTGCTGGCGGAAACCGAGCCCTCGGCCCCGGCGGTGGCGGCCGCATAAGGCCAGTCGACACGATCGGGCGAGCCTTGCAGCCCACCGTCGTAGCCACCGTGGCCACCGATATTGTGAATCCGCCCGTCCCAGTTCTCCCGCGTCGGCAGCCAGATCTCGATGCCGATCCCGCGCGAGGTCGAAGGCGCGTCCGCCGGCCCCGGATTGCCCGGACCGATCACCAGCTTGACCAGGCACAGGTCGTTGAGCGCCGTGCCGGTGAGCGGACCCTTCGGCTCCGCCACCACGAGCGGCTCCCCCTTCTTGTAGGCCCGCACGAGAACCACGGTCGTCAGGGAATCCGGGCGGAACGCCGCCTTCAGGGAATCGTCGCAGCCGGGCAGAGCCGCCGGCCCACCCGTGGCCGCCGGCTTCGCCGCGGCAGGGTGCGGCAGCACAGCGGCCAGCGCCGCGAGGCATCCCCAGGTAACGCCCTTCACATCCTTCTCCCTCTGCCTCCGCCGTCGTTTGGCGGCTTGTGCCGTGCAGGATTGTCACAGGCCGGAAGGCGGAGGCACCCCCAGATGGGAGATCGGCCTATGCAGCTTTCAAATATGCGCGGGGCGCCAGGCTAACGCGCCAACGAACGCACACGGGGCAGGCCGAGCGCAGCGCGCAATTCCGGCTTCAGCTCGATCACCCAGAACCCGCTGTCCATGCAGGCGAACCAGATATGCCCCGCATCCGCCTTATAGCGGACGTGCGACATGCACGCGTCCCCGGGCTTGAAGTAGGCGACCTCGGTGGGCTTCGCCGGGTCCCGCAGGTCCGCGATGCGGATGCCCGCATGCATGAAAGGGAACAGGCCCAGGCGCGTCTCTGTCGAGCTATCGACATCGTTGAAATGCGTGGAGGCGGTCCCGGCGCGGCCGGTGACGCCGTTCGAGGCGGTTTCAACCGCGTCAGGCGGCGGGCAGTTCTCCTTGAAGTTCATCTCCAGCCGGAAATGACCGACGATGCGCGGGCTGGTCTCGTCGGCGATATTGGTGATCCTGGGCCACGAGGCCGGGCAGGCGCCCAGCTCGCCCGCCCCGACGAGATGGGGCACGCCGTTGATCCGCGCCTGCACCGCCGAATGCCAGCCGCCGTGCTGCGACGTGCCCACAAGGCGCAGCTTCGGATCGGGCCGGCCCAGCGCGAGATCGCTGTTGTCGAAGATGTAGATCCCGCCCGCCTCCGGTCCCAGGCCCTCGGCATTCGGGGGAAAGGTCTTGATGCCCTGGTTGAGGTCGCCGCCTTTGGAGGCGATCACGCCCGCATAGATGCGCCGCTCATCGGGGCTGATCGAGATTTCGTGCGGGGCGAACTCGAAGGTCGAGCCATCGGGCCGGGTCGCGCCGAACTTGCCGATGAACCGCGGCCTGGCCAGGTCGGAAATGTCCATCACCTGGATGCCGCCGGTCCCGGCGAAAGGCTGGATCACCGTGCCATAGACGCGCCGCCCGTTGGGCGAGACGGTGAGCGTGTGCACCGGCTCCGGCCATCTCACTTCCGCCATCAGGCGGGGATTGGCGCAATCGGACACGTCATAGATGTCGAGCCAGCCCTCGGCCGGTCCGTTGATCCCCGCGACCCCGCCATAGGTGCTGGCCGCCAGCACCGCCCGGCCCGGCACCGTCACCGCATGCAGGGTCTCCCCGGCATCGAGCGCGCCCTTGTCCTGAAGGAACCGGACGAGCTTCGGGGAAGCGGGCCTGGAAACGTCGATCACCGCCACGCCCGACGTAGGGCCGACAGGCTGCCTGGCGGGACCGCCGGGCGTGATCTCCACGCCGCCGGCCACGTAGGCGCAGCGATCGGCCCAGGCCATGATCAGGTTCCCGGAACGCTTGCCGACGTCGCTGTGACCGACGATGCGCACTCCTTTCGAATAGGGGCGCGGCAGCACCACGGCTTCGCCGGGTAGGGTTTCACCTTGCTTGCCGGGCTCCAGGTGGTCCACCTGTCCGGTATCGGCCGGCCCCGCCGCGCCGGGTTGAGCGAGAGAGAGCGAAAGCGCGAGCCCGGCAAGCACGCTCGCGAGCGGACGGATCATTGCATGATCCCAGCGTGAATTCGTCATCGTCGCATCTCCCCTTCCTGCTCTATTCTTCATCCACGGTTCGGCTTCAGCCGCCCGCGGAGGAATCGCGCCTGCGCGGCGAGCACCTCCTGATCCTCGGGCGCGCCGAAGAATCCGCCATGCGGCATGCCTTCCCAGACGTGCAGTTCCGCTTCGAGCCCCGCGTCCAGCAAAGCGCGGTGCATGCGGACGGTGTTCGACAGGAACACGTCGCGCGTGCCGCAATTGAGGAACGTCGGCGGAAAGCCCTTGGTGAAGTCGCCGAACAGCGGGGACAGGTAGGGGTCGCGCAAGTCGTGCCCGTCGGCGTAGAGTGCGATGCTGTCGGTCAACCGCTCGGACATGACCACGTCGACATGGATGTTTGTCTCGAACGAATCTCCGGATTCCGTGAGGTCCGCCTCGGGCGTCGCCAGCACACAGGCGCCCGGCAGCGGCAAGCCCAGATCGCGGACCTTGAGCGCGAGCGCTCCCGCCAGTCCGCCGCCAGCCGAGCCGCCGGCGATCACGACCTGTGGAGCGGCGAACCGCTCCAGCACCAGCCTGTAGGCTTCCACCGCATCGTTCAGCCCGGCCGGAAACGGATGATCGGGCGGCATGCGGTAGTCCACCACGAAGGTCCGCAGCCGCGCATGGCTGGCCAGCGGCATCGCCATATAGACGCCGGCCATGCCCGAACCGTGCAGGTAGGCCCCGCCGTGCAGATAGACCAGGGCGCAGTCCGAGAAACCGGGATCGAGATTGTCGGGGACCAGTTCGTACAGGGACGTCTGCGAAAGCTGGTGCGTTTCGACCTCGGCCGGGAATGCCTGCGCGCTTGCCGCCATGCCGAGCGTGAGCCAGTGATTGCTTTCGGCGATGTAGGCCCGCCAGGCATCCTTGTGCGCGGTCCCGACGGGGGGCCGGGTCCCGCCGGGGTCCATGCGCTGCGAGAGGAAGGCCTGGGCTTGCGCGCTTACCGTCGTGGGCGCGGGCACCCAATGCTCGGCGACGAGAACGCCCTTTGCGGAAGCATCTTCAGTCATCGTATCGTTCTCTTTCAGAGTTTGGCGGAAGAGCGGCGCGAGAGCGCTTCCCGGCAGACGTAGCTCGCGGAGACCGCCGGGTTCCCGCCGGAGAAGACGGCGCGCTGCGGATAGGGGCAGGCTGGCTGGGCGATCGGATCGGGGCTTCCCGCCGGGGAGCTCAGTTCCAGACGATCGGGCGCCTTCCCCCGCTCGACCCAGTCGACCAGCGCGGCATAGACTTGGTTTCCGCTCCAGGTCGGGGGATTGGCGACAGGGTTCGAGGTCCCGTTGTATGGACCGTGGCCGTTGCCGGGCAGGAGGTAGAGCCGGTAGAAATCCCGAACGGCCGAGAGCCCACCCATCCTGGCGAGAACGCTGTCGTAGTAATGGATCATGCCCTGGACCGGGATGACCTCATCGTTGATCCCCTGCCAGCCGATCAGCTTGCCGCCGCGCGCCTTGAAGGCGGTGAGATCGGGATTGTCGGTGTTGATCCGCGCAAAGTCCTCCTGCTGCGCCAAGCCGCGGTCGAAGGCTTCGGCCAGCTTGGCATAGGACAGCGCCTTCCACCCGTCGGCGCCATTGGCGCGGGCGTTCTGGAAATTCGGCGCGGCGATCGCCGGGTCCTGCAACGCCAGCGCGACCATGTCCGATGCGAGCGTCCAGGGTCCTCCGGGGTTGGCGAAGCCGGCGTTGACCTTGAACAGCCGGCTATAGTGCGCGTTGTAGAGCGAGGTCCCGCGCGGCAGGCCATACCACAGACGATTGCCGCCCAGCGGCCGATCCCACCCGTTGTCGACGCTCGGCGCGGGGGCAGTTCCGTCCCGGGTCGGACCGTACCAGATCTTGTTGATCGCCCGCGCCTGGAGCCTGGTCACGCATGCCGGCGCAGGCACTCGCCCACCGTCGGCCACGCACAGGACCTCCGCGTCCTGGGTGGGGTCGTAGCGGCACGCCGCCTGGTCCATGATGTAGCCGAGGCGCCGCCCGCCGACCCTGTCGCATGCCCGGATCGCGGCGTTCGAAACCAGGTCCTGCTGCGCCTCGGTCGGGGCGATCCCACCGAGATCGCGCTGGATGACGACCTGGGCGTAGACTCCGGCGACCGCGAAGTTGGTCCAGTAGATCGCGGGCATCGCGGCGATGATGCCATCGAAGTCCTCGGGATGCTCCTGCGCGAGCTTCAGCGCCTGGCGTCCGCCGGTCGAGGCGCCATCCCAGTATGAGAACTTCGCGGGCCGGCCATAATAGACCGCCGCCAGAGCCTTGGTCTTGACCGCCTGCTCATGGATCGCCCGCGTCGCGAAGTCCTGCCACAGTACCCGGTTGACCGTGCCGTCCGGGTTCATCGCGAAGTCGCCGCCGCTCGACGGCGAGCCGGCGATGGTGCCCGAATGGCCCGCGTCGGTCGAGGATGAGACGGCCCCCTCGCCTCCCGCGACCGCAGCAGCGCGCGGTTCGGCGATCGCATCCGCAGACCCGGCCCATCCCCCGACCCAGCCGCCGCCACCGAAAACGTGCAGGCGCTCGTTCCAATTCTCCGGCGAGGGCAGCCACACTTCGATCCCGATCCCCGACGACGTCGACGGCGCGCCGGCCGGCCCGGGATTGCCCGGCCCGACGTTCAATTTGACGAGGCACAGGTCGTTCACGGCGCGCGGCGTTCGCTCATCGAGCTCGCCCGAGAGGACAAGCGGCTCACCCTTGCGAAATGGCCTGACCAAAACAACGGTGGTCTGCGCATCGGGACGGAAAGATTCTTTCAGTGACTGGCTGCACGGTGAATCGGTCGCCCCGGGACCGCGGCCCGAGTGATCCGAGGCCGCCCACGCGGATGCCGGCAGCGCCAGGAAAATCGTGAAAAAGTTTTTTAATTTCAGTTGCAAAGCGCACACCCCTCACCGTGTTTTGCCCATCATGGGCATCCCTTCGGCCTGGGGTAAACCCCCAGATAGGGGGGCGAGGAGAGGATCGCCGGAGGCGCGATTTCCAACGATCCTCCTTACGGATAACTGGCCAATCCAATTTTTCCGCATCACGGCTCGACACCCCCCACGTGGGGGTTTCATCCTCCGATCCGCCTCTGGATAACGTGTCTGGTTGATGTGGGCGCAAGACCCATCGTGACGTTTGGCATGGGGCTGGCACCACACGGAAGCAAAGCCGGTGGGAAGCCAGGAAATGGGAAAGGGAGGTTTGCATGAAAATCGAGATTGCAAAGTCCAGCGCAGCGGCGCTCAAATGCGGCGTCGCCGTTTCGGCGTTGCTGGTGGCGGGCGCGGCTTATGCGCAGGATACCGCGCCGGCGGATGATCAGACGGCTAACGCGAGCGATATCGTCGTCACCGGCACGCTGATCCGCGGCATCGCGCCTGCTGGCACCAATGTCATCGGAGTCGATAGCAAGAAGGTCGAGGAATCCGGCGCATCGAGCACCAGCCAGTTGCTCCAGACCGTGCCGCAACTCGGATTCTTCAACAACCTCCAGGTGCCGACCGGCGCGTCGACCGCAGTAACGACCAACCGGCCGAACCTGCGCAATCTGCCTGGGTTCAACACCTCGGGTTCCTCGCCCACTCTGGTCCTGGTCGACGGACACCGCGTCGTCGGCGCGGGCATCTCCGTGACCAGCCCGGACCCCGACATCGTGCCGCCCGGCATGATCGAGCGGGTCGAGATCGTGCCTGATGGCGGCTCGGCGATCTACGGGTCGGACGCCGTTGCCGGGGTGATCAACTTCATCACCAGGAAGAAGTTCGATGGCATCGAAGTGGGCGGCCACTTCGGCTTCGCGCATCACTATGATGCCTGGGATGTCAGCGCGACCGCCGGCCATAGCTGGGCGACCGGATCGATCATCGCATCGTACAACTACGCGCAGCACGACCAACTGGTCGGCCGCGATCTGGACCACGTATTCTATCCGACGGGCCGCCTGATCGGCGGGAACCCGGTGGCAAGCCTCCAATGCTCACCGGGCAACGTCAATGTCGGCAACGTCGGAACGCCAGCCACGGGCACGACAATCGGCGGCCTTGGCGACTATGCGCTGAATGCGAACGGGACGCGCCAGGGAGTCGGGACGGCGAATTCCTGCGACAACTCCGACCTCGCGACCATCTATCCGCGCGAGAAGCGTCATTCGGTGATGGTTGGACTCAACCAGCAGCTCACCGACAACCTGACGCTGGACATGCGGGCTTTCTACACCAACCGCCAGAACTTCTCGCAAGCCGGGCCATTCCTGGGGACGACCAACTTCGGTCCTTCGTTTCTCGCCCAATACGGCTTTCTGACCAGCCCGATCTTCGACAGCAACAAGGTTACGACCGGCGCTTGTCCAACCGAGGTCGCGCCCGGCGTGATCTTCAATCTCTCATGCAACATGTATGAGACACAGACGGTGAACTACCAGTTTGGCGGGGACCACGCGCAAGATACGACGATCAAGCTCGAAACCTGGGGCATCGCGCCGACTGTCACCCTCAAGCTGGGCGACAACTTCCAGGCGAAGCTCGTTTCAAGCTACGGCCAGAGTTCCACCAACTACCGCGGCGGCACCTTCGATCAGACCTCGCTTGACAAAGCAATCGTCGCGGGCCTGTTCAATCCGTACAATCCATCGGCCAGCGATTCTGCGGCCCTGGCCGTACTGTCCAGCTTCCAGCTCTATGGCCGGACGCGGCAGCGGCAGTTCAACTCGCGCCTCTCGCTAGACGGCGACCTGTTCCAGTTGCCTGGCGGCGCGGTGAAGATCGCGGTCGGCGCCGAATATTCCCACGAGCACTTCAGCGCGCGTAACGGCGTCATCCTCGCCGGGACCGAAGACACCGGCTTCGCCGGATCGGCGATCGTGGCCGGTTACGGTCCCCTACGAAACGCGGACACGAGCCGCAGCGTGAAGTCGGTCTTCGGCGAACTGGTGGTCCCGGTCTTCGGCGCGGACAACGGCGCGCCGGGGATGCAGGAGCTGACCCTGTCAGCGGCCGGCCGCTATGACAATTACAGCGATTTCGGAGGCACCTTCAACCCGAAGTTCGGCGTGACCTACAGGCCCGTGGAATGGATCAAGCTCCGCGGCTCCTGGGGCAAGTCGTTCGTGGCTCCCAGCCTCGCTGACCAGCCTGCCGAATCGCGCACGTCGGTCACGTTCACGACCATTCCGTTCCTCTACCCGGCCGCCAACCTCGTCGGCACGACGATCAACGGCGTAACCGTGCCGGCAAGCGGCGGGCGGCCTGTGGCGATCGTGCTCGGCAACGCGCCGAACATCCAGCCGCAGCGCGCCAAGACGTTGTCGCTCGGCATCGATCTCGATCCGCCGTTCGTGCCGGGGCTGCGCCTGTCGACCTCCTACTACAAGATCATCTACAGCGGCGCGATCAGCATCCCCGGATTCACCAGCACGACGTTCTATCCGAACTTCGTCGGCACTCCGCTGATCACCTTCAACCCGACGCAGTCCCAGATCGACGCGGTGATCGCCTTGGCCGGCGGCGCCGGCGGCGTCAGCGGCATCAACGGCACCAGTTGCGGCGGCAACACGCCGGGTGGCCCCGCCGGAGCGTCGGGCGGCTGCTATGCGATCCTCGACGCGCGCAAGACGAACCTTGCCAACTTCAACCTCAGCGGCCTGGATTTCGCGGCATCCTATATCCTCGAGACTGGCTTCGGCTCGATCGACTTCGCGTTCAATGGAACCTACGAACTGACGCGCAACCAGCAGGCCACGCCGAGTTCGCCCTACCTCGACCAGATCTCCTTCAATACCAGCCGCTTCCGGTTCCGCACGACCCTGGGCGCCCAGATCGGCGCTCTGCGGGCGCAGGCCTCACTCAACCACAGCGGGGGTTACAGATTGAACCCGACGGTCGGTGTCGGGACGACACAAACTTCGGTCAGCTCGTACAACACGGTCGATCTGTTCTTCAAATACGACCTGAAGGGCGAAGGCGCCCTGAACGGCACGTCGTTGACCTTGAACGTCAACAACCTGTTCGATCAGGATCCGCCGATCTACCGGGCGCTCAACGAGCTTGTTCCGAACACCAACGGCTATACCAACGGCGGCACCCTCGGCCGCTTCATTCAGTTCGGAATCAACAAGAGGTTCTAATACCTCGCATACCAGAGTTCCTCCCAACTGACCGGGCTTCGCGACGCGAAGCCCGGTCTTTTGCTGCTCTGGATCGGGCAAGGCAAAGAATTGCCTCACGGCTGCATTCGTTCCGCATTGGCTGAGCGAATTTGCGCAAAGGGTCAGGCGGGCCTGCGCACAATTCGCCCGCCAGTCATCAGGATCTTACAGGCCACCCATCGGCTTGGTCGACGCAGCGTCTTGCGACGTCGCGGCGGGAGCAGTGGGTTTTCGCAGCCCCAGCGATTCTCTTGCCCGCGCGCGGATGTAGGAGTGGACCCCGCGGATCTGATCGTCGGTCATCCATTTGAACTGCGGCATGCCCTTTTCCATCCGGCCTTCCCTGACCATCTGGGTGAAGGTGTCCAGCCGCAAGGCGATCGCCGATTCCCGCAAGTCCGGTCCCGGAGCCCCCGCGCCGCGGAAGCCGGCGCCGTGGCATGACATGCAGGCGATCGACAGGCCCTTGCCCATCGCGACATCGGCCTCGCTCAGCACCAGCGCGGGGTCGTCGAGAGCATGCACCTTCATGTCGCGCGGCGCGCTGGGCTCCAGCCTGGCCTTGCCGTCGAGCACGAAGGTCAGCAGCCGGCGCGGCTGGGCGCCGTACTTCCAGCCCACGTCGAGCACCCCGCTCATCGCCGCCGAGGTTCCGCCCCAGCCGACCAGGATCGAGACATACTGCTTGCCCCCCGCGCTGAAGCTCATCGGCGCGGCGATGATGCCAAGGCCGGCGTCGAACTTCCACAGCTCCTTCCCGCCCTTGGCGTCGTAAGCGCGGAAGAAGCCGTCGGCCGTGCCCTGAAACACCAAGCCGCCCGCCGTCGCCAGCGTCCCGCCGTTCCAGATGTGATCGTGCTGGACGCGCCAGGCTTCCTTCTGCGCGACCGGGTCCCACGCCACGAGATAGCCGTGGCCATCGCCCGGCTTCTTGATCAGCGGCTTGATCACCAGCCCCATGATGTTGACCGCGTCGTCGGTCTGGTCGGCGGGATCGCGCGAGAACAGCGCGCCGACCTGATGGACCGGGACATAGACCAGCCCCGTCCGCGGGCTGTAGCTCATCGCCTGCCAGTTGTGCCCGCCGATCGTCCCCGGCCAGATCTCGGCCTTGCCGGTCTCGTAGCGGATGTCGGGGTTCTCGATCGGGCGGCCGGTCTTCAGGTCGATGCCCTTGGCCCAGGTCACCTCGGTGGTCTTGCCCGGCTCGTTGAGCAGCTTTCCGGTGGCGCGATCCAGCACGTAGAAGAAGCCGTTGGTCGGCGCATGCATCAGCACCTTGGTCGGCTTTCCATCCAGGTTCAGCGTCGCCATCACGATGTTCGGCGTCGCCTTGTAGTCCCAGCTATCGCGCGGGTTTTCCTGGTAGTGCCAGATGTATTTGCCGGTATCCGCGTCGAGCGCGACGATCGAGGCGGTATAGAGGTTGTCGCCCCGGCTTCCAGGGTCGCGCTTCAGCGGGTCGTAACCGCCGGCATTGCCGACGCCGATATAGACGCGGTTCAGTTCAGGATCGAAGGTCATCCCATTCCACACCGTGCCCCCGCCGCCGGTGCCCTTGGTGAAGTCGGGCCCCCAGGTCTTGGCGGCCGCCTCCATCGCCGGATCGCCCGCGTTCTGCTCGGGCGTGCCGGGAACCGTGTAGAACCGCCACAGCATCTTCCCCGTCTTCGCATCGAATGCGGTGACGAAGCCCCGCCCGCCGGCATCGGCCCCGGCATTGCCGATGATGACCTTGCCGTTCATCGTCCGCGGCGCGCCGGTGCTGTTGTTGGCCTTGGCCTCTGGCGGGATCGACTGGGCCGACCACAGCACCTTGCCGGTCCTGGCGTCGAGCGCGTCGACCGTGCCGTCCATCTCGACGGTGAAGATCTTGCCGTCCTCATAGGCGATGCCGCGATTGGCGCCGAAGTGGAACTTGTCCGGCCGGCGCTGCCAGGTCATCGGATCGAATTTCCACAGCAGCTTGCCGGTGACCGCGTCGACCGCATAGACCTCGGCGTAGCCGCCCGAGAAATAGAGGGTTCCGTCGATCTCGAGCGGAGTGGATTCGAGAGTGACCTCCTCGGGCAGGTCCATCGACCAGGCGAGCCCCAGCTTGCCGACATTGCCGACATCGATCTGGGTCAGGCGGCTATAGCCGCTCTCGTCCGCAGCGCCGCCGGGGGCGGTCCAGTTGTCCTCGGCGCCGACGCCTTCCTCAGGCTGGACCGGCTTGCTCCCGCATCCACCGACGAGCAGCGACGCCACGCCCACCGACAGCATTGCCCCCAGCGTCACGCGCTTCTTGAGCCAGCCCGCACGGCGGTGAATAATGATCATGGCGCTCTCCAGGAAACTCGGGGATTTGCCCCTTCCCGTAAAGCTCGTCCGCCCCTCACGCGCCTCCCATCTGGGGGTTACTTAACGCTCCCCGATTCCCAATAGCCGAGATCGAATTCGGGGAGAGCAAGAGATGTCGCTAGAAGGCAAAGTCGCCGTCGTCACCGGGGCAGCGCGCGGCCTTGGCCGGGCAATCGCCCTGCGACTTGCGCGCGATGGCGCGGCGGTTTCGGCTTGGGACCTCAACCTCGAAGGCGTGGAGGAAACCGCACGACTGATCCGCGAAGCCGGCGGACAGGCGATCGGCCTGGAATGCAATTCGTCCAAGGCCAACCAGATCGCCCGCGCCGTCGAGCAGACGCATGCCCAACTCGGCCTCGTGACGATCCTCGTCAACAACGCCGCGCTTTCGCCCTTCGTGAAGTTCGAGGACATCACCGAGCCGATCTGGGACGACCTCATGGCGATCAACCTCAAGGGGCCGTTCCTGTGCTGCAAGGCGATGATCCCGGACATGCTGGAAGCAGGGGGCGGACGGATCATCAACATCGCGTCCTCGTCCGCGCAGACGGGTTCCGCGCTCCAGGCGCACTACGCGGCGTCGAAAGGCGGGGTGCTCGGGCTGACCAAGGCGCTGGCGATGGAATATGCCACCAGCGGCATCACGGTGAACGCCGTGCCGCCGGGGTTCGTGAACACCGAAGGCCTGCAGGAATCGCCGGTGGACGTCGAAGGCTTCGCGCCCATGACGCCGATGAAGCGCCCAGGCCGACCGGAAAACATCGCAGCCGCCGTGGCCTTTCTGGCAAGCGACGATGCCGACTACATCACCGGACACACCCTGAGCGTGAACGGCGGACGCTATCTGAACTAGGCTCGCCGCTGTCGGGTGGCGAATTCCGCTGAGCATTTGCTCGGCACTCGCAGGTCGAATATCTCAAGCCGGCCGCGTTCAATGGGAAAGGGTCAAGGATGGCCGTAGTCAAATTTCGGGTGAACGGAGCCGCGCAGACAGTGGATGCCGATCCCGGCACGCCGCTGCTCTGGGTCTTGCGCGATCATCTCGGCATGACCGGCACGAAGTTCGGCTGCGGCCTCGCCCTGTGCGGCGCGTGCACCGTGCATTTCAACGGCGACGCCATGCGGTCGTGCCAGATTCCGCTCGACAGCGTCGCGGACGCCGACGTGACCACGATCGAGGGCTTGTCCGCGAAAGGCGACCATCGCCTGCAACGGCTCTGGGCGGAGATGAACGTACCGCAATGCGGATACTGCCAGTCGGGCATGCTGATGGCGGCGGCCGATCTGCTCGACAAGAAGCCGCAGCCCACCGATGCCGACATCGACGAAGCGATGACCAACATCTGCCGCTGCGGCACCTATCCCCGCATTCGCGCGGCGATCCATCGCGCCGCCCGCCAACCGGCTTGAGGAAATCGCGATGACGACGATGATCCTCGATCGCCGTAACTTCCTGGTCTCCGCCACGGTGCTCGGCGGCGGGATGGCGCTGGGCATCGGTCGGGGCGAGACTCGGAGCGCCGACGATGCCGCACCGGTCGGTCCCTGGGGCCCAGACAGCGCGGCCGGCATCGAGTTCTCGCCCTGGATCGAGATCGCCGCCGACGACACCGTAACCGTGCGCGTGCCGCAACCCGAGATCGGCAACGGCGCAATGACCCAGGCGGCGATGACCGTCGCCGAGGAGCTTGAATGCGACTGGAGCAAGGTCCGCGTGGCCTTCGCCTCGATCCAGCGCAATCACGTCGAGAACAAGGTCTATGCGGTCGGCTTCCAACCGTTCTTCGGCGGCCACAGCACCGAAAAGGAGCGGATGCGGCACGTCCTCCAGCTAGGCGCAAGCGCGCGGGAACGATTGAAGGCGGCAGCGGCGGCGCGCTGGAGCGTGCCGGCGGCCGAGATCGGCGTGAAGGATAGCGTGCTGACCCATGCCGCCTCGCGCCGCAGCCTGCGCTTCGGCGAGGTGGCTGCCGATGCGGCGAAAATCGTCCTGCCCGCCGAACCCGCGCCCAAGCCGCGCAGCGAATGGAAGCTGCTCGGCAAGAAATCGCTGCCCAAGCTCAATATACCGGAGATCGTCACCGGCAAGGCGATCTTCGGCATCGACGTGAAGCTGCCCGGAATGGTCCACGCGGCGCTGATCCAGGCACCGGTCCACGGCGGCAGGCTGAAGAGCCACAAGCCCGAGGCGGCGCTCAAGCTGCCGGGGGTCCACGCGGTCGTGGTGATCGATCCGGCCAAGACCCGAGGCGCGCCGGTCAAGGAGGCCAGCACGTTCGGCCTGGGAGATTCCGTCGCCCAGAGCGGGGTTGCCGTGATCGCCGACCACTACTGGCAGGCGCGCCAGGCGCTCGAAGCGCTGCCGATCGAGTGGGACGCGGGGCCAGGCGCGCAATGGACCGACGCGGAGAAAATCTACGCCGCGGGCAGCGAGCTTCGCGGCAATGCGGGCGCACAGACCTTGCACAAGCGAGGCGATGTCGCAACCGCCTCCGGCAAGCGCGTGGTCGAAGGCGACTACGGCACACCCTACTGCGAGAACGCGGCGATGGAACCGCTCAATGCAACGGTCCTCGTCACCGCCGACAGCGCCGAAGCATGGGTTCCAACGCAGGATCAGCAGCAGGCCTATTGGGTGGTGATCGACGAAACCGGCCTCCCGCCCGAGCAGGTTCGCGTCCACCAGACCTATGTGGGCGGCGGCTTTGGCCGGCGTACGCAAGCCGACGACGTGCGCATGGCCGTTGCCGTGGCGAAGGAGTTCCCCGGCAAGCCGGTCAAGGTCATCTGGACGCGCGAGGAGACGTTTCGCCAGGGGCGCTATCGCACGCCGATCTTCACCAGATTCCGCGCCACGCTCGACGATGCGACCGGTCTGCCCCAGGCGATGACGGGCGAAATGGCCTATGTCGGCACGCGGCCCGCGTTCATGCTGCCGCTGGGCTATTTCGACATTCCCTACTTCCACAGCGGCATCATCCCGAACGTCCGGCTGACCGGCGCGAACCTGCCGATGCACATCCTCAACGGCGCCTGGCGGGCCCCCTGCTACAATAGCCATGTCTTCAACTTGGAGACGTTCATCGACGAATGCGCGGTGACCGCCGGCATCGACCCGCTCGAATATCGGCTCAAGCTTCTGGAAACGTGGGACAAGCCGTGGAGCGACTGCCTGCGCGTGGTCGCGGACAAGGCCGGATGGAACACGCCGCTGCCCAAGGGCCAAGGGCGCGGCATCGCCATCTCCTGCTGGCCGATGGCGAGCATTCATCACAACGGATCGATCATCGCCACGGTCGCGCGCGTCTCGGTGAGCCGGGAGGGCGAGCTGAAGGTCGAGCAGATCGACGTCGCCTTCGACTGCGGCAGCGTCGCCAATCCCGACGCGGTCCGCGCGCAAATCGAAGGCGGGACCTGTTTCGGGCTCAATGCCGCGCTGAACGAAGAGCTGACGGTCAAGGATGGCGCGATCGTGGAGGGCAATTTCCACGAGTACCCGATGGTCCGCATGGCCGACGTGCCTCCGGTCAACGTGCATTTCGACGCGCTTTCGGGCCACGAGCGGATGGCGATCATCGGCGAAGCGCCTACCGGGCCGATCCAGCCGGCGATCGGCAATGCGATTTTCGCCGCGACGGGCAAACGCATACGCCGCACTCCCTTCCGCAAACAGGACCTCTCCTGGTCCTAGGCATCGACAGGATTCAAGATGAAACGCACTCTTTTATCGATCGTGCTGGGCGCTCTTGCACTAGGCCCGATCACCGGCAGTCCCGCCGTGGCCCGTACGGCGACCACGCCGCTGATCGATTGCCCGCTGCGCGATGCGCCCTATTCCTCCAGCTCGCCGCTGATAGACATCCTTCTGAATCCTCAGGCCAAGGCCGCGGCCGGCAAGGTCATGCCCGCGCTCGCCGGCCCGATTCCGCCGGGTGTCCTCGGAACGACACCGCCGAGCTTCGCCTCGATCCTGACGATCAAGGAAGGCGCAGGGTTCCTCCGCCAGCCCTCGCCGGATCTTGCCGCGATCGATCGCGAACTCGCCAAGGTTCCGGTCACCCGCGCCGACAAGATCGCCCGCTGCGCCCGCTACGACACGGTGCCGCCTCGCTTCGTCATCCCCGAAGGCCGCCCGCGCGTGCTGCTATTCGAGAAGATCAACGGTTTCCGCGACGGTCCCTCAGTCGATGCCGGCCACGCCGCCTTCGTCACCATGGCGCAGCGGAAAGGCTGGGCCTTGGTCACCACCCAGAACGGCGCCGCCTTCACCCCTCGCATCCTGCGCCAGTTCGACGTGGTGATCTGGAACAACATCAGCGGCGACGTCCTCACCCTCAGCCAGCGCCGGGCGTTCCGCAGCTGGATGGAAAAGGGCGGCGGCTTCGTCGGCGTACACGGATCGGCAGGCGATCCGGTCTATTTCTGGGACTGGTATGTCGACGGACTGCTGGGCGCGCGGTTCCTCGGGCATCCGTCGACCCCACAGTTCCAGATCGCGCGGATCAAGCTCGAAGATACCGCGCATCCCGTGGCCAAGGGTTTGCCTCAGAAGTGGGACATGAACGACGAGTGGTATTCGTTCAAGACCAACCCCCGCGCGTCGGGCTCGCGGATAATCGCAACGCTCGACGAGAGTACCTACAAGCCCGAAGGCCGAGGCGGCATGGACCTGCGGATGGGCGATCATCCGATCGCCTGGAGCCGCTGCATCGGCACGGGAAACAAACGCGGCCGCATGTTCTATTCGGCCATCGGCCACCTGCCCGAACGCTATTCGGACGCGGTCTTCGTCCAGATGCTTGAGCAAGGGGTCGACTGGGCAGCCGGACAAACCGGAAACGACTGTCAAACCCGGCGGTAGCAGGCGGCCCACATCCCCATGCTGCTGCCCCAAAGCCCCCGCCTAAAAACAAAGACCAAGGGAGATGACGCGATGATTAGTACCATCATGGCTGGCAGGCGCCGCCGAATGGCCGCCCTGACCGCAGCGACCGGCTCGCTTGGCCTCGCCGCGACGCTTGGCCTGACGGCGCAGCAGCCCGTGGTGGCCGCCGCCGCGGCGCCCGCCGACATCACCACGGTCTGCCGCGCCGATGCCGTGCAGTCCGTCGCCGCAGCGCTAGGGGCCGGCGTGACGGTCAAGCCGATCCGCAACGGTCCAAACTTCCCTGGCGGGGTCAAGTTCACCGCCGCGGCCGGCGACGTGCCGGCGTTCTGCCAGGTCAGCGGCAGCTTCGTGACCAATCCCACGACCGGCAAGACCGCCAACTTCATGGCGACCTTCCCGGCCAACTGGAACGGCAAGTTCCTCCAACTCGGCTGCTCCGGACATTGCGGACAGTTCGCGGTGAGCGACCCTGCCAATCCGATGACCATCACCGTGACCAATCAGGGCATGCCCTGGGATGGAATCAAGAAGGGCTATGCCCAGTTCGCGACCGATGAGGGCCACGAAGGCTTCTCCGGCGGAAACTGGGCGATCAAGGGCCCGGGACAGGTCGACGAGGACGCCATCACCGACTTCTTCTACCGCGCCGACAAGGTACTGGCGCAAGTCGGCAAGCGCTTCACGACCGCATTCTACGATCGCGTACGCGGTGAAAAGCAGACCATCGCGCGGTCCTATTTCAACGGCTGCTCAGGCGGCGGCCGCGACGCGTTTGTGGCCGCATCCTACTTCCCTGAGGAATACGACGGGATCATCGGCGGCTCGGCCTACAACCCGATGGGCACCTCGTTCCAGTTCGCCGGCGTCCCGATCGCCCAGCTCCGCTCGGAAGGCGCCGTGGTTCCGGCCAACCTGCTCCAGCAGATCGCCCCGCTCGTCACCGCGCAGTGTGACGGTCTGGACGGCGTCAAGGACGGCCTGATCCAGAACCCGGCCGCATGCAACTTCGTGGCGGAGCGCGACCTGCCCAAGTGCGATGGCAGCAACGCAGGCCAGTGCTTCACGCCCGAGCAGGCCGAGACCGTCAGCACCCTGCTGACCGCCGTGACCGACGAGGATGGCAAGGTCGTCCAGCCCGGTCTCTCGGTCAGCGACCTTCAGGCGATGTCGTTCATCACACCCAAGCGACCGGCCGATCTCTCCGCGCGCGATCCCTTCCCCGGATCGGACAATGGAGACGTCAACGGCGCGGGATACTGGCCGCTGGCCGACGCCTATCTCAAGCTGTTCGTCCACAAGAACGATCCGGCCTTCTTCACCCGCGACATCATCCGGTTCCAGCGCGGCGGGCCGGGTAAAGTCAGCCGCTACCGCATCGTCGTGCCCAAGGCCGAGGTCGCGCTGCTGCGGCAGCGCACGGCGATGGGCATCGGGCATTTCCCCAGGAACTTCGACCGGTTCATCCGGCAGGACCGCAAGTTCCTGATGTGGCACAATCTCAGCGACAACGTGCTGACGCCGTACATGTCGATCAACTTCTACAAGGAGCTTGCGCGGATGCACGGCGGCTACGGCAAGCTGCAGCGCAACGTCCGCCTGTTCGGCCTGCCCGGAACCGGCCATTGCAGCATGAGCGGCGAAGGGCCGAACACGTTCGACGCCCTGACCGCGATGGAGAATTGGGTGGAGAAAGGCATCGCCCCTGACGCCCTCCCCGCCGTGCAATACTCGGTCAACGCGCTGGGCCTCAAGGACTTCACCAAGCCTCAGGGCCGCGGAATGCCGCTGTGCAAGTTCCCCGAAATGGCGCGCTACAAGGGCGTTGGCGATGTCAGGAATGCGGCGAACTGGGAGTGCCGGCCCGGCGACAGGCGGATGCTGCAGATCGGTGAAAGCGGCCGACAGGCCGGCGTGATCGACTGACACTTCTCCCTCTACCCCGCAACGGGCGCGGTCGGACCGCCGCGCCCGTTGCGCCCGACACCTTGCCCCCGAAGAGATAGCTCGACCCATCCCATTTGGGGGCGGCCATCCCCGAATTTATGGCGCATGGGAAGACGATACCGCGCCTTTGGGCGGTCGACGACAATCGGAAAGGTGCGAAAACGCGCCGAGCGGAGAGATGACGTGAACATGGACACCCTCACCCCCTCGAACACAGCCGTTCGCGTCTATGCGGAAACCTACGCGACGTTCGATCTGGACGCCGCCCAACGCGACATCCTTGGGGACGGCACCATGAACGCCGCGGCGCTCTGCTGCGACCGGCATTGCGGCACAAGCGCGACCGCCCTGATCTGCGTCGATGCAGCCGGCACGGCCGAGCGGTACACCTTCGAAGACCTGAAGGATCTGTCCGAACGCTTTGCCGGAGCCCTGCAGGCGCAAGGGGTCCGCGCGGGCGACACCGTGGCGGCGCTGCTGCCGCGCAAGGTGGAACTGGTCGTAACGGCCCTGGCCGCCTGGCGGATCGGCGCGCTCTACCAGCCGCTGTTCACCGCCTTCGGCCCCAAGGCGATCGAGCAGCGCGTGCGGGGCTCGGGCGCGAAGGTCATCATCGTCGATCATGTGAACCGTCCGAAGCTCGACGAAGTGGACTGCACGGCACGTATCGTCACCGTCGCGGCCGGCGCGGGCTCCATCCCGGGCAGGGATCTCGATTTCCAGGCAGAGCTTGAAGCGGCCGTTCCGATAACCGAGCCGGTCGTCCTGACCGCCGACGACCCGTTCCTGATGCTGTTCACCTCGGGCACGACCGGCGCGCCCAAGCCGCTGCTGGTGCCGCTCAAGGCCATCGCGCCCTTCGCGCTCTACGTCCGCGATGCGATCGGCGTTACCCCGGACCACCGCTTCTGGAACATCGCCGATCCGGGCTGGGCCTATGGCCTCTACTACGCGATTATCGGCCCCCTGGCGCTCGGCCATACGACGATGCTGCACGATGCGCCGTTCACGGTCGAAGACACCGTGGCGGTCATCGAGGCGTTCGGCATCACCAACCTCGCCGGATCGCCGACCGCGTTCCGCCGCGTGATGGCCACGGGGCCTGAAGCCGTGGCGCCGATCAAAGGCAAGCTCCGCGCCGTCAGCAGCGCCGGCGAGCCGCTGAACCCGGAAGTCATCCGCTGGTTCGCGCAGCATCTCGATACGACGATCCACGATCACTATGGGCAGACCGAGCTGGGCATGGTGGTGTGCAACCATCATGCGCTCGCCCACCCGGTTCATGAGGGCGCAGCCGGGGTTTCCGCGCCTGGGGTGCGCATGGTCGTGATCGACGATACCGGCGTAGAGCTTCCGCCGGGCCAGCCGGGGAACCTTGCGCTCGATCGCCGCGGCTCGCCGCTGTTCTGGTTTACCGGCTATCGCGGCGTGCCTACGCCGTCGCTGGGCGAACGCCATTACCTGACCGGCGACACTGCGGAACTCAACACGGACGGCAGCATCAGCTTCGTCGGCCGAGCCGACGACGTGATCACCTCGTCCGGCTACCGGATCGGCCCCTTCGACGTGGAAAGCGCGCTGATCGAGCACTCTGCGGTGGTCGAAACCGCCGTGATCGGCAAGCCGGACCCGAAGCGAACCGAGATCGTCAAGGCCTTCGTCATCCTGCAACCCGGCGTCACCGCCACTGCGGAACTTGCCGAGGATTTGCGCGTCCATGTGCGCCAGCGGCTGGCCGCGCATGCCTACCCCCGCGAGATCGAGTTCGTCGAAACCCTGCCCAAGACGCCGAGCGGCAAGATCCAGCGCTTCATCCTGCGCAACGCGGAAATCGCGAAAGGCTAACCGTTCCTGATGAGCTCGGACACCGGTTCGGGCGCCAGGGCCAGAACGCTGCCCATGATGATCCGGACGAGGTCGGGCAGTCCGCGCGATCCCGTCTTGGCATAGATCGACTTCGAATAGCTGCGCGCCGTTTCGATCGTCAGTTTCAATTCCTCGGCCGCCTCGGCAATCGACTTGCCGCGACACAATGCAAGCGCCAGGCGCGCTTCGCTGGGCGAGAGCGAGAACAGATCGACCAACTGGCCGCACCGATCGGTCGAACGCCAGTTGTCACCGTGGACATAGGCGATCACGACCGGCGCGGCGCTGGTCATCAGACTCTTCTCGCGCGTGGGCACCAGCAGCATGTCGAGCCAGGGGTCGCTACGCAGCGGGATGGCACGCGGACGGCTTTGCGGATCGGCAGCGATCCTGGCGACCGCATCGAGCACTTCGCGCTCGAGCTGCTGCGGCTTGATCGACAGCCGCCCGAAGCGATTGCGGGAAATAACGCCCGACTGCGCAAGAAGCCTCTCCCCGAACTGGTCTGATGCGACGACCTGCCCCGCCTGATCGAGCGCCACCCAGCCGAACTGCAGGCGCGAAACGGCCTCAGCCGTCAGCGCCGCGGTGAACCGGTCGTGCTCCCTGGCGATGTAGTTGCGGAACATGCCCCTGAGATACGGAGCGATCCGCACAAGCAGGTCGGATTCCTCCTTCCCGAAATCGTCGCCATGCCGAGCGATCGTCAGCCAAGCGTCGATCCCGCTCGCTTCCTCGACCCGCATCGTGCGAACCGCGCTGATGCCCTCCAATTCGACCAGTTCTTCGTAGAACGATGCGTGCTCACCCTCGTCCAGCTTGAGCAGATCGTGCATCGAGTAAGGTATGCCTTCCGGCGTGCGCCCGCCCTGAACCGCGCCGTTGCGGAAGAAGTGGCGGCGATACATCTCGTTGCTTTGCGTCAGCGTCACCGGGCCGGAGGTAAGCTGATACGCCTCATCCGGCGGCATGCCGGGCGGCTGAAAGATCAGGACCGCGACATCAGCATGCGTCGCCACCCTGATGCGGTCGAGAAACGTCTTCCATAGCGGCGTCTCGAACGGACCATCAAGCAGCGCCGTCACCAGATCGCCAAGATCCGCCGAACCCATCGAATTGCCTCTCCGCCCTCCCCCCAGATGGGAGTTACGCGACGATACCCGATTCCGAATAGATGCGAAACGCCCGGCAGCATGGCCGGCTGGCGGGAGAACGAATTCCATGACAGGTCCCGACACTCTGCCCACGCTGCACGTCCCGGCGCGCGATCTTCCGATACCGGCTCACCTTAGTCCCGAAGCACAGATGCAACTCGCCCAGGGAACGATGTCCAACCCGCCATGGCCCGAGCTGGACGACATCGCTAGCTGGCGCGCGATGATCGCCGAGATGGACCGCATCGGCCTGGCCGGACTGTCGATGATGGCGCAAGGGATCGACGTGGACGTCACCGAGATCGACGCTGACGGTGCTCGGGTCTTCGTGGCCACTCCGCGCGGCCTCTCGCAGCAGGACGACCGCGCAGTCTACCTGGACTTCCACGGTGGCGCGCTGCTGTGGGGCGGCGGCGAGTGCTGCCGCGCGATGGCGGCGATCAGTGCAGGCCTGGTGGGCGCCAAGGTCTGGGCGGTCGACTACCGCATGGCGCCGGATCACCCATTTCCCGCCGCCATAGACGATGGCCTTGCCGCCTATCGTGCGCTGCTGTGCGAGCATTCCCCCGAGGACATCATCGTCGGCGGCCCGTCGGCAGGCGGCAACTTCGCCGCGGCGACGATCCTGCGCGCCCGCGACGAAGGCCTCCCCCTGCCCGCAGGCGCCGTGCTGATGACTCCCGAGATCGACCTCACCGAAAGCGGCGATTCCTTCCGGTCCCTGCTCGGTATCGACACTGCGCTCACGAGCAGCCTGATGCCGGCCAACTTGCTCTATGCCGATGGGCACGACCTGCGCGATCCCTATGTCTCGCCGCTGTTCGGCGACTTCACCAAAGGCTTTCCCCCGACCTTCCTGCAAAGCGGCACGCGCGACCTGTTCCTTTCGAACACCGTCCTGATGCACCGCGCCCTGCGCCGCGCCGGCATCGAGGCCGAGTTGCACGTCTTCGACGCTGCCACGCACGTCATGTTCATGGCCGGGCCCGAGAGCGAAGACCGGACGCAGGAATTGCAGCGGTTCGTGAACCGAATCTGGCGTCGGACGAAGCCGGGCAACGCATGAAACCCACGATGCCAATCATTGTGCACCGTTTGCCATAGGCAAGCCAGGACCTTGCCTATTCGGCTTCGACTTCGATGAAGTGAACGGTCGGCACGGCGCCCGCAGCGTAGGGCAGCAGCATTTCCCGAAACTCGACGTGCGCAGGCTCGTGACGCGATTCCTGGTGGACCTCGATGGAATCCCACTCGGCGAGAAACATGATGCGATCCGGGTGCTCCACGCACTGCATGACCTTGAACGAGCGGCAGCCGGTATATTGCCTGGTCAGCGCAAGCCCGCGCGTGCTGAGCAGCCGGACCGCTTCAGCGACCAGATCTTCTTTGATGTGAATTTCAGCGCGTTCGAGGACCATCATCTTCTCCCGGTTCAAGATATTCGACAATGTACGGTTCGACGCCATGATCCCGATGGTCGATGGCATGACCTATAGCGGCCTAATCGAAAGCGCTTCCGCAGCATCACTCCCATCTGGGGGTTATAAACAAATCGCGCCGGGATAGAGCTTGAACGACCGCCGCTGCGGTCGATCGCCATATAATCAGGCATTCCATTGGCCGTAGTTCCACATTGGATACACTCAGCGAGGACGCTATCGAGTGCCGGTCGGGATGGAGAGGGAACTGGGGCAATGACAACGCCAGAAACCACCGAAGCGAAGCTGGAAGCCCTGGCGCGCGATCCGCGCTTCGAGCAGGCAGTGCGGCGGCGCGCCCGGTTCGGCTGGCTTCTGACTGCCGCGATGCTCGCCATCTACTTCGGCTACATCCTCCTGATCGCCTTCCGTCGCGACATCCTTGCCCGCCCGATCGGCGACGGAGTAACCTCGCTGGGCATCCCGGTGGGCATCGGGGTGATCGTGGCCGGGATCGCGTTCACGGGCATCTACGTGTGGCGGGCAAACAAGCGGTTCGATCCCGAACTCGAGGCCCTGCGCGAGGAGCACGGGCCGTGAGGGCGGCGATGGCCGCACCGCTGGCCTTCTTCCCGACCACCGCCTGGGCCGATGCGATTGCCGGGCAGACCGATCAGCAGACCGCGAACCTGCCCGCTATCGCCATGTTCGCCCTCTTCGTGCTGGCGACTTTATGGATCACGCGTTGGGCGGCGAAACGGGTGCGCTCCGCCTCGGATTTCTATACCGCCGGCGGCGGGATCACCGGCTTCCAGAACGGGCTCGCCATCGCCGGGGACTATATGTCGGCGGCCAGCTTCCTGGGCATCTCGGCGCAGATCTTCGCCGATGGCTACGACGGATTGATCTATTCGACCGGCTTCCTGGTCGGCTGGCCGATCATCCTGTTCCTGCTTGCCGAGCGGCTGCGCAACCTCGGGCGCTATACCTTCGCCGACGTCGCCAGCTTCCGCTTTGCCCAGCCGCCGGTACGGCTGTTCGCCGCGTTCAGCACCTTGGCGGTCGTCCTGTTCTATCTGATCGCCCAGATGGTCGGCGCCGGTCAGCTCATCAAGCTGCTGTTCGGCCTGTCCTATGGCCACGCCGTGCTGATCGTCGGCGTGCTGATGACCTGCTACGTGCTGTTCGGCGGGATGATCGCGACGACCTGGGTGCAGATCGTCAAGGCGGTGCTGCTGCTCGGTTGCGCCAGCTTCATGGCCTTCTCGGTCCTGCTAAGCTTCGGCTTCTCGCCCGAAGCGCTGTTCGCCAAGGCGGTTTCGGTCAAGACAGACCTCGCCTCGGCCGCTGGCGCCGATCCGGCGGCGGCGGCCGAGAAGGGCAGCGCGATCATGGGGCCCGGCGGCTTCATCAAGGACCCGATCTCGGCGATATCGTTCGGCATGGCGCTGATGTTCGGCACCGCCGGCCTGCCGCACATCCTGATGCGCTTCTTCACCGTCCCTGACGCCAAGGAGGCGCGCAAGTCGGTGCTCTGGGCAACGGGTTGGATCGGCTACTTCTACCTGCTGACCTTCGTGATCGGCTTCGGCGCGATCACCCTGGTCGCGACCAACCCGGACTTCCTGGCCCCCGACGGGTCCCTGCGCGGCGGCGGCAACATGGCCGCAATCCATCTCGCCTCGGCAATCGGCGGCGACCTGTTCCTCGGCTTCGTCAGCGCGGTTGCCTTTGCCACGATCCTCGCGGTGGTGGCCGGGCTGACCCTGTCGGGCGCGTCGGCGGTTAGCCACGACATCTACGCCTCAGTGATGAAGCGCGGCCGGGCGAAGTCCGCCGACGAGCTCAGGATCTCGCGCTGGACCGTGCCGGCCATAGCGGCATGCGCGATCCTGCTGGGCATCGCCTTCGAGAAGCAGAACGTCGCCTTCATGGTCAGCCTGGCCTTCGCCATCGCCGCCTCGGGCAATTTCCCGGTCCTGCTGATGTCGGTGCTGTGGAAGGGCTGCACGACCCGCGGCGCGGTCATCGGCGGGACCGTGGGCGTGCTCCTCGCGCTGGCGCTGACCGTGCTCTCACCGGCGATCTGGGTCGGCGTGCTGGGCCATGCCGCGCCGATCTACCCCTTCAGCTCGCCGACGATCTTCTCGATGCCGCTGGCCTTCGCAACGATCTGGCTGATTTCGCTGCTCGACAGGAGCCCACGCGCCACGACCGATCGCGAGGGCTTTGCCGCGCAGCGAGTGCGGTCGGAAACCGGCATCGGCGCATACGCGGCCAGCGAGCATTGAAGACTGGCCTATGCTCGTCCCACCACGGGCTAAGCGTGGCCTCACGTTCGCTGAACGGCAGCGCCGCCCCATGAAACTCAACCGACCTGCGGATAGGAACGCTTCACCGCAATCCGGCATCGAACCGCGTATAAATTCAAAAGCGAGGGTATTTTTGAGGGTATAAATACATGCTGCGTTGCAGCATTTACATTGTTTTCTGTAGGTTGAGTTCGTTCTTCGATTCCGTCCCCGGCACCATTGCCTCTTTCCAGCAACATCCAGAGGCGGCCAGAGGCGTCTATAAAATGGCAAAAATCCGCCATTCTTGACACTCCCAAAGCCAGCACAATCCTCGGCCGTCTAGTTGCAGCCGGTCCATTAGATGGCAGATTTGATGGTATGCGATTTCCCGCCACGAGTGAGATACCATCATGCCCTTTACCGTTACTGCTATAAATGCTGCAAAATCAAAGGCTAGACCCTACAAAGATCAAAACACCGATCGCGCCGAGTGTGCCGGCGGTGATATAGTAGCCCAGCCAACGGTTTCTTCGCTCCGACGGCAAGGCGACGCCAGAGCAAATCATGCTGGTTTTGGCACCAGCCAAAATGCTTATGCCGTCTCGATGTCTGTCTGCGGAAAATCGTCGCCCTTGTAGAGCAGCGGAACACCCGCATGGCGGGCACAGGCATAAGCGAAGCAATCGCCAAAATTCAGCTCTGCCGGATGCCGCGACTTGCCATATCTGTCGAACGCATCGATCGCGATATGACGCACGGCCGGGTCCACTGCGATCACATCGATACCAGCAAGTTTCAAAAACTGCTCAACGGCTGTCGCCGCCTCCTGGACGGACAGTGCCAGAATCCGCGCGATCGCAATGGTCGTCTCCCAGATCGCGAGCGGCGATGTGACGCGCGATCGACTCTTATCCAAGCGCGCCAGGAGTTCGGGGCCATCAGCCTCGTCGGCGAGGATCGCAGTCAAGGCAGAAGCGTCTACGAACATCAATCATCACCGTAGAGGCTATCGATGAAGGTCTTGTCGACCGGCTTGCCCCTTGCAGGATTGGCGCGACGATGCAGCGCCTGGACAAACGCTATGCCCTGCTCGACGAGAGATTTTTCAGCTCCCTCACGCTCCAACTCGTGAATGAGAGCCCGCCGCACGGCTTCGGTCTTGCTGACGCGATGCAGCATGGCCACGCGTTGCGCGAGGCGATCGACATCCGCATCCCTTACGTAAAGGGCCATGAATATACTCCTTGGATATGAGATATACCAATTCCATATTCTGCTTTCAAGGCATATCGAGCAGGGCGACCCAGCGGGACCCATTTGGCAATGCCCTCGCATCAATTCCGCCTGGATTTCCGCCTGGATTTTTTCTTGATCTCCTTCAGAGATCGAGTAGAGTCGAGAAATCCGCAGATTTCTGCGGCTTTTGGAAGCGCTGAGGCGGTGCCAGAACAAGTAATGCTGGTTTTTGGTACCGGCATTCGCAGGTTCGAATCCTGCCACCCCAGCCATAAAATCATTTTAAAACAACATCTTATGGAATAATTTCGAGATCGCCACCCAAGGCCGTTCGACATTTGATCTCATTCGCAGCAATTGTGACGTGTCGGTAGTGCCACGCGTTCGAGCCCTCACGGTTAATCGGCCGCGAGGATTCTATAGGTGCGGAATCTTTGCCTGAGAATCTTGCGATGCAGCGCCGCCAGGGACGCCGGTCAGGCCACGGTCGGTTGTCCGGCCTGTGCCGACCAGACGCTGTCCCGCGGCCCCGCTTTCGCGCGGCGCCGAGCGGCCAAGGCCATGAGCGCAAACGCAATTGCCCCGATGATCGCCACGGCATCGACCAGCAATGTCGATCCGCCATGATTCCAGCCGCCGACGAGCGAGGCGAGCGGAATGAGCGCGGTTGCAAATGATGCGGTCCAGGCCAGTTCGGAACCGCTGCGAGCCGCCCCGCGCAGCACTGCCCAACCAACCGCGGCAACGAACGCCGCGTAATAGATTCGGCTGTGCCATGCGGCGCCGGCCAGATCGACGGGCATGACTTTCGCCGCGGCGATCGTGATGGAGATGCCGGCTACGCAGCCGAGCGGCACGCCAACGGTCAGGGCGCCGAGAATTCGCGTCGCTCGCGTCTGCTCGACCGCTCCTCCCTTGCGCTCCTTCTTCCGCCGGCTTTCGATCCAGAGCAGGTTGCCGGAGTAGAACAGGAAGGCGCCGGCAAGGCCCAGGAAGAAATACGCCCAGCGCACCGGGGCCCCGCCGTAGTTGCCGAAGTGCAGCGCGAAGAAGCTCGATATCGTCGCGAACCATCCGCCCTGCTTGCCCGGCAGGTAATCGGCCACTGCGATCTCACCCGTCACGGTATTGACCTCGCCCAAGCCGAAGGTCGCCCCCCGCAGGCCATAGCGGGGGTCACTGCCCTGGACATGGCCGTGGGGGCCTTCCTCGGGGTTCGTCTCGTAGCTGACGCCGTGGATCACGAAGCCGGGCATCTGCTGCTCGATCTGGCGGACCAGCTCGGCTGGCGACAGCACCTCTCCCGCGTTCGGCGGGCCGTGCTCTTCCTCGGCCTTGGCGGCCTGGACCGTGCCCACCTTCTGCACGGCGCGCTGGACGTCGTAGATCTGGTCGTGGAAGGCGAAGATCACCGCGGTCAGCGCCATGACGATGTGGAAGGGCAAGCTGAACAGGCCCAGCACGTTGTGCAGATCGAGCCACATACGCTTGAGGTTCCTGCCGAAGCGCAAGGCGAACAGGTCCTTGATCAGGCTGGGCAGCAGGCAGATCACGCCGGAGACGAGCGCGACCGCATAGAGCAGCGCGATAATGCCCATGATCGGCATTGCCACCTCGTGGCCGAACGGCAGGCCGACCTGCTGGTGCAGCACGTCGATCAGCTGGGCGACCTCCGAGGGCTTGCGAGTCGAGACCTCCAGCGATCCGTCCGCTGCGAGGCTCGCATAATAGGTGATGCCGGGATCGCGCCGGTTGCCCGTGCTCCAACTCACTCGAGCCGGCTGCTCGGGGCCGGTGATCAGGTTGACCCGGTAGTTCTTGCGTGCCTCGGGATGGGCGGAGAGCACCTTCTCGATCAGCTCCGGCGTGCGTTCCAGCGAAGGCGGGGCGGAGAGTTCGGGCGGCGGCGACGCCCAGCGCTGCAGCGGCCCCTCGAACATCGTGATCGCGCCGGCATAGAACGCGATGAACAAGGCCAAGCCGGAGATGATGCCGACCCAGCTGTGGATGTCCTTGTAGGTGCGAACGATATCGGTGCGCATGGTCGCTTCAGCTCATGAGGGCACGGATGCCGGCGTAGAGCGCCCAGGCGATCACGTTGGCGATGGCGAGCCAGCCCCAGGCCCGCGCGGTAGAGCGGAACAGGAAGCAGAGGCTCAGGATCAGGCTCCAGATCGGGGCGGTCAGCCACATCGCCAGCTGGCCTTGCGGGGTGAAATAGGAATCCCCGTCCGAGAACAGCACGGTGAAGATGCTGGTCAGCGCCATCGTCAGCGCGAAGCCGAGGACGACCGCGGCCGAAGCCTTGCCGAACCAGTCGCGGCTGGTGAGTTCTCCCGCGCTCATCATGCGTTCTCCCGCCGGAAGTAGAGCCAGCGGATGACGATGGGCGGCACGGTCCACAGCAGCATGAGCCCGATCGACCAGGTGAATACGGCGGTCGCCGACCCCATCACCTGCAACAGCAGTGCCAGGGAGATCGCCAGCCCACCCAAGCCCAGGATCAGCATCGGCCCTTTGGGCACGTCGCCCTTGGTCAGCGGCTGGTTGGGCGAACGCAGATAGAGGCAGGCCGCCCCGACCGTCAGCGAGATCGCCGCCAGGATGGCGAAGGTCATTTCCGCTCCCCTTCGGATAAAAAGCCGAGCGCAGGCCCGAGCGAGGCCAGCATCGTCGAGCCGTGCCCCTGACCTTTGAGTTCAATGAACGAGACACGCGCCGGTGGATCGAGCGCCTTCAGCCGTCCGGCAAGCTGCCGGGCCGTCTCGGTGGCAGGCGCTCCGCCCAGCGTACTGCGCTCATCGCCTCCGGCCGCGACCAGCAGGCGGCCATCGGAACGCGGGGAACCGGCGTAGGCCTTCTCCAGATTCGCCAGGAGATCGCCGCCGAACCACAGCGACGGACTGACCGCGATGCTCGTCTCGAACATGCCGGGGCGGGTCAGGTAGGCATCCAGGATCAGCAGGCCGCCGAAGCTATGGCCCAGGATGGCCTGCCGCCGCGAGTCGATGGACCAGCGCTTGGCAAGCTCGGGCATGAGCCGGCCGGAAAGGAAATCGAGGAACGCATCCGCGCCGCCCGTGGGGAGGCCGGCGGCGGGCGCTCCTGCGGGAATCGTCCAGCCGGGCGCGGCCGGCGTATAATCCAGCACGCGCCGCGCGAGGCTGCCGGACTCGACCGCGACGATCAGCCTGTCCTCGACCCCGCTGCGCGCTCCCGCCCGCGCCAGCCGGCGCATCGTCTGGGTGACGACCGCGAAGTTATCCTCTCCGTCGAGGACATAGAGCACCGGCCAGCCGGTCGCCGGCGGCACCGTCGCGGGCCAGGACACCATCACCCGGTAATCGTGGCCGTCGGGAGCTTTCACCGACAGCACGGCGGTACGCTCGATGGTATAGGCCGGTCCCGGCGCCGTGGCGGACGCGGCCATTGCCGGCGTCTGTGCCGACGCGACCGCGAGACCTGCCAGGGCAAGCGCCTGGGCTGCGGCTTTCCAGGCCGCCGGAGCGGGCCTGGAAGCCGAGCTGCGACGAGGCGCGTTCATGCCCGCACGTTCCATAGCATCAGAACGAAATCGTCGCGGTGCCCCAGAAGCGCCGACCTTCATCGACCATCCAGTTGCCGTTCAGGCCCGTATTGCGACCGCGCAGGTCGAGCGGAACGATCTTGTCGGTGAGGTTCAGCACGGCCGCCCGCAGCGAGAAGTTCTTGTTGACGACGAAGTTCACGCCGAGATCGAACGTCGCGCTCGCTTCGCGGGTCCGGGTCTTGAGCGCGCCGTTGCGGAAGCCCGACCAATACTGCTCGCCCGTGTAATAGGCCTGCCCGTAGGCGCTGATCTGATCGGTGATCTGCCAGTCGAGCCGGACGTTCGCCATGTGCTTGGGCGTTTTGTCGAGCGGCATTCCGTCGAGCGAGCTGCCGTCGAAAGCCGTCTCGCTGCCGCCCTTCCGCTTGGAATCGGTATAGGTGTAGTTCGCCGTCAACAGCAGGGCCGGCGTGATCGGCACGGTGGCGTTCAGCTCCACGCCCTTGATGACCACCCGGTCGAGGTTGTCGTACACATAGACCAGCAGCCCGGTCGGCAGCGGATCGGTGGTGCCGTTGGGGTAGCTGACGATCTTGTTCTTGAAATTGGTGTGGAACAGCGTGACGCCGAAGCCCAGCTTATCCGCGCCGTCATAGCGCAGGCCGATCTCCTTGGTGGTGCTGATCTCAGGCTTCAAGTTCGGGTTGCCACACAGCACGCCGCGCAGATTGGGCGTCGCGCCGCCGGTGGACATGCAATAGCCCGGTACGCTCTGCCGGATCGTCGGCGCCTTGAAGCCGCGGGCGATGCCGCCGCGCAGGGTAAGGCCCGGCGTCAGCGTGTAGTTGATGTAGCCGCGCGGCGTGAAATGCGAGCCGAACTGGTCCGAATGGTCGAGCCGCACGCCGCCGGTGATGATGAGGCCGTCGATCGGCCTCAGGTGATCCTCGGCGAAGAGCGACCACGATTGCCGCGTGACCCGGTCGGTATTGGGATGGAGCGGAACGCTGTCCTGCCCGGCGATGCCGGTCACCTTGGTATGGATGTATTGCCCGCCGACATTCAGCGTGTTCCAGCTGCCCATCGGCACCGTGACCATGCCGTCGACCGTCCAGTTGACGAGGTTGGGCTCGCTGGCGACCACGCCGTTCGTCGCTACCGCGAACTTCTCCTGCTCGCGATAGACCGACAGGCGCGTCTTGGCGCCGCCGAAATCACCGTTCCAGGTCAGCGCCTGATAGTTGCGGCGATGCCGCTCGACGATGGCGTTGGCTCCGGTGGCCGACTTCCCCGGCGTCTCGGTGTAGGCCAGGTAGTTGTAGCCGCCTTCCAACGCCAGGTCGTGGCCCGGGGCAAAGAGGAAGCTGATCTTGCCGTTGATGTTGCGGTTGCGGATGCCGTTCGAGCCTCCCGCACCGGGGCCGGGCAACGGATAGGCGATGCTGTCCTCCCCGCGGTCGTTGAGGCCGCCGTATATCTGGATGCCGACCGTATCGGAGCCGAGCGGAGCGCCGACCCAGAAGTTGCCGAGCGTCGTGTTGCCGTAGCGGCCGTCTTCCTGGACGATCCCGCCCACGGTGGCGGTGGCGCTCAGCCGGTCGGGAACCTTGCGCGTGATGATGTTGACCACGCCGCCCATCGCGTCCGAACCGTAGAGCGAGGACATCGGACCGCGCACGACCTCGATCCGCTCGATTGCCGCGAGCGGCGGAATGAGGTTGGCCTGCACGCCGCCCGTGCCGCGGTTCATGGTCTCGCGGGTGGTCTGGCGGCGGCCGTCGAGCATGATGAGCGTATATTCGCCCGGCATGCCGCGAATGACGATATCGGTGGTGTTCGAGGCATCCCCGACGACACTGACGCCCTCGACGTTGCGGACCGCATCGCCCAGCGAGGTGAACGGACGGGTTTCGAGCTGGTCGCGGCTCAGGATCGAAATGCTCGCCGGCGCCTCGGCGATACGCTGCTCATAGCCGGCGGCGGTGACGACGATCTCATGATCGTCGGCCGCCCTGTCCTCGCTCGACAAGGGCTGGGCCAAGGCGATGCCCGGCAGGACGGTGGTGGCGAGCAAGCCGCCGAGAATTGATTTCCTCACTGTATGTGCTCCCGATTCGTGAGGCGCGCATAGTGAGAAAGAGTCGCATTAGCAAGGAAATGCAATCGCACTCCAAGAGAGACGGCCCCACAGGATGAGCGATCGAAATGACGACATTAAACGCCTGGCGAGCACTCACCTTCGCCGGCACCCCACGCCCATCGCGCCCCTGTTCGCTGCCTATCGTAACGCACCGCTCGTTTCGCCGCCTTCGGGTGCGGATTCCGTCCATTGCAGATTGAGCACTCCGCCGGCTCCTCCCGCCTCTGCTCTGCCCCCTCGTGCAGCGATGCCTCGAACCACGGCCTCGCGTTGCGCCAAAGTACCGCCCCGTACGACGATCGCCCGCGAAAGGCGGATCGTCCCCCAAGCAGTAACGTCGAGCGACACAGGATCGATCACTCCATGGTCGACAGGCAAGGCTACCGGTTCCACGTCATCGGGCGGAGACAGCAGGACATTCCATCCCACAAGTGCTTGCTGGGCACGCGTTTCCAGGGCTCGATAACCAGCCAGGCCGAGGCCGGGCAGCGGTGCGGCGGTCGCACGAAGCGTGCGCGACGGCATGTCGACTTGGATTGCCCCGCGATCCTGACCGGATATCAGCGCCAGCTCAGCCACGGCGCGTTCCCGGCTTTCCGTTGGTCCCATGCCGGATTCAGCCGCATGAGCGATCTGGGCAGCCTCGGCTGCACCCGCGTTCGAGCCGATACGAAGCTGATCGACATGGAAGTCGACGGGCTTGCCCAGGCGCCGACCGAGCATCGCGCCAAGTTGCTGGTCGGCCTGCTGATCCAGGCGAGGCGTCAGCATGACCGCCCTCACGCGAATAGGGTCGGTCGCATGGTCGATGTCGAGTTGGCTCAACCGCGCACCGTTCGGAAAATGCGATCGCAGAGCGTCACGGATCTGGCGCTGGGCCCCCGCCTCAAACGCGATCTGCTTCAACCCCGCGCCCAGCGGAACCGAGAGTATACCGAGCGCGACCACGAAAAGCGCCAATTGCCAACCGGCATGATGTGACGAAAGGTGGCTACCGAAACCGTAGATGCGAGCAACGAGCGCCGCAGTCAGCGCGATGGTCACCGCGTTGGTCAGAAACAGAAGAAGCGATCCGGAAAAGACGGTCCAGTTCCAGGTGGCGAGGCCGAAGCCGACCACCGCCAGCGGCGGCATCAGCGCAATGGCGATCGCGACGCCCACCACCGTGCCGCCGCGCCCCCTGATAAGCGCATAGGCTCCGGCCACCGCCGAAAGGAGCGCGACGAGGAGATCGAACAACGTCGGCCGAGTACGTCCGGCGATCTCGCTGGTGATGGTCTGGATGGGCGAGATGGCCACCATCGCCACGCTGAGCACAATGGCGATCGCCGAACCCAGCGCCAGTGCCGTCGCAGCGCGGCGGATCTCATGGAAATCAAGCGTGGCGATACCAAAGCCCAGGCCGATGATCGGCATCATTAGCGGCGAGAGCAGCATCGCCCCGATCAGCACCGCAACGGAGGGCATCAGGAGGCCGAGCAGCGAAAGCGCGGCGGACACCAGGATCAGAAAGACGTAGCGGCCCGACCAGCCGGATTCCTCCCCGATCTGCCGCAAGATGGCATCGTGATCGACACCGCCCACAACCCAGATATTCCACCATCGGCGCAGCTTGGAGCGGTTACCGTTTACGGTTTCAGCTTCAATCATAACGCTCATCACCTTCCCAATCGCCCGAAACGGGGGCGATCGGATCGCAGGGTCAACTCCCGATGGCAATGTCCTTGTAACTCGTTCCAAGCCCGGAACGCGCTCGTGCGGTCGCCACGCCGCGGCACAAGTGCAGCGACATGGGACGACGATAAATTGGCCGCAACCGTATATTTGTATAGGTTGCCCCTATGCCCAAAGCCGTCATGAATCCGCGCGTGTTCTGGGGCGCGACGATCGTCGCCGCGCTACTGTTAGGCAGCGCGCTCGCCGCCCCCAACGCCTCTGACCTGATCTTTCGCCAGGCGCAGGCCTGGGTAATAGACACGTTCGGCTGGTTTTACGTCGCTTCGGTCGCGGGCTTCCTGGCGGTGGTCGTGGTGCTGGCAATCGGCCCGGCCGGAAAGCTGCGGCTGGGCCCCGACGATGCCGAGCCCGACTTCCCCTATGTCTCTTGGCTGGCGATGCTGTTCGCCGCCGGCATGGGCATCGGCCTCATGTATTTCGCGGTCGCTGAGCCGGTTCAGCATTACAGCGCCCCGCCCGAGGTCGAGCCAGGCACCATCCTCGCCGCGCGCGAGGCCATGGTCATCACGTTCACCCATTGGGGCGTCCATGCCTGGGCCATCTATGCGGTGGTCGGGCTGAGCCTTGCTTACTTCACCCACCGAAAGGGCTTGCCGCTGACGCTGCGCTCGGGATTCCACCCACTGCTCGGCAAGCGGATAAACGGCTGGGCGGGCGACGCGGTAGACATCTTCGCGATCTGCGGAACGCTGTTCGGCATCGCCACGTCGCTTGGGCTGGGCGTGTCGCAGATGAGTTCGGGGCTCGATTATGTTTATGGCCTGCCAAACGGGATCGAGACCCAGATCGTGCTCATCGTAGTCGTCATGGGGATCGCGACGCTCTCGGTGTTGAGTGGGGTTGATCGCGGAGTGCGGCGGCTGTCCGAACTCAACCTGATCCTGGCGGTGCTGCTGATGATCTTCGTGCTCTTGACCGGACCGACCTTGTTCTTGCTGCGCGCGCTCATCCAGAATTTCGGCCTGTATCTCGACCATTTCTTCCTTCGCACCTTCACGCTCTATGCCTATGAGCCGCGCGCCTGGATGGCCGACTGGACGCTCTTCTACTGGGCGTGGTGGATCGCCTGGTCGCCCTTCGTCGGCATGTTTATTGCGCGAATCTCGCGCGGGCGAACGATCCGTGAATTTGTCGTCGGCGTGCTGTTGGTGCCGACCGGCTTCACCTTTCTCTGGATGACGGTGTTCGGCAACACCGCGATCGCGCTCGATCTGGGCGCGGCGGCGGGCGGGATCGCGCGCGCGGTCGATGCGAACCTCTCGACCGCCTTGTTCGAGTTCCTCGAATATCTTCCCGGCGCCGCCCTCACCTCGACGCTGGCAGTCCTGCTGGTGGGCGTGTTCTTCGTTACCTCGGCCGATTCAGGATCCCTGGTAATCGACACGCTCGCATCGGGAGGTGCGGAGGAAACTCCACGTTGGCAGCGCATCTATTGGTGCCTGGTGTTGGGCGCGACGGCGATGCTGTTGCTGATCGCGGGTGGGTTGGGCGCGCTCCAGGCCGCGACCTTGGTAGCGGCTCTGCCCTTCTGCTTCATCATGATCCTGCTCGCCTGGGGGCTGATCCGCCAGACCAGCGCCGATGCCGCGGGCGAGGCGATCGAGACCGACGTCGCCCCGATCGGTGAACGGCTGAAGCGCCTCTTCACCCCCGCCACCCGAAAGCAGATCGCCGGTCAAATCGAACGCGTCGCCACCCCCGCACTCGAATCGGTGCGCGATGCGATGGTGGCGGAAGGGTGGGCCGACAGCCGGATCGACCGCGACGAAAGCGCGGTAGCGCTGTCGATCGCCTTCGCAGATCGCCGCTTCGTCTATCGCCTGGCGCCGCGCTCGCGCCCGCTGGCGGCGTTCACCGCCCTGGAAGCACCCGAGAAGCGTCGTAGCCACGGTTGGTGGCTGTCCGCTAGCATCGAGGGCGCCGGCCGACCGCGTGACCTGACGGGCTTTACCCGCGACCAGATCACGAACGATGTTTTGGATCAGTTGGAGCGTTGGAAAACCAAGCAGGATTAGTCGTCTGTTTTCATTAACTTAGCATCCGTTCACGGCAGAGGCTGGCGTTGATCGACAAGGCCGCAGGGAATGAAACATGGTGGAGCTTTTTTCCGCGCCCGATGGCGTGACCCGGTGTAGCTGGTGCGCGGCGTCGGAAGATTATATCGCCTATCATGACGATGAATGGGGCTTCCCTGTTTCCAACGACCGGCGGTTGTTCGAGAAGCTGAGCCTCGAAGGCTTTCAGGCAGGCCTTAGTTGGCGCACGATTCTCACCAAACGTGAGAATTTCCGTACGGCCTTCCTCGGCTTCGATTTCGATCGCGTCGCCAGGTTCGACGAAACCGATGTCGAGCGGCTGTTGCAGGATGCCGGGATCGTTCGCCACCGGGGCAAGATCGAGGCGGTAATCAACAATGCGCAGCGCGCCCAGGAACTGGTGCGTGAAAAGGGCTCGCTCGCAGCTTACGTCTGGAGCTTCGAGCCCGAAGGCGACATCCCCTATCTCGCCTCCACCTCGCCCGCGTCGATCGCAATGTCCAAGGATCTCAAAAATCGGGGCTGGAAATTCGTCGGCCCGACCACGGTCCATGCCTTCATGCAAGCGATGGGGCTGATCAACGACCATGCCGAAGGCTGCGCGAGCCGTGCGCGGGTGGAGCAGGCACGGGCCGGATTCCAACCGCCGCAGGGACAAAAACATATCCTGCCTTGCGCCATTGCCCGTGCAATAAATGACCGGACGCCTCAACAAAACCGGGAGGCTGGAATCTTGAAATGACCTTTCTGCGTCGAATGGGCGCTGGGGCTACTTGTCGCATTCAAAAGGCTATGAGCGCGCCACAGGCAATCAGCGAGCCGAGCAGTTTGCCGCCTTCAAGAAGCAGACCTGAAAGGACAGCGACTTTGATTCATACGCGCGTCACGACGAGCAGCAAACGCGACACCATTAAAACTGACACACCGATTTACACGCACATTGTCAGGCAAGACTCAAGGAAGCCATCTGGAGCCCACTCATTACAATTAGGGCGAGCCTGAGTCAGAACGGAACCGCAAGGTAGTGTAACAACTCCCTGCGGTCCGCCTGTCAGGTTTAGGCGCTTCGACTCTTGACGATCCGATAGATCCACAGGAGCAGGATCGCCCCGACCGTCGCGATGA
>CAZFPW010000001.1:84447-85574 GCA_964520765.1 uncultured Novosphingobium sp.
CTCTTGACGATCCGATAGATCCACAGGAGCAGGATCGCCCCGACCGTCGCGATGATAATGTTGACGACGTTTCCGCCGCCGATGCCGATCCGGCTCGCGATGAAGCCGCCAAGCAGACCTCCAGCAATACCGATCAGGATAGTGACGATAATACCTCCGGGATCCCTGCCGGGCATGATCCACTTTGCGAGCACCCCCGCAATCAGGCCGACGACGATCCAACCAATGAACCCATATTCCATTCCACCCTCCTTCTACTAAGACCTTGACTTTACTGGCGATCATGAACTGCCGAAAGTATTCGGCGGCTCCTGCTTATCATCGGATCGACCCGATGAGATGCCACGCATCCGCAACCAGATGCGGCGCAACAGCACAAGCATGGCAACTGCTAGGGCGACCAGGAGCAACGCAACGACCACAGCGATTGCCGGGCTGGCGAGCGCCAGCAGCAGCAGGGCGCCAGTCGTGGTGTCCTCCGCCAGCGATACCGCAACATTGCTCACGGGCTCCGGGCTGGTGTTGACGACGGCCCGGGTGCTCGCCTTTGCACCGTGGCTCAACAGGGCAGCACCGCCGCCGAGCAGCAGGCTGGCGATCTGCCACGCCGGGTCCTGAGGATCGACGATCGCCATGGCCAGCAAGGCCCCGCCCACCGGGCGTATCAAGGTATGGATGCCGTCCCAGATGGAATCCAGCCACGGCACCTTGTCCGCAAAGAATTCGGCGACCAGTCCGATCGCAGCAGCGCCGATCACCCACGGATTGGCCAGCACCGCAAGGCCGGCGAGATGCTCGGGCAAGGCAACCCAGCCAGTCCTCATGGCCAGCCCCGTGGCAAATATGCAGAGATACAGCCGCCACCCCGCCAAGAGGCTGACGCTGCTTGCCAGTCCGATGAGCGTCAGAGCGTCTATTCATCTCTCCAATCGCGATCATCCTATACGGGTTTACAGGTTTGCCCAGATGCCTTGCGCAAGGAAACGGCGCCTCCAGATACGATACGCTTTAGCTCCAGAGGCTCGATAGCGGTCGAGCATCTCGTAGAGGCCGCTTGGCTGGCATGCGAGAACTCGCTTCAGGCTCCTCGATCAGACCATGCTTTCGGGCCGGACCAGGCGATCGAA
>CAZFPW010000002.1:0-3780 GCA_964520765.1 uncultured Novosphingobium sp.
CCCTTCATGGGCCTCCAGCGCCAGGCGCACGGCCCCTCGGTGCAGCAGGCGGTCGAGGAAGCGGTCCGGGCCGTCACCGGCGAGCCGGTCACGCTCCACGCCGCTGGGCGCACCGATGCGGGGGTCCATGCCCTGGCCATGCGTGCCCATGTCGACGTGGCCAAGGCCATCGCGCCGTTCCGGCTGATGGAGGCCGTGAACCACCACCTGCGCCCCGATCCCGTCGCGGTGCTGGCCTGCGAAATCGTGCCGGAGGACTGGCACGCGCGGTTTTCCTGCCTAGGGCGGTCCTATCTCTACCGCATCGCCAACCGCCGCGCCCCGCTGACCCTGGAGCGCGGCCGGGCCTGGCAGGTGCCGCAGCCGCTCGACGCCGAGGCGATGCACCGGGCGGCGCAGGCGCTGGTCGGGCACCACGATTTCACCACCTTCCGCTCGGTCCATTGCCAGGCGCAGAGCCCGGTCAAGACGCTCGACCGGCTGGACGTGCGGCGCGAGGGCGACCTGGTCCTGATCGAGACGGCGGCGCGCAGCTTCCTGCACCATCAGGTCCGCTCGATGGTCGGCTGCCTGGCGCTGGTCGGCATGGGCCGATGGCGCGAGGAACAGGTGGCCGAGGCGTTGCAAGCGCGGGATCGCGGCGCGCTGGGCCTCAATGCGCCGCCGGAAGGATTGTATTTCACCGGGGCGAAGTACGCGCCCTAGAGGTCCTCCCCGTTTCGTGAAGCGGAATGGGGAGGTGGCAGTCCCGCAGGGACTGACGGAGGGGGAAATGGCGCGTCGTCACCCCTCCACCACCCGCTTCGCGGGCGGTCCCCCTCCCCATCGCTTCGCGACGGGGAGGATCTTGAAGGTCAGCCCTTGCCCACCACGCTTTCCGGCAGGTCCGTGCCGAACACGCGCTGGTAGTATTCCGCCACCAGCATCCGCTCGGTCTCGTCGCACTTGTTGAGGAACGAGAGGCGGAAGGCGAAGCCCGGGTCCTTGAAGATCGCGGTGTTCTGCGCCCAGGTGATGACGGTGCGCGGGCTCATCACGGTCGAGATGTCGCCGTTGATGAAGCCCTGGCGGGTCAGCTCGGCGACCTTGACCATGTCGCCGACGATCTTGTCGTCCACCCCGGTCGCCTTCTTGAGCACGATCTCGCTCTCCACCTGGGCGGGCAGGTAGTTCAGGCCGACGACGATGTTCCAGCGGTCCATCTGGCCCTGGTTGATCGCCTGGGTGCCGTGATAGAGCCCGCTGGTGTCGCCCAGGCCCACGGTGTTGGCCGTGGCGAACAGGCGGAAATAGGGGTTCGGGCGGATCACGCGGTTCTGGTCGAGCAGGGTCAGCTTGCCCTCCGTCTCCAGCACGCGCTGGATCACGAACATCACGTCCGGGCGGCCGGCGTCGTATTCGTCGAACACCAGGGCGACCGGGTGCTGCAGCGCCCAGGGCAGCAGCCCTTCGCGGAACTCGGTCACCTGCAACCCGTCGCGCAGCACGATGGCGTCGCGGCCGATCAGGTCGATGCGGCTGATGTGCGCGTCCAGGTTGATGCGGATGCACGGCCACTTGAGGCGGGCGGCGACCTGCTCGATGTGGGTCGACTTGCCGGTGCCGTGATAGCCCTGGACCATGACGCGGCGGTTGAAGGCGAAGCCCGCCAGGATCGCCAGCGTGGTGTCGGGATCGAAGACGTAGGAATCGTCGAGGTCGGGCACCCGCTCGTCCGCTTCGCTGAAGGCGGGGACCTGCATGTCGATATCGATGCCGAACATCTCGCGCACGTCGACCTTACGGTCGGGCGCGGGCAGGATCGTGTTGTTGCTGGTGTCGAGCTGGGTGTTGGGAATGTCGGTCATGGCGCCGAGGGGCCTAGAACCCCCGGAGCCGCGCTGCAACAGGGTTTGTGCGGGCGGGTGGCGATCAGCCGATCTTCGCCGGCAGGTGGAAGCAGTCGACATAGCCGGCCAGCTTCCCCCGGTCTCCCGAAACCTCCAGCCCGGGCAGGGCTTCGGGCGAGGCCTTGCCATAGACCAGGGCGGCGATCGGCATGGCAGCGGGCGCGGACAGGGCGAAATCCGCCTCCGCGATCTCCCCCCGCTGCGCGTTGAGGCGGCCCTCGGCGATCTCCACGAAGAAGTCCTCGTCGCCGATGCGGATCGCGCCGCGCGCCGTCAGCCCCCCGGCCCGCGCGCCGTCGAACATCGTGCAGAAGCTGAGCATCAGCGAGGCGGCCGAGAGCGGCAGGGTGGGATCGTGGCCGGGCGACATCGCGGCCCAGCGGCCCAGCTCCTGGATCGCGGGCTCCGCGCCATAGCCCCAGGGCGTCAGCTCATAGACCTGGACCGAGGCCGGCGGCGGAAGCTGGCGGCGCTGGACGATGCCCGCCCGTTCCAGCCCTTCCAGCCGCTCGGTCAGCACCTTGGCGCTGATTCCGGGCAGGCCGCCGCGAAGATCGGAAAAGCGTCTTCCGCCGAACATTAGTTCACGCACGATCAGCAGCGACCAGCGTTCCCCCACCAGTTCCAGGGCGAAGGCCGTGCCGCAGGCATCGTCGTACCATCTGCCGTGACGTGTCGGAGAAGCGACCCGACCCGCAGTCGTTTCTTTTTGTAACTTCATGGTTGCTTTTTGTAACCTACCTGTCACGTTCAGGCAAGAGGCGATTCGCCGGACCCGCCCAAGGAGAGACCGCCATGACCAAGATGATCTTCGTTAACATGCCCGTGCGCGACCTCAAGGCGTCGATGGCCTTCTACGAAAGGCTCGGCTTTGTGAACGAGCCCCGCTTCACCGACGATACGGGGGCGGCCATGCAGTGGTCGGACACCATCGTCATCATGATCCTGACCCATGAGAAGTGGAAGTCCTTCACGGACCGCCCGATCCCGGACGCAGGCTCCAGCGAAATGCTGCTGTGCCTCAACCTGGACAGCCGCGACGAGGTGAACGCGATCACCGAGACAGCGGGAGCCAATGGCGGCCAGGCCGACGTCAATCCGGCGCAGGACCACGGCTTCATGTTCAGCCGATCCTTCGCCGATCCCGACGGCCACGTCTGGGAGCCGATGTGGATGGACCCGGCCGTCGCCAGCGGCGAGGCCGAGCTGCCCGAGGTGGCCGGCTGAGACGCCCCTCTTTCCCATAGCACCCGAAGGCCCCGGACCATGCCGCTCGACCCATCCGCCACCACCGTCCTTGCCGCGCTCCGCAACGCGCCGGCCTTCGCCCATGGCCTTGTCCGCGACCTGCGGGTGCGCTGGGCGCTGGAGGAGATCGGCCGCCCCTATCGCGTCGAGCTGTACGACGCGATGGCGCCGCGCGGGCCGGACTATCGGAGCTGGCAGCCGTTCGGGCAGGTCCCCGCGCTCGACGATGGCCGGGTCCGCCTGTTCGAGAGCGGCGCGATCCTGCTCCATCTGGGCGAGCAGGACGAACGGCTGCTGCCCCATGAGCCGCAGGCCCGGGCCGACACCTATGCCTGGCTGATCGCGGCGCTCAACACGGTCGAGCCGGCCATCATGGACCTGCAATGGGTCGACGTCTTCCGCGCCGCCGAGCCGTGGACCAAGGAAGCGCGGCCCGGCTACGTCAAGTTCGTGCAGCAGCGCCTGAAGCATGTCGAACGGGCCCTCGGCGAGCGCGAGTGGTTCGCCGGTCCGTTCAGCATCGCCGACATCGCCATGGTCACGGTGCTGCGCGAGGTCCGCCATACCGACATCCTCGACGCCTATCCCAAGCTCACCGCCTACAAGCAGCGCGGCGAGGATCGTCCGGCCTTCCGGCAGGCGC
>CAZFPW010000002.1:3880-64204 GCA_964520765.1 uncultured Novosphingobium sp.
AAGCTCACCGCCTACAAGCAGCGCGGCGAGGATCGTCCGGCCTTCCGGCAGGCGCTGGCCGACCAGGCCCTCGGCCTGGGCGAGCCGGCCGAGCTGCCCGAACCCGCCTGAGCGCAATTCCCCAAGGAGAGATGCCATGACCTATATCCAGGGCTTCGTGATCCCGGTGCCGACCGCGAACAAGCAGAAGTTCATCGACCATGCCGACCCGGCCGACGCCGTGTTCCTGGAACATGGGGCGACGCGCGTGCTCGAATGCTGGCAGGACAATGTCGAGAAAGGGCATACCACAGACTTTTTCGGGGCGGTCGATTGCCGTGACGACGAATCGGTCGTGTTCTCCTGGATCGAATGGCCGAGCAAGGCCGTGCACGACGCGATGGCGGCGCGAATGGAGGAGATCGTGAAGTCCGATCCCCGCTTCGACCCGGAGAAGAACCCCATGCCCTTCGACGGGGCGCGGATGATCTACGGCTCGTTCGAGCCGGTGGTCGAGGAAGGCCGGATCACCGCCGCGCCTTACGTCCAGGGATTCCTGGTCCCCGTGCCCTCGGGCAACAAGGAGGAATATCGCAAGGCCGCGCTCGGCATGTGGGAGATCATGAAGGACTACGGCGCGACGCGCGTGATCGAGGCATGGCAGCAGGACGTGCCCCACGGCAAGCAGACCGACTTCTTCCGCGCGGTGAAGGCCGAGGACGGCGAGATCGTGGTCTTCTCCTTCGTCGAATGGGAATCGCGGGAGGCCTGCGACGGCGCCCACGACAAGATGATGCAGGACGAGCGGATGAAGCAGTTCATGAGCGAGAACCCCGACGCCAAGCCTCCGTTCGACGGCAGCCGCATGGTCTACGGCGGGTTCCGGCCGGTGGTGGAGCTGACGCGCGAACTGGCGGGGGCGTGACGATGACCGATCGCGGGACCGACTGCGGCAACCCTCCCGGCAGCTTCATCTGGTACGAGCTGATGACCACCGATCCCGATGGCGCGGCGGCCTTCTATGGCGCGATCGTCGGATGGAAGATCGCCGCCCATTCGGACCCTAACGCCGGCGGCGGGGTCGACTACCGGCTGATCGTCCGCGATGACGGCGGCCATGCCGGCGGGGTGCTCGGCCTGTCGCCGGAGATGCGCGAAGGCGGGGCGCGGCCCTGCTGGCTGGGCTACCTCTACGCGCCCGACGTCGACGCGACGGTCGCCGCCATCGTCGCGGACGGCGGCGCGGTGCAGATGCCGGCCACCGACCTGCCGGTGGGCCGCATCGCCATGGTCACGGACCCCGGCGGCGTGCCGTTCTACGTGATGAACCCGATCCCGCCCGCCGACGCGCCCGACGGGCCGAGCGACGTCTATGACCGCAACGCGCCCCAGCGCGTCGCCTGGAACGAGCTTTACGCGCCCGACATCGACACGGCCCGCGCATTCTACGCCCGGCATTTCGGCTTCGAATACAACGACAGCATGCCGATGGGCGAGATGGGCGATTACTGGTTCATCGACCACGGCGGTCAGACGATCGGGGCGATGATGCAGAAGCCGCCGCAGGTGCCGGCGGGCTTCTGGAACTATTACATCCGCGTCCCCGGCATCGCGGCGGCGACCGAGCAGGTCAAGACGCTCGGCGGGCAGGTCCTTCAGGGGCCGATGGAGGTTCCGGGCGGCGAATGGATCGTCAACGGGATCGACCCGCAGGGCGCGCCCTTCTCGCTGGTGGGGGCGAAATAGATGGCCGACTATACCTTCTACACCAACCCGATGTCGCGCGGGCAGATCGCGCGCTGGGCGCTGCACGAGGTGGAGGCGGACTACGACCAGGTCCTGGTCGACTGGACCGACAAGCCCGCCGCGCTCCTCGCCGCCAACCCGATGGGCAAGGTGCCGACCATCGTCCACCACTTCGAGGAGGGCGACAAGGTCGTGACCGAGGCGGCGGCGATCTGCCACTACCTCGCCGAGATGAACCCGGAGGCCGGGCTGCTCCCCCACGACGAGGAGATGGCGGACTACTTCCGCTGGATCTTCTTCGCCGCCGGCCCGGTCGAGCAGGCGATCAGCGCCAAGAACCTGGGCTTCGACCCAGTCGACCCGCGCCAGCAGGGCATGGTCGGCTTCGGCAGCTTCGAGCGGACGGTGACCACGCTGGAGCGGCACCTGGCGGGCGGCGACTTCGTCTGCGGGGAGCGGTTCACCATGGCCGACGTCTATGTCGGCTCCACCGTCGACTGGGGGCTCAACTTCGGGATTCTGCCGCCGAACGTGGCCTTCGTCGCCTATGTCGAGCGCCTGCGCGAGCGGGAAGCCTATCGCGAGGCCAAGGCCATCGACAACGAACTGATCGAGAGGATGCGGAAATGAGCGAGATCAAGCACAGCATCTGCCTGTGGTACAACGGCGACGCCGAGGAGGCGTTTCGGTTCTACGCGGAGACCTTTCCCGACACCCGAGTCGAAGGCGTCCAGCGCGCGCCGAGCGACTATCCCGACGGCAAGCAGGGCGACGCCCTGGTCGTGACCGCGACGATCCTGGGTATCCCGACCATCGGCCTCAACGGCGGCGACCAGTTCCCGCAGAGCGAGGCGTTCTCCTTCCAGGTCATCACCGAGGACCAGGCCGAGACCGACCGCCTGTGGAACGCCGTCGTCGGCAACGGCGGGCAGGAGAGCCAGTGCGGCTGGTGCAAGGACCGGTGGTTCACTCCTGGCGCTAAACACACGGGGTTTCACGTACAAGGTAGCCTGTTGATTTGATTGGGAGCCCCTGGGGCTAACACCGCGTTAAGTAACAGCGCCTACCGGGTCTGCGCACGCGGAGATAGCCTATGCCCGGAATACCGTTTCAGGTACGGAAGGAGGTGCGCCTGCCAGATGGTAGCCCCTTCACCGTACTATGGACCCTGCTGCTGCCAGAGCGGCACACGATATTCGATACGTTCCTAGCGGGCGTCTACGGCCTTGAGGCTGGTGTCTTGGGTCGCCCTCATGAGAAGCTGTGCGAGGAGTTTACCCATGGTTTCTCGATCAGCCCCGTTGCCCCGGAGATCAACCTGAACTGGAACAGGCCGACGCTGCAGCAGATACCCCTGCCCGTGATGCGACCGGCCCCAGTCGAGTACCAGTTCGAGGCAACCGATCACGATGCAGCCCTGGAACGGTGCGAGCCCCTGATCCTGATGGTATGCCAGGGCCGGCTCGATGCCATGGGCGGGAACAGCTTGGAGAGGTGGGACCAACATTTCCTCGACGGAGCCCGCGTCTCGACCGACCCGAATAACCGGCTGACCTTCCCGGCAGACGCACGCAAGCGCGGCAACGGGCACAGCTGCTTCCGTCACTGACCGCAAACCCTCTGTCATCTCGCCCGGCTATCTGGCATGACGTCTCTGCAATTAATTGCATTGCGAGGACACGATGATAGAGGGCATGAAGGACCTGACGACGAAGGTCCATCAGACCATCGCGGCACTTCAGGAGGAGTTCCCCGGCGACGGGTTCGTCCTGATCGCGATGCGGTCTGTCGGAGAGCGGGCGGTGCTGACCCTCGCCTCGAACGTCGAGGAGGATGACCTCACCAGTGTGCTGGAGAACGTCATCGCGGGCGAAGACCTTGGCGAGGTGACCCCTGCCAAGATGTACAACTGAGGTAGCATGAGAAAGAGGATCGTCGTGGTCGTGAACGGCCACCCCGAGTCCGGGAAGGACACTGCCGTGCAGTTCATGGCCAGGCACCTAGCCGGCATGGGCTACTCGACCCACAGCGTGAGCAGCATCGACCCTGTGAGGAACATGCTCCACGACCTCGGCGTCCCCGTCGAGAAGAAGTCTCCAGCCGAGCGCGACCTGATGGCCGAAGTGAAGGCCGCACTGGAGAAGTACGACTGGTTCGCGACCAAGCACTGCGCGAAGCAGGTCAAGGACTGGTTCTGGCTGTTCCCGACGCCGCTCAAGGTGTGCTTCGTCCACATTCGCGAGGCCGCCGCCATAGACAAGTTCCGCGAGCTTATGGGCGACAAGAAGGACACCCAGGTGGTGACGCTCCTCGTCGATCGACCGGACGCCAAGCGTGTGACCAGCAATGCCGCGGACGCCGGGGTCGAGAACTTCGCCTACGACTACGTCCTGCAGAACTACGGCACGACCGAAGACCTGCGCACCAGCTGCGTCATCATGGTCCACAAGATCACGGAGACGTCATGACCACCATCACGGCTGAGACGGTCCTACGCTCCCGTAACAAGGCAGCCCCGACCAAAGTCCTGACCACCCTGCTGCTGCGCTACCCGGCGTTCATGCACCAGGATTTCATGACGCACCGCGTGTTCAGCCGGAACGCCATGTCGACCCGAGCGGTCCCGATGAAGAAGATGCTTCGCATGATCCTCACGGACATGGCGATGCCTATCCATTGGGGGAAGAACCAGGGCGGCATGCAGGCACGAGAGGAGCTGATCGGCTTCCGCCGCTGGCTGGCCCGCACGCTCTGGCGCACGGCCGGCTACATGGCCTGCCTGCTGGCGGGTCTGCTGTACCTCGTGGGCGTTCACAAGCAGGTCGGCAACATGATCCTGTGGCCGTTCATGCACTTCACGACCGTGGTCTCCTCGACCGAGTGGGACAACTTCCTGGAGCTGCGTGACCACGAGGATGCGAGGCCCGAGATACAGGCTCTGGCCAGGGCCATCCGGGCGTGCCTGGAGCGCGAGGACGACATTCAGGTCCTCGAACCCGGCCACTGGCACCTGCCCTTCGTTACGCGGCCCCTGGGCGGTCTGGGGGCGATCTCACGGCATGACATGTTCGTCGACGATCGGCTGGCCACCATCGGGGAGAAGCGGAAGCTCGCAACCGCCCGAGGCGGGCAAGACGTCAGGGGACATCGACACGGTCGAGAAGGTCCTCCACTTCCTCGGGTATGACCTGGAGGCACTGGAGAGCGAGAGCCAGCGCGCCCGCCGCTGCGACATGCTCCGCGACCCGAACCAGCGCTCCCGCCTCGCCTTCAAGAACATCATCCACATGCGCCTGGCCTGAATGCAATTAATTGCAATGCCCCCGGTCTTCTGCCACGAAGATCGGGAAGCACCACAGGACCAGGAGGGTAGACGTGGAGATTGAAGCACCGGACCTGCTCGAATTGGAGCAGCTCTGCGATTTTGCCGAGACCCGGCTGAACGAGCTGTCGGCCGACACCGAAGAGGGGCCGCCCAGCGATTGGGAGCAGGGCTGCCTGTACGCCGACGTGATGGGGGAGATCGGCGAGTTCGACCTGAACGCCGCCCGATGCTTCGCAGAGGACCACCCGAACAAGGCGAACAACAACATCGCCAACCTGATCGTCGAGAAGGTCAAGGATCGCGACGAGTTCAAGCTGTTCGACGTCCTCAAGGAGCTGGCCGACGACGGCGCGCTCCGCAATCTCGACGACAAGCTCGACGAGGAGGACGGCAAGCGGAATCTTACCTTCATGACCCCCTGGCACGAGCTGGTCGTGATCATGCGCGCCTTCTTCGGCTTCGAGGACGCGAGCACTGAAATTGGCCACATGCGCAGGAGGAAGGCATGAAGATAGCAGTCGTCACGACCGACAAGGCGGGGATCAGCACGACCCTCGTCGGCCGTCAGGTCATCAAGGCGCTCGAAGACCTCGGACATGAGATCGAGATCGTGTACACGGACGGGCGGGAGGGCACGCCGGTCGCGGTCAAGGCGCTGAAGGGCCTGCCCGTCATCTGCCTGCTGGAGCACAAGACGGCGGCGATCCTCGACCAGGTCCGCTACTCCAAGCCCCTGTGCGTCCTGAGCGTCTGGACCGGAAACGTGGAGGGATACGGCGACGGGTTCCTGCTGCAGTACGGCACGCTCTTCGAGAAGGCCAAGTTCAGCGGCGTCCCCGTCCGCCACATCAGCCATAGCCGGCACACCGAGTTCCAGCTCCGCGAGCGGCTGTCGGCCTGGCTGCGCAGCTCCAAGACCGACGAGATCGGCAGGAACTGCCGCACGCACCTGTACGGTATCAGCGACGTGTTCCAGCCCGGCGACAACGACCCTGACCGGCTCGTCGCCCCGATGAACCGCTTCGTGAACTCGTCGAAGAACGTGACCCTGCACGCCGAGCTGACCGGCAAGTACCAGGCATGGGCAGCCCTGAAGGGCCTGTCGCCCGTCACCCATTTCTACCACGCCCCAGGCTTCGGCCCCGCCGATTTCGCCAAGCGCGCGGACCTGTCGGCCTACCAGATCGAGGAGCAGCCCGAGGACTTCGCCGACTATGTCGCGAATGCCCGCAAGACCGGCATGTTCCTGTGCGTCTCGAACTTCGAGAGCTTCGGCATCTACTACCTGGAGCTGCTGATGGCGGGCGCGGTCGGCGTGTTCCTCGACCGGCCGTGGGTGCGCCGGCTCCTGCCAGATTACCCGCACGTCACGCACAAGGGCGGGCTCGTCAGCATGATGAGCTGGGTGCGCGAGCGGTACGACGCCGTCCGCAAGGAGCAGGTCGAGACGATCATCCCGCAGCTGCGCGAGACGTACTCGCTGCCGAAGTTCGCATCCGGCCTCGTAGGCGAGATCGAGGACATGGTCGCATGATCGCCTCCGGTCAGACCCTGCGCCGGGTCAAGCCCGTCTACCCGTTCGAGGAGCGCAAGCACGCCTTCGGGATGACCTACGGCCTCGGCCCGGCCGGGTACGACGTAAGGCTCGACCAGGACCTCGTGTTGCGCCCCGGCGAGTTCAGGCTGGCCTCGACCATCGAGCACTTCGTGATGCCGCGGAACATGGTCGGGATCGTCCATGACAAGTCGACCTGGGCGCGCATGGGGCTGTCGGTGTTCAACACGGTCATCGAGCCCGGCTGGAGCGGCTTCCTGACGCTGGAGCTGGCCAACCAGAACCCGGAGCGGCGCTGGTGGCAGTTCTGGCGCTGCGAGGAGGAAGGCAAGCTGATCCTGCGCAAGGGGATGCCCATCGCTCAGGTCCTGTTTCACATGACCGACCACCCCGTCATGGAGCCGTACGCCGGCAAGTACCAGAACCAGGCCAGAGGACCACAGCCTGCGCGGCTGGAGGCGGTGCGGACCAAGACTTAGTCCGCGCAATTAATTGCACCTGCCCAGGGGGCGGCGATCGTGGCAGGGTTTTGTCTCTATCGCTGTCCCCGAACATGGAGGTGTATGTGGCGGCCCTTGATAAAACCAAGAATTTGCTGCGTTTGGACCTGCCCGTGCAGCTCCTGCAGAAGAACGATGCCAACCCGAACAAGATGTCTGCGCGGGAGTTCGATCTCCTCGTCGACAACTTCGAGAAGACCGGCTTCACCGACCCCGTCCTGTGCCGCCCGATCGACCTCGCGCTGGTCACGGACCTCACCGAGAACGCCAAGGGTGAAGAGCTGATCGAACATCTGGTCGCGTCCGACTGCGAGTTCAGGATCGTCGGCGGCCACCACCGCTTCGACGCTGCCAGCTACCTGGGCTTCGAGAAGGTGCCCTGCACGATCATCATGGACCCCGAGTTCGACGAGGAGCAGGAGAAGTTCCAGCTCGTCAGGATGAACATGATCCGGGGTAAGATGGACCCCCAGGCGTTCTTCGACCTCTACAACTCGCTGGCCGAAGCCTACTCGGACGAGATTCTGCAGGACGCCTTCGGTTTTGCCGAAGAAGCCGAGTTCAAGAAGATGATAGAGCAGACGGCCAAGTCGCTGCCCGACCCCAAGCTCCAGAAGAAGTTCAAGGAGGCGGCTGCCGAGATCAAGACGATCGACGGCCTGTCGAAGCTCCTGAACGAGATGTTCACGAAGTACGGGGACACGCTCCCCTACGGGTACATGATCGTCGATCACGGCGGCCAGCGGTCGATGTGGCTCCGCATCGAAGGCAAGACCATGAAGGCGCTCGACGTCATCGGCGAGCTGTGCATCGAGAACCAGCGGACCATGGACGACGTCGTGGGCGGCATCGTGCAATTAATTGCCAAGGGCGATCTCGCCGACCAGGTGGCCAAGATCATCAAGAAGGCCCCCGCGGTGCAGCTCCCTGATGGCCTGGCCGTCACCCCGACCAAGGACAACATCGAGAAGGTCCAGGCTCTGTGAAGCTGAAGATCGCCAGCCGGGCCTTCAAGAACCTGAAGGGCCTCGGAGAGGAGGTCATGGGCGACATCGACAGCCGACTCCTGGCTGGCGAGCCCGCCTCATCCATCGCCTCGTTCATCCAGGTCGACCTTCGACAACTTCCAGTCGAAGGACTCGATGCAGATCATGTACCAGCAGGGCTTCATGACCGGCTACCAGTCGATGGACATCGACACGTACGCCTACGACGTCACGAAGCAGGCATTCTCCGACGATCGCATCCGAGCCCCGGCGCACCCGAAGGCGCAGAAGGAGATGATCACGCTGGAGATCGACACCAAGAAGAACAAGATCGACCACCCGCCGAACGGGTCCAAGGACGTCTCGGACGCCATGGCCGGCGTGGTGTTCGGCCTGACCATGCGGCGCGAGGTCTGGGTCAGCCACGGCATCCCGACGCACCGCATCCCCAAGTCGCTCTTCGACGCCAAGCCCGAGGGGGCCGCCAAGCCTCAGACCAAGAACAGCCTCTCGTACAAGGAGCGCCTGCGCGAGAGCCGCTACGCCCCGGAGGTGGTCGATGCCTAGCTACCGCTTTGACAGCTACTCGAACCAGCGTGAGTTCGAGGAAGCCCTGCGCGATGAGGGCGTCCGCTTCCGCGTCGTCCGGCGCGACGTGATCATGGATCGAGAACACCCGTTTGCTGAAGAGATTGCCCCCATCTGGGGCGGAAGGAGAATGAAAGATGAAGCTGGAACAGGCACAAGCGGACTTCGCGGCTCAGGATTTGACGATATTGGAGCTGGCGCTTCCCGCCCACATGATGTTCCTGATGATGGAGCAGTGCCAGGCCGTGCTAAATCTCGAACTGCGCGCCGACGTCATGGCAAAGCTGAACAACGCCTCGATCGCACCCCTATCGCAACTCGATATGTTCAGCGTGCAAAGGATCGCGAAGCGGGTCGATGAGACCGCCCGGTCCCTCCTCCACGACTTGTCGCCCGACGATCCGCGTGACGGCCTCTACAGCTGCGCCCAGTTCGTCCTGAAGCTCGTCGACGAGGGCCGGCTGAACGATCCGACCAACATGGCGGTGCTGGTGGCGATCCTCCTCATGGACGACATCAAGGACGACAAGCCCGACGTCCAGGGTCAGGAGGCAGTGTGGCGGCTGGAAGAGCGCAGGTGGCAGAACGCGGCCGGAAAGCTCCTCTCGCGCGCAGTGATCCTGGGCCTTTACAGCCAGCCTCTGCGCGGCTGACAGGCTGCAATTAATTGCATCAAGGTAGAATCCGGGTAGGGTGGACGGGCCATAATTCAGGAGGAAAACATGGCCCAAACCCCTACCCTTCCCACCTTTACCCACCCCCACCTCTCGTTCTCGGCCGTTACCTCGGGTTCGGGCTTCCGCTTCTTCATGGGGTCTCTAAACGCGGTTCGGTTCGACCTCTTCAAATCTGAGGGCGCATGGGCTCTCGTGTTCTACCCCTCCTATTACGCCGGAAAAATGAGCGCCTCGGAGGGCACTCCCCCGGCTATCTTCGACACCTTGGAACTCGCCGTCTGGCATCTCGACTCCCAGCCTATCCTGCCTTCGTCGCCCATCAAAAAATGGCATCAGCCCTCGCGGCAATTCCTGCCCGAGGATCATCCCCTTTTCGCCCACTGAGGAACTGCAATTAATTGCAATTTCTCCTTGCTCCGGTGAGGCATCCAGCTAGATAGTAAGGGTGCCCACCGGATCAGGAGGATAGAGTGGCAGTTGAAATTTTTCGGTTCTCTGGCGAGCAGTGTGACTGGACCGAGACCGACCAGAAGAAGAGCAAGAACGTGCTGGGTGGCAAGGGTGCCGCGCTCGTTCTGATGGCCCAGGCCGGGATGCCAGTCCCTCCGGGCTTCACCATCCCCACCACGGTCTGCAACGAGCTGACCAAGATCGCCGCCGCCGACAAGGACGGCGCTGCAGGCTACCTCGACGCCCTGATGGAACATGTCGAGCAGCAGATGAAGTGGCTGGAAGAGCAGTTCGGCTACATGCCGCTGGTATCGGTTCGGTCGGGTGCCCCGGTCTCCATGCCAGGGATGATGGACACGATCCTGAACGTCGGACTGACCAGCTCGAACTTCGCAGAATGGGCGAAGCGCCTCGGTATGCGCGCCGCGGTCGACAGCCAGCGCCGACTGATCCAGATGCTCGGTGCCACGGCGTACGGCGTCCCCTCGGAGGTCTTCGAGTTCCAGCTGGCCAAGATGAAGAAGAAGGCGGGCGTGGAGGCCGATACGGACCTTGACGCCGGGCAGCTGCAGGTTGTCGTGGCCGACTATCTGGCGGCCTTCGCTGCCAACAAGGGCTTCGAGTTCCCGATAGACGACCCCGACGCCCAGCTGCGCGCCGCCATCAAGGCGGTATTCGAGAGCTGGATGAATGAGCGGGCCATCGAATACCGGAAGATGAACAAGATCGACGAGGCCATGGGCACCGCCGTCAACGTGCAGGCCATGGTGTTCGGGAACATGGGCGACGACAGCGGGACGGGCGTGCTGTTCACCCGCAACCCCTCGACCGGGTCGAATGAAATCATGGGCGAGTTCCTCCAGAACGCTCAGGGCGAGGACGTCGTCGCCGGGATCAGGACCCCCCGCCCTCTCGAAGAGATGGACAAGATCGACGCGATGTGGGGCGGGATCGCCACGCAAATCCAGCACCTCTGCATCGAGCTGGAGACGATGTACTGCGACATGGTCGACGTGGAGTTCACCGTCCAGCAGGGCAAGCTGTTCATCCTGCAGAGCCGCGCCGGCAAGCGCAGTGCCCGCGCCGCCTTCAAGATCGCCACCGACCTCGTCTCGGAGAAGATGATCACGAAGGAAGTCGCCCTGTCCCGCCTGACCCGCGAGCAGTTCAAGGTGGTGCGCCGCCCGTCGATCGACCCCAGCTTCAAGAAGGCCCCCGATCTGGTCGGACTGCCCGCCTGCCCCGGAGTCGTCTCGGGCAAGCCTGTCTTCTCGTCGGAGGATGCAGTTAATTGCAAAGAGCCCTGCATCCTGATCACGCATGAAACGACGCCGGATGACATTAAGGGCATGGCCGCCGAGCTCGCCGGAGAGTTCGAGGCGATCGGCCAGCGCGGCGGCGAGCCGTTCGGGCAGCAGGCGGGCCAGGGCGGCGCGGAACGACGACCGGGGGCCGGCGCGCTTCGCCGCGACCAGCCAATCCCCGGCCAGGTCGGGCAGGAAGTCGATCTCGACCGGCTCGCCATGCCGCCAATAGGACGAGACCTGGAGGATCGCGGGGCCCGACAGGCCGCGGTGGGTGAACAGCGCGGCCTCCCGGAAGACCGCGCGGCCGGCCCGGGCGACGACCTCCGCCGCCACGCCGGAAAGGGTGGCGAACAGGGCGTCTTCCTGGCCCAGGGTCAGCGGCACGAGCGCGGGCCGAGGCTGCACCACCTTCAGGCCGAACTGCCGGGCCAGGTCGTAGGCGAAGCCGGTCGCGCCGAGCTTGGGGATCGAGGGGCCGCCGGTCGCGATGACCAGCGCCGGCGCGCTGACGCTGCGCTCCCCCGCCGCTACCCGGAACCGGCCGTCGGCATGGTCGACCGCGCGGATCGGCGCGCCGCACGCCAGCTCCACCCCGCCCCGCTCGCATTCCGCCAGGAGCATGGCGACGATCTGGCGGGCCGAGCCGTCGCAGAACAGCTGCCCCAGCGTCTTCTCGTGCCAGGCGATGCCGTGCCGCTCCACCAGGTCGAGGAAATCGCGCGGCGTGTAGCGGCTGAGCGCCGACTTGGCGAAATGCGGGTTGGCCGAGAGATAGCGGTCCGGCGCGGTCCCGAGATTGGTGAAGTTGCAGCGCCCGCCGCCGGAGATGAGGATCTTCCGGCCCGGCTCAGCGGCGTGGTCGAGCACCAGCACCCGCCGGCCCCGCTGCCCCGCCACCGCCGCGCACATCAGCCCGGCCCCGCCGGCGCCGAGCACGATCGCGTCGAACTCAGTCTCCATCATCGGGACAGCCCCTTAGGCCTCGGCCGCCATCCGCGCCAGGCTTTCCACCGCAGCGCGCGTTTCGTGAAGGGCGGGATCGAGGGGCCGCTCTAGGATTGCAGCGGCAGCTTGGAGGCCAGCCAGATCCAGTGCTTGTCCGACACGCTGCCCACGAATGCCGGAACGATCATTTCCTCGACCGTGAATTGCGCACGGCGCAAGCGTTCCACGAAATCCGCGTCGCGATAGGCCGACCAGACCGCGAGCATTCCGCCGGGGCGAAGCGCCGCGTGGGCCGAGCGCAGCCCCGCGTGGCAATAGAGCCGATCGTTGGCATCCTGGACGAAGCCGTCGGGGCCGTTGTCCACGTCGAGCAGGATGGCGTCGTAGTCCTCGCGGGCATCGGCGATCACGTCGTAGACGTCGGCCCGGCTCACGGTCAGCCGCGGATCGGCGAGGTTCGCCCCGAACACATGGGCAAGCGGCCCATTGGCCCAGGCGATCACTTCCGGCAGCAGTTCGACAAGGTCGACCGTGGCCCCCGGCCCCCAGGCTTCGAGCGCGGCCCCAAGCGTGAAGCCCATGCCGAGCCCGCCGATGAGCACCCGGCCCTCCAGGCATGGCAGGCGATCCGCGACCAGGGTGGCCAGCGCTTCTTCCGACACGTGGTCGCAATTGCCCATGAGCTCCTCGTCGCCCATCTGGATGGAGAAATCGTCCCCGCATTTGAGGAGGAGCAGCTTTCCGCCTCCCGGCAGGACCGCAGTGTCGATCAGGCGGATCGGGTCGAACGCGCCTGTCGGAGATGCGGCAGGCTTATCGGCGATCCGGAGGTCGTGCGCGGCCGTCGGAGATTGCCCCATGCGTCGTTATCCAATTCGAGGAACTCGCAAACCTGGGCGAGGATGGGGCCTGGGGCCGGGGCGGCGATGCGTAGATCATTTCGGCTCTTAAGCAAGCGATTGCGAGCAACGGATGCGCCGCCCGCTCGCCGCAAGCCCGTTCGGCAGCTCGCCGGGGGGCGGTTCCTGGATATTAATCCGCCCGCGCCGGAACCACCGCCCTATCCGCGCGCTAGGGGCTTATGGACACGGAAGAATACTTCAGGAAACAGGTGGAAAGGTGTCGCCGCCTCGCCCGCGGAGTGGACCCGCGCACCGAGCACGCCCTTCTGTCCGCCGCCAGCGATTACGAGGCCGAAGCCGAGGAGCTGGCCAGAAAGGCCAGGAAGCTGGGTTAGGAAGGCTTGCGGAAGCGGACGGCTATCGCTTGAGGCTGTCCTTGGGCCCGGCGATCGCCGCGGCCGCGGGATCGATGGAGTCGACCGTCGTGCGGTGCGTTTCGTTCACTTCGCCCGCCTGACGCGCGCGCGTCGGCAGGGGCGCGATCGGCAGGGGCGTGCGGGGAGCCTGGGCCATGGCTTCGACGACGACCGCCTGCTTGCGCATTTCCGCCTGATCGGTCCTCTGCTGCTCGGCTTCCACCCGTACCATCGCCCGGTCGACCTTCGTGCTCTCCGCCGCCGTCAAGGGGACGGGCTGGCTGCACCCGGCGAGCGCCAGGTGCAGCGCCACCAAGGCGCAAATCGCGGAAGGACGCGGACCGATCTTCCCGAAAGCCGTGCTCCAGTTCATTGAGAAGCGCGCAGGGCGTAGAATGCGAAGCGCTTGACCTTCCCGAGGATGAGGTGGCGCTTGAGCTGGAGGCGCATTTCCTCCGCCCCCTCGCCGGTGGTGGTGACCAGATGCGTCCCGCCGCCGGGCAGCGTCTCGATGTCGCTGACGCTGACGCCGAGCTTGGTGCAGAGCGCGCTCACCTGCGCTTCGGGAAGGCTGATGTTGATGGCGCGGCTCATAGCCCGACACCGGCGCAGCTGAAGCCGGCGTCCCGCGACTGAATCTCATCTCGGGCCGCCGCGATGCGACGGGCAAAGCCGTCCGCCAAGGTGCGGTGGAACGCCTTGTCATGCGCATCCACGGCACTGGACGCTCGAATGAGCGAGATCTGATGCCGCGAGTAGAGAAGATTGAGATCCATGAAACGGCTCCTCGGCGTAAGCGGGAGCACGTTGGTCTCTCTGCCGCGGGTGCCTACAGGAAATCATCCGCGATGACCTCATATAGGCATTCGCGCGAGAATAAGAAGGGCGCGCCGACAATGTGCGGGAAATGGGACAGGCGCCGGCTTCGGCCAGCCCACGGATGCGGTCGCGGGGCCGATCCTGGACGCCGCCTTGTTCCGGCGCCTGTCACACCCCATATGGGGAGCATCGCTGGCTTTCGAATTCGTAGGCGTCAGCGGCTGAGAGACCTCGCGCTCCCGCTTACTGCCGGAGCTTGCCATGATCGATTCTCTTGCGACCTCCTCGGGGTTCACCCCTGAAGCCCCTGCGGGCGAACCCGCGAGCGGCGCCATGCCCGATTCCGCCGAGCACCCCGCACAAGGCGTGGTTCGGACGCTCGTCGAGGTCTTCACGGTAGGTCCCTACAAGTACACGAGCCTTGCCGAAGCCGTGGCCCAGGCCCGGCGGGACAGGTCGGGGGCGTGACCTTGAGCGGGTTCGGCCCATGCCAGGCCCAACCCCGCCTAGGCGGCAGCAACCGCCGCCCGCTTTCATAGGTCCGGTCGGCGCCGGATCGCATCACAACACGGAGAAGCCCCATGGCCAAGAGCCAACGTCGCAGCAGCAAGGAAGTTCGCAAGCCCAAGAAGCCGGCGCCCCCCAAGCCGAACGCGTCGAACCCGTCGCTCAAGGGGGTCGGCCTCGTGCCGCCCCCGAAATGACGCCCTCCCCTCCGCCTCCGAAAGGTTGAAAGATGCTCCCATCATCGAATTTGTGCCGCGAGCAGGAAGCTGCTCAGCGGCATCGCGCCGACACGACGACTCTCGCCAATGTCCGCTTGATCGCCGAGACGGCGGCAACGGCCTGGGCCCATGAGGCGAAGGCCGCCGACAAGCGCGAAGCGCGCCAGGATCGGGTCCGCGCCGTGGCCGCGACGATCGCGCTGCAGAAGCAGGTGACGGAAGCACGGCTCGACAGCGGGCTGAGCGAAAACCCCGACCGGCTCTGCAGCGCCTGACGCCCGAATCTACGCCCTAGACCCCCACGAATTGCTTGAGCAACGCCACGAAGGATCGGCGGCTGGCGTCGTCCAGATAGAACATGTGGCCGGCAGGATAGCTGCTTACCCAGACCGAGCCTTCCGGCCGCCCCAGTTGCGATGCGAGGTAGCGATCCCCGCCGTAGGAACCGACCGAATCGAACATGCCCCCGGCCACGAGGAGCTTGGCCCCGTTGCGCGCCAGCACCTTGCCGAGGATATCCGCCATGTCGATCGAGGCATAGGGGTCCGGCCGCCCGCCGTAGGTCCAGGTCGCGTGGACATCGGCATTGAACAGGACGTAAGGACTGCCGTCGATCGGTGAGCGATCCAGCCGGAACATGGCACGGGCATTGCGCTCCGCCGCGTCCTGCATGGGCGCGAGCAAGGGGTCGAGCGAAGGATCCTCCCATCGCCGGCCCGGCGCGAACGGCGCGGCATACCGGCTATCGTACTGACCCAGCCCGATCGCGTTGCGCGAGAACGCCAGGCGGCGATAGTCCGCGGTCGCGATTGCGGGCGAGCCCTGCGGGAGCGCGGCTGCGGGGAGCCCGGTCAGGCCGGCAAGAGCTTGGCGCAAGGCTTCGCGGCGCTGCCGGGAAAGGCCCTCTCCCGCGCGCAGTTCCGGCACATAGGCATCCATCGCGAATGCCTGCATGCGGGCGGCGCAGCGCGCCGGATCGCTTCGTCCGGCCGAGCTCGTGCCGAAGTAGCACGCCGTAGCGGCCATCGTCGGCAGGCCGACCGCGCTGGCCAGGACCGGATCGGCCCCCTTGAGGCTGGCCTCGGTCGTGATGGTTTGGGAAAGCAGGGCCAGGCCCGCGATCCGGACCGGACCGCCGCCGCGGGTGAGCGCATCGGCGACCGCAACGGCCCGCTCGGCGCCGTAGCTTTCGCCCAGCAGATAGAGCGGAGCGCCGCTGCGGCCGTGGCGCGCCATCCATTCCCGAACCGCCCGGGCGATGTAGTCGCCGTCGGCGCGCCAATCCCGGATCGCGGCCCTGCTCACGCCGGGCGCCGAGCGGCTGAAGCCCGTGTCGAGCGGATCGACGAACAGCATGTCGGCACGGCCCCACAGCCCCTCGCGGTTGGGCTCGAGCGTCAGGCGGCTGCCGATCGGGGCCGCCGGATCGTCCGGCACGGCGGCGCGCAAGGGGCCCAGCAGGCCAAGCTGCAACCAGCCGGTGGCGGCGCCCGGACCGCCATTGAAGACGATCAGCAGCGGCCGCCCTGCGTCGTGCGCCTTGCCCGGATCGACGAAGGCCGGAAGAACCAGCGTTCCGAGCATCCGCCCATCGGGCGAGCGGGCGGCGATCTGATCGACCGCCACGCGCGGAGCGATTACCGAAGCTGCTCCGTCAGGGGGAAGCTGGGCCGGCGCGAGGCCCAGCGTGAGGGCGGTCGCGAGACCCGCTCCCAGGCGGCGCAGCCCCCTTGCCCACCGCTCGCGGCGCGCGCGTTCAGGCATCGTTTCCGCTGGCCTGCGGCAGGACCAGGTTCTGCTCGCGCGCCTGCACGACCCGGCTCCGCGGCGGCACGTCGTGCGTGAGCCAGACGTTGCCCCCGATCTCCGATCCCGCGCCGACCGTCACCCGGCCGAGCACCGTCGCGCCGGCATAGATGACGACGTCGTCCTCGATCACCGGATGGCGCGGAATCGCCTTGACCAGCGCGCCGTCCTCGTCGGCGGGAAAGCTCTTCGCGCCCAGGGTCACGCCCTGGTAGAGCCGCACCCGGTCGCCGATGATCGCGGTTTCGCCGACGACCACGCCGGTGCCGTGGTCGATGAAGAAGCTCTCTCCGATGCGGGCGGCGGGATGGATGTCGATGCCCGTCTTGCCGTGGGCGATCTCGGAGATGATCCGCGCGACCAGCGGCGCGCCGAGCCCATGCAGCGCGTGGGCCAGCCGATGATGGATGATCGCCAGCAGGCCCGGAAAGCAGATCAGCACTTCATCGAGGCTGCGCGCCGAGGGGTCTCCGCGGAAAGCGGCCTCGATATCGGTATCGAGTACCCTGCGAACCTGCGGCAGCTTGCGCATGAACGGGACGACGATTCCGGTGGAGCGGCGGTCGAGGTCCGCCGACCGGGCCTGCGGATCGCCATAGGCCAGCTCCAGCCGAACCTGGGCCTGCAGGCGCGACAGCGCGATCTGGAGCGACTGCGTGACGAACAGGTCCTCATTGTGCAGACGCACGTGGTCCGGCCCCAGCCGCAGCGGATAGAGCACCCCGCACAGGTCCTCCGTGACCTTGGCGAGCCGCAGCCGGGAAGGAAAGCCGTCGACGCCGTGCTCGGCATGATGGGCATGGGTCGTCCGCCAGGCCCGCCGGATGCCGCCCAGTTCGTCGACGATGCCGCCGACGTCCCAGAAGTCGCCTTCGGCGTCGTGGTCGTCGCCGGTAGCTTCGGGAAGACTCATAGGCCCAGCCGCGCCCAGAATTCGGCGGCGGTCAGAGCGTCCTGCTGCCTTGGTTTCCGGGCAGGCGCCCACGACGGGTGCGGGACGTGGGGATAGGGCTTGGGACCGTGTTGGTCGGGCCCGGCGGCAAGGTCAGGACGCATCGCATTCTCCGTTCCGGAACACGACGCGAGCCTTCCCTCGCTTCGTGCGCTTTAGCCGTTGGTGTCGCGGAGCAAGCTGACATCCATCAAAAGCCGCGGCGCGATCGGATATGAGGCCGCCGCGCATCGCCATCTCTACGGATTTGGTGGAGTATGTCGAGCAAGGGCTCTTTCACCGGGATGAAGTTTTTGTATCGGCCCCTCAAAATTCGCCCCAGCGGGGAATTTTATGTAATTTCAGGTATTTAGTTGAGAGACCGACGGCAGGCTTGGTCATTCCGGCCACCCTGGCGGGCTTTGGGGCGGCTTTCGGACAGCTCTCCGTTCCCGCCGAGCGCAGCCGGAACGAGCGGGGCAGGCAACCAGGGCCGGAGCGGCTAATCCGCCTCCAGGGCCGCCAGATCGCTGTCCGGGAACAGCGCCTCGACGAAGCCGAACTTGGTCATGTCGCTGATCCGCTGCGGATAGAGCACGCCGTCGAGGTGGTCGTACTCGTGCTGGAAGACGCGGGCGTGGAAGCCTTGCGCCTCGCGCTCGACCGTGCTGCCGTCCTCGCGCGTGCCGCCGTACCGGATCCGCGTCGCCCGCGGGACCAGGCCGCGCATGCCGGGCACCGAGAGGCAGCCCTCCCAGCCCTCCTCGGTCTCGTCGGTCAGCACTTCGAGCCAGGGATTGATCAGCGTGGTCACCGGCACCGGCGGATGGTCCGGGTAACGGGGGTTCGCCTCGAAGCCGAAGATCATCAGGCGCAGGTCGATGCCGATCTGCGGCGCGGCCAGGCCGACCCCGTCGGCGGCGTGCATCGTCTCGTACATGTCGGCGACGATTCCCCGCAGCGCCGGATCGCCGATGTCCTCGACCGGCTTCGCGACGCGCAGCAGGCGAGGTTCGCCCATCTTGAGGATTTCGCGGATCATGACCGCATCATGCGCGAAGCGGCGCGGCTTTTCGAGAGTGTTCGCGTCAGCCCAAATCCAAAGCGGGCGAAGGTCTAGACGGCCAGGACCAGGGTATCGTCGGCGCGCGGCGCCGCGGCCTGGTACGAAGGCAGCGGATCGAACGTCTCGTCGAGCAATTCCGCCGAGGCGAGCCCGGCCAGCTTGAACTGTCCGAGCCGGCGTTCGTCGTCCGCTCGCCAGTTCTTGCTCAGGTTCAAGGCGCCGATGAACAGGTCGCCGTGCCGCTCGAACAGGAGGTGCGGCGCCAGTTTCAGGCGTTCGCCGTTATAGCGCGCCGCCACGGTCCGCTTCCGCGCGATCGCTTCCATCAATTTTACGCGGATATCGTCCATGTTTCGGGTCACCGTTGTTCGGGGAATAGAGAGGCGCGCCTCATCCAACGTGGATGTTACAGCAAGGTTGCCGTCTAGTCGCGAATCTTTTCATGGGCATCGGCGACCCCCTTGAGCCAGTAGCCGGCGGCCTTGATCCACTCGGGCGGGTGCCGGAGCTCGTGCCTGACATGATCGCGAACCGCGCGGGCGACCTTCGTCTCGGCGGCGATCCAGACGAAGCCGTCGCCCGCCGGCAGGTCGAGCGACCGCAGGGCCGCGAGCAGCGGCTCGGCCTCGTCGTCGCGCGCCTCCGGGCGGTGCACCCAGACGACCCGATGGGCGGGATCGGCGGTCAGGTCCTGCTCCTCCTCGGGGCCCGTCACCGCCGCCACCGCGATCGCCCGCGTTCCGGGCAACTCCTCGAGCCGCCGCCCGATCGCCGGCAGCGCGGCCTCGTCACCGACGAGCAAGTACCAGGCGAAGGTCGGCGAGATCACCGCCGAGCCGCGGGGGCCGCCGATATGCACGGTGTCGCCGGGCTGCGCCCCGCGCGCCCAGTCGGTCGCCGCGCCGGCATCGTGCAGGGCGAAGTCGATCGTCAGGGTCCGCGCCGCCCGATCGAAACGGCGCGGCGTATAGTCGCGCCGCTCGGGCTCGTCGCCGCCGGCGGGCAGGAACAGCTTCACGTGGTCGTCTGGGGCCAGGCTCGGGAAATCGGCGAAGTCCTCGCCCTCGAATACGATGCGGAGCATGCGCGGGGTCAGGAACGTCTTGTCCCTGACCGTGCCCAGGCGCCGCTTGGGTTCGTGCCGGTGCCGGCTGATCTGGTGCGTCATCCTGCTATTTCCGGCCTTCCGGCAGCGCGCTGCGCGCATAGTCGAGCGGCGGCTTGCGGTCCCCGAGCAGGGGCACGTACTTGAAGTCCGCGCCCCGGCTGCGGTCGAGCTCGGCCTTGGCGTCGCGCAGCTTGGCCGGGTCGAGGAACAGTTGCGCGCCCGAGATCGCCAGGGTCTTGGCCGCGACCAGCGCGCCTTCGACACCGATCGAGGTGCCGCTCGCCGACGCCGCCTGCCACGAGTGCGGCGCGGTGCCCGGCACCCAGGTCGCGGTGCCGAGGCTCGCGGTCGGCACGACCCAGCTGATGTCCCCGACATCGGACGAGGCCGAGCCCTTGCGTCCGAAGTCGTAGGCCGCGATCGCCGAAGGCGCGGCGCGCTCGCCCGGCGGCAGGGTCTTGGCGATCGCCTCGGCATAGCGGGCCTGCTCGGGCGTGTAGGCATAGCCGCCGACCCGGCGCAGGCTGGCATCGACCACCCGGCCCAGCGTGTCGTTCGGCAGGGTGCCGAAGCTGCCGCCGATGATCTCGACCTCCAGCTTGGTGCCCGTGGCCAGGGCCGCGCCCTCGCCGGCCTTGCGCACCCGCTCGAAGATGTCGCGGGCCACTTCGGCGTCGTGATGGCGCACGTAGTAGAAGCTCTCGGCATGGGCCGGCACGATGTTGGGCTGATCGCCGCCGTCGGTGATGGTGTAGTGGATCCGCGCCTCGGAGGGCACGTGCTCGCGCAGGTAGTTCACCGCGACGTTCTGGATCTCGACGCCATCGAGCGCGGAGCGCCCCCGCTCGGGCGCGACCGCGGCGTGGCTGGCGGTGCCGGTGAAGCGGAACTTGGCCGTGATCATCGACAATAGCCTGCCCTGCGAGGCGCCGTTGGCCCCGCCGGGATGCCAGCTCAGCACCGCGTCGACGTCCTTGAAGAACCCGTCGCGGACGAAATAGACCTTGGCGAAGCCGCCCTCCTCGGCCGGGCTGCCATAGAGCCGGACGGTGCCCGGCGTGCCGCTCGCCTTGAGCCACCTGGCAAGCGCGATCGCCGCCTCGACCGAGGCCGTGCCGAGCAGGTTGTGCCCGCAGGCATGGCCGGCGATACCGCCGCGCGACTGCTGGATCGCCGTGTCCGTCTGCGAAAGACCGGGCAGGGCGTCGTACTCGGCGAGGAGGGCGATCACCGGTCCCCCGCTGCCGTAGCTCGCGATGAAGGCCGTGGGGATGCCGTCGACCCCGACATCGACCTTGAACCCGGCGGCGCGGAGCTGCTGCTGGAGCAGCGCCGCGCTCTTGTCCTCATGGAAGCCGACTTCGGCCCATTCCCAGATTTTCCGGGCGTTGTCGGCAAGCTGCGGCTTGCGCGCGTCGATCCCGGCGAGGATCGCGGCGGCGTCCTTGTCGGCCAGGGGCTCGGCTCGCGCCGCCTGGGCGCCGGCGAGAGCGAGCAGACCGAGACCGGCGCGGAGGAAGGCGTGTCTTGCGTTCATCGGATAGGGCTCCTGTCAGGGCTCAGAACGAACCGGTCAGATTGATGCCGAACGTGCGCGGGGGAACGGTCGTGACCGTCTCGGTCGTGCCGCCGAGCGTATTGCCGGCGGCGACCCGGGCGATCGTGTCGAACAGGTTGTTCACGAAGAAATAGACGCCGTAGCGCTCGTTCTTCGCCCCCACCCGGAGGTTCGCCAGGACATATTCGCCGACCTGGCGATAGCCGATCGCGTTCGGCCGGAAGTCGGCATAGGACCGCCCGGCATAGCTGACGTCGCCGCGCAGCAGGCCGCGCCAGCCCGAGGACTGCCCGAGCGCCCAGTCGTACTGCCCGGCGAAGCTGACCGTGACCGGCGCGATGAAGGGGATGCGGTCCCCGGCGCGCGCGGTGGTCGCGGTCGGGGTGACGTTGTCGGGGACCTGGTCCGCCGTCAGCCTGGCGCTGGTGAAGGTGGCGTTGAGGTTGAAGCTGAGGCCCGGCGCGGGGTTGAGCGTAGCCTCCGCCTCGATCCCCTTGATCCGCGCCGCACCGGCATTGCCGAGGTAGACGAAGCTGCCGCTGTTGATGCTGACCTGCATGTCCGACCAGTCGGTAAGGTAGGCCGAGAGATTGAGGATCAGCGCGCCCCCGCCGAACGAGGTCTTGATGCCGGCTTCGTAGGTGGTCAGCTTGTCGGGCTTGTAGGCCAGCGCCTGGGCCAGGCCGAGCACCTGGTTGACCCCGCCCGGACGATAGCCGGTCGCGACCTGGCCGTAGACCAGCACGTTGGACGCCGCCTTCCAGCTGACGTTGGCCTTGTAGAGCCAGCCGCTGTTGTTGGTCTCGTACAGCGTGAACGGCGTGACGGCGGTCCGCAGGATGTCCAGGCCGATCGTGGTGTCGCCACCCACGACCTTGTTGTAATCGTAATAGCGGAACCCGCCGGTGATCGTCAGGCTCGGCACCGGGGTGATCGCCAGCTCGCCGAAGATCGCCTTCTGCTTGAGGTAGTCGACCACGTGGCGCTGGAGCAGGGGCGTCGCGCCGGCGATCTGCGAACCGTCCGCCACGTTGGTCCGCCGCGCCTCGGACAGGACGCGCGCCTTGCGGTCTTCGTAGAACCCGCCGATCGTCCACTGCAGCCATGAATCGCCGCGCGACTGCAGGCGCAGCTCGCTCGACCAGTCGGTCACCGACTGCGGCTGATAGTAGATCACCGGCAGCATGGCGTCGACATAGGCGAAGTAGTCGGCAAGGCCCTCCGGCGTGGCGCAGACCGCCGTGGTGAAGTGGGTCGCGCAGGTCGCCTGGGTCTTAAAGCTGCGGAACAGCGGCGTGGGATCGCGGGTGACCAGGGTATCGCGATCCTGGTAGCTCGTCGTCGCGACGAGGTCAGCGAACCCGAGATCGGCCTTGGCCGAGAAGCTGTAGAGCCGCTGCTTGTCGGTATAGGGCACCTGGCTGGCGTTGACCGCATTGTACGGCCCCGCGCTCGGCGACCAGGTGCTGGCGCCGCCCTCCGTGAAGAGGAAGTGCGCCGAGGCGTCGATGGTCAGCCACGGGGCGGGGATGAAGCGCACCAGCACGCGGCCGCCGTCGCTGCGCTCGGCGTTGATGCCCTTCAGGCCGAGGCCGGGATTGTCGACCCAACCCTGGTCCTGCCGGCGGAAATAGACCGCGCGCACCGCGAGCACGTCCTGGATCAGCGGCAGGTTGACCGCCGCGTTGAGTTGATAGCCGAGGCGGCCGGTCTGGGTCACCGTGCCCGTCAGGTCGACGAGGCCCCCGAATTCGAAGTCGGGCTTGCGGGTGACGAGGCGGATGGTCCCGCCGACCGAACCCGCGCCGTAGAGCGTGCCCTGGGGTCCGCGGAGCACCTCGATGCGCTCGAGGTCGAACAGCTTGAAGTCGGACTGACTGCCGCCAGGATCGCTCGTCGTGCCCGGCGGACCCGCGACGGGCGTCTCGTCGTAATAGACGCCGACCTGGGCATCGCCCGCGCTGCGGATGCCGCGCAGCGTGATGCGGCGCTGACCCGGGCCCTGATCGGTGATCGTCAGGCTCGGCACGGCCCGCACGAGGTCGTTGGCCGAATCCAGATTGGCTGCACGCAGAGTTTCGTTCGAAATGGAGGTGATGCTGGCCGGCGTGTCCTGCAGCCGCGTCTCGCGCTTGAGCGCGGTCACGACGATTTCGCTGCCCGCGCCACCGTCCTCGGCGGCCGAGCCGTCGGCCGCACCGTCCGCCGCGCGGGCGACGGTGGCGAAGCCGGCGAATAGGGATGCAGCTAGAGCCGCGGTGGCCGCGGCATTGGGAAATTTCTTCATCAGGCCCCCCGAAGGAATGGAATGCCCATCCCTTCTCAAGAACCGTGCCAATCGGCCTATTTCGCAGATTTCCGCCTTTTTTCGACCCGACCGGCCGGTCCTGGGGAGGCAGCCGGGTGTTCAGAATTCCAAGCCGTGGTGGGTTTGCACCAGGCCGGCGACGCACCCCCGTTCAATCGGGCGTTCAATCGGGGTAGATGACCAGGGCCCGCGCCTCGATGCTTTCCCGCTCGGGAGCGCCGTCGCTGGTCTTGGGATCGTAGAACGCCGTATGCGGAGCGAAGCGGGCCGCCCCGCTAGCCGCCGTGTCGTACCCCTTGATCAGGATGGCTTCGACCGGCGCCAGCCGCGGAAAGAAGTACCAGCGCTGCGTCGGACTATAGGCCAGCGAATAGATTTCCCCGACACGGTCGGCATAGATCAGATCGGAGACGATCAGGTCCTCCGCGGCAACCGTGGATGCATCGCACAGGGCGATCGGCCAGGTCTCGACCGCGCTGACGGTGGGCCGCCACAGGTTGATCATCGCGAACCGGCCACGCAGCACGGAGCCGGCGTCGAACCCCCTCCCCTCCAGCTCGCGCCGCGCCCGGTCGGGTCCGGAGCGCTCGGTGAAATCGTTGTGCGCCCGGCTGACGGGCTCACGGATACGCGCTTCCCCCGCCGTTGCCCGCCTCGCGTTGCGGATGTTGTGGTCGAAGGCGATGACCCGCGCCGCCCCGGTCGCAGCCTGGAGGATACGCTCGACTTCCGGATAGTAGAATCGGCGGATGGCCTCGTCGTCATCGAATTCGGCGAAGGCGCCGGCTGCCTGGACGAGGGCGAACCCTTCGTGATCGAGCGAAAGGTTGTCGGCGATCGGCCGGGCGTTGCGGATCGAGACCAGGCGCGGAACATAGTCGCCGGTCCGAACCGGAACTCCGGGCGGCGGCGGACAATGATAGGCCACCGGCCGGTCCTTGGCCGGCTTCAGAAAGTTGATCGGCGCCTTGATCGCGGCGAGCGAAAGCGGGTTGTGCAGGTCCACCGCGCTACCTTCCGCCGGCTGCCGCTGCGCCCGGCTGCGGCACGGGCGGGCTGATGGGGCCTGCCGCCGCCGGCACGGCGCCGGCTCCTTCGACCAGCAGCTTGTGGTCGTGCAGGAGCTGACCGAGCAGCCGCTCGCCCAGCGGCCAATCGCCAAGAGCGGATTCGGCGTCGACATGCCTCGATGCGTCGGCATCGACGAAGCGGCAGCCCCAATCTTCCGACAGGCCACGGGCCGTGCGGGCCTGGCGGTGCGGATCGTCAGGACCGGCGACGAGGAAGCTCGGGAACGGCAGCGGCTGCCGCGGGCACGATCCGAAGCGAGCCAGGCGGGGGTCCAGCCCGGGCCGGTCGACATCGGGCGGCGCCACCAGCAGCGCTCCCGCAACCGGCGTGCCGAAGGCCGGCCGCTCGTATTCGGCCCACCACGCGACGGCCAGGCAGCCCAGGCCATGGGCGACCAGCACCACCGGGCGATCGGCGCGGCGGATCGCAAGATTGAGCTTGTTCACCCAGGTATTGCGATGGGGGCTGTCCCACATCCCCAGGTCCACGCGCCGGCAATCGACCCGCTCGCGCTCCCACCGCGTTTGCCAATGGTCGGGACCGCTATCGTTGCTGTCGGGTACGAGCAGCACGAGCGGCTCCTGCCGCTGCCAGTTGGAAAATCGGGTAATGTTCGCCATGGCCGTCTCCAGGAGGGATAAGGCCGGTCGACTCGGAATACGTCCCGACACCCCATAGTAACTCAATCTAATTGGTAGACAATAGCCGATAACCGACTAGAGTTTCAGATGCGCCGGACCGAGCCGCCGTTCCCACGCCAAACCGGAGACGAAATGACTTCACGCCGCCTTTTCCTGACCTCGGCAAGCGCATTCGCGCTCACGCTGGCCGCGTGCTCCCAGGGAGGTTCCTCTTCGGGCGACGGCCGGTCGGTCACCCTGCTCAACGTCTCCTACGATCCCACCCGCGAGCTCTTCCAGGCGATCAACCCCGCCTTCGCCAGGCAGTGGAAGGCGAAGACCGGCCAGGAGGTGACGTTCCAGATGTCGCATGGCGGATCCGGCAAGCAGGCGCGGTCGGTGATCGACGGACTGGAGGCCGACGTCGTCACGCTGGCGCTGTCGCAGGACATCGACGCCATCGCCGCCAAGGGACGCCTGCTGCCGGCCGACTGGCAACAAGCCCTGCCCGGCAACTCGTCGCCCTATGTCTCGACGATCGTGTTCCTGGTCCGCAAGGGCAATCCCAAGGGGATCAGGGATTGGGGCGACCTGGTCAAGCCGGGCGTGGGGATCGTCACGCCGAACCCCAAGACCGGCGGGGGCGCGCGCTGGAACTTTCTCGCCGCCTGGGCCTATGGCCGCAAGGCCGGCGGCAGCGAGGCAGCCGCCCGCGACTTCGTCGCCAGGCTCTTCTCCCAGGTCGCCGTGCTGGACAGCGGAGCGCGGGGATCGACCACGACCTTCGCCGAACGCGGCATCGGCGACGTGCTGCTGACCTGGGAGAACGAGGCCTTCCTCGCCCAGCAGAAGACGGCTCCCGGCAGCTTCGAGATCGTCATCCCGTCGATCTCGATCCTCGCCGAGCCGGCAGTGGCGGTCATCACCGAAAATGCGCGCAAGCACGGCACCAGCGAGGTCGCCAAGGCCTATCTCGAGTTCCTCTATACGCCCGAAGCCCAGCGACTGATCGCCCAGAACCACTACCGCCCGCACGATCCCACGATCGCCGAGGAGTTCGGCGACGCCTTCCCGGCGATCGACCTTGCCACCATCGACAAGGATTTCGGCGGCTGGACGGCGGCGCAGAAGACCTTCTTCGACGACGGCGCGATCTTCGACCAGATCACCGCCAAATGATCGCGCTTTTCCCGCCTTGCTCCCGGCGTCCGGAGTGCGGGAATTTCAGCAACCGCAAGCGCCCCGACTGCGCGGAATCACCCAGATAACGGCGATGGGAGGCGTGCAGGCGCGGTTTCCCGCGGCTGGCACGGCTCGTGCTTCTCAAGCGGGACAACGGGAGTTCCGCCTTATGTCGATCGAATTCTTCGCCCGCCTGCCGCTGCACGGCGAAACCCAGTATATCCCCGGCGACAACCGCAACCGCGGCGACTGGAACCGCCAGCCGGCCGCGAGCACCGGCGCGGTCTCGTCCTTCTCGATCGACGATGATTTCACCTACATCGACTATCTCTCGCAGGTCGCGCGGGCCGCCGAGATCAACGGCTTTTCGGGGGCGCTGCTCGTCAATGCGCCTTTCGGCGAAGAACCGTGGATGATCTCCGCCGCGCTCGCGCGGGAAACCAAGCGGCTGCGCTTCGTCGACGCCTTCCACCCCGGCCATTTCAGTCCCTGGCAGGCGACGCAGATGGCGGCGACCTTCCAGCGCTTCAGCGGCGGGCGATTGGTCTGGAACATCATCCAGGGCGGATCGGACGGCTTGCTCCGCACGATCGGCGAGCAGGTTCCGCATGACGAGCGCTACCTTCGCGCGATCGAGTTCCTCGATCTCGTGAAGGGCTTCTGGAACAACGAGAGCTTCCACTACAAGGGCCGCTTCTACGAAGCCAACGGCGGCGGGCTGCGCGGTCCCCTTGCCCGCTCTCCGATCCCGGTGATCTGCTCGGCAGGCGCGTCGGACGGCGCGAAGGAACTCGCCGCGAAGCATGCCGACTACTACCTCGTCCTCGCGGAATCGCCCGAATATGTCGCGCGCAACATCGCCGACGTGAAGGAGCGCGCGGCGCAGTACGGTCGCGAGGACCAGATCAAGTTCGGCGTATCGGTCGACGCCATTGCCCGGGAAACGGACGAAGCGGCCTATGCGGAGGCCAAGCGCTTTTTCGACGAGGGTGTGAAGGCGGGCACGGTCAAGGCCGCGGCCGAGCGTTCCAGCCAGATGTCCGACACCAACCGCGCCCGCTACGAACGCTACAACGGCCGCGAGGTGCACGACTTCGACGATCTGTTCGTCGAGCCGCATCTGTGGGGCGGATTCAGCTACATCGGCATCCCGCCGGGCTTCGCCTTCGTCGGCTCCTACGAGAACGTCGCCGCCAAGATCCGCCAGTTCGCGGACCTCGGCCTCTCGTGGTTCTTCCTGAACGGCTATCCCCACCTCGAGGAGATCTACCGGCTGGGCGAGCACGTGATCCCGCAATTCCGCGCGCCGCGGCTCGCCGCGGTGACGGATCAGGCGGTGCCGCTCGTGGCAGGCGGCGGCCTTGCCGCGCGCGGGAACGAATAGGCGGCGCGAAAGCGGGGGCAAGACGATGAGCAAGATCACCCGTCGCGGACTCCTGGGCGGCGGCGGCGCCAGCCTGCTGCTCGCGGGCTGCGGCCAGGAAAGCAGCGGCGCGCCGGCCCAGCCCCGGTCCGGCGGGCGGCTCCGCCTCGGCATCGTCGACGGCGAACGGTCGGGCAACCTCGACGCGCACAAGCCGCTCGGCCTGGGCAGCACGATCCGTGGCTTCGCGATGTACAGCAAGCTGTGGGAATGGGGTCCGGACATGCTGCCGCGTCTCGCCCTCGCCGAGTTCGCCGAGGCCAATGCCGACGCCAGCGCTTGGGACATCCGGCTGAAGCCCGGTCTCGAGTTCCACCACGGCAAGACGATCGCCGCCGACGACGTGATCTTCTCCATCCGCCGGTTGACCGATCCGGGGCTCGCGTCATCCTATGGCGCGCTGATCTCGCCGGTCGACCGCGACAACGTGAGGAAGCTGGACGAACGCACCGTGCGCATCCCGATCCGCTCGGGCGGGTTCGTCGCGCTTCCGGAGACCTGGACCAACTTCGGCGCGATCGTCCCGACGGACTATCACCCGGTGACCAATCCGGTGGGGGCAGGGCCCTATCGGATCAAGGATTTCCAGCCCGGCCGGACCGCCACGTTCACGAAGTTCGCGAACTACTTCAAACCCGGCAAGCCCTATGTCGACGAGCTCGAGATCCTCGAGTTCAAGGACCAGACCGCGCGCGCCGCCGCCCTGCTCGCCGGCCAGATCGACCTTGCCAATGCCATCCTCCCCGAGCACGCGGCGCTGGTCCGCCAGGACAGCCGGGCACGCATCCTCACCTCGAAGACCAACGGCTGGCAGTCGTTCGACATGAACACGCGAGAAGGCCCCTTGGCCGACGAACGCGTGCGCCGCGCCTTCCGGCTCATCGCGGATCGCGAGGAGCTGGTGCGCCGCGCCCTCCAGGGCGAGGGGCGCATCGGCAACGATCTCTACGCGCCGCAAGACCCCACCTTCGACCGGTCGATCGCCCAGCGCGTGCAGAACCTCGACGAAGCCCGCAGCCTGCTGCGGCAGGCCGGCCATGACGGCCTGTCCACCGAACTCGTCGTCGGCCCGCTCCATGGCGCCGCCGCGCAGGTGTTCGCCGAGCAGGCCAAGCGCGCAGGCGTCACCATCAGGCTGCGGCAGGTCGACAACGCCACCTTCCTGGGTCCGGCCCGGCGGTCCTGGGCGATCAGCACCGGCGGCACGCTGGGCGTCCCCTGGCTGGCCTCCGCCCTGCACACCGATGCGCCCACCTCGGTGGCCAACAAGACCAACTTCAACGATCCGCGCTTTTCCGAGCTCTTCGCCGGCGCCCTGTCCGAGTCCGACGTGACGCGCCGAGCCGAGCTCGTTCATCGGATGCAGGCGATCCAGCACGAGCGTGGCGGAATCCTGCTGTGGGGCTTCACCAACTCCCTCGACGGCGTGGGCCCGCGCGTCGGTGGGATTTCCGCCGAGCAGACCCAATTCCCGACCTGGCGCTTCGAGGAACTGTGGGTCTGAACCGAACCGCGCAGCACGGCACCGGCAGAGTGGTGATTTCGCAGCAGCCATAGAGGACCGCTGCCGGCAGAATCCCCGGTTTTCGCCATTGGCACGCCCATTGCTTTGCATTGATCGAGATCAACGGAGCCCCCATGAGCGACCAGGTAATTTCGATCGGCCAGGCAACGGACAAGCTGGAGCAGGTGTGGTTCACCCGCTGTCCGGTGCCCACCGCCTCGGGCGTCGCGCATGCGCTTGGCTGGCTGCGCGAGGAGTTCGAGCGCGACGGCATCAGGGTCGACGCCCTGCAGGACGTCCCTCTTGCACTGCGCGGCCAGCGCGACGACCACCGCCTGCCGGGGCTCTTCCGCGAGGGCGGCAACATCCCCGCTCTCGCCGCCCGGGCCAACGGCGCGCCGACGCGCCTCATCGGGCTGACCTGGATCGAGGAATGGCAGGCGATCCTGGTGCGCGAGGACACCGGGCCGATCGACCCCGCCCAACTCAAGGACCTGAAAATCGCCCTGCCCGCCTATGGCGAGACGCGTGGCGCCAGCATCGCCCGCGGCATGTCGCTCGCGGGGATCAAGGGCGCGCTGGGCATCGCCGGGCTCACCCTCGACGACGTGACCTTCGTCGACGTTCCGCTGCATCCGCGCAGCGCCGATTCCGCGGTCAACCTCGCCCAGTTGTGGTCGGGCATCGACGCCCTGACCGCGGGGGAAGTCGACGCGGTCTATGTCAAAGGCGCTTCGGCGGTCGACGCGGCCACCCGGGCCGGCGTGGTCGTGGGCATCGATCTCGACGCCTATCCGAGCCGGCTCACCCGCGTGAACAACGGCACCCCGCGGCCGATCACCGTGCACCAGGACCTGCTCGACAACCATTTCGACCTGGTCGTCCGCTTCCTCGAGGTGACGCTGCGCGCCGCCGACTGGGCTGCCGACAACCTCCCCGCCCTGCAGGCCATCCTCCAGGACGAAACCTATGCCGGCGCGGTGGGGGTCGAGACGGCCTACCGCAACAATTTCCACCGGGCGCTCCATCCGAGCCTCTCCGAGGAGCGCATCGACCTGCTGAAGCGCCAGGCCAACTTTCTCTGGCTCCATGGCTTCCTCGAACATGCGGTGGACATCGACTCGTGGATCGACAGCCGTCCGATCGAAGCCGCCCTGACCCGCGCCCGGGCACAAGCCGCCTGAACCATCCAAGGAACCCGTACCATGGCCACTGCCGCCCAGATCAACGACAACCTGAATTCCGCCGTCACCGACTTCGCCAATGCGTCGCTGGCGCTCGCCGCCGACATCTTTCGCGCCTACCGCGAGACCGGGACCATCACCGCCAACGGCACGGTCGGCTTCATCGAGCGCGTGCCCGGTGAGGACAAGATCATCTCGATCAACCTTCCCCACCCCTTCGACCGGGACAAGCCGCTCGACTATTCGGTGACCGGGCTCGACGGCACCGCCTTCCGCGGCCGGGCCAACGGGCGCTACCTCAAGGTTTTCAACGCCCATCCCGACATCACCTCGCTGAGCCACGTCCACAGCCCCAGCCTGGGCGCCTGGGCGCAGACGCACCGCTCGCTGCCGATCAGCTACGTGCCGGTCCAGCGCTTCCATCTCGCCCGCGAGCTGCCGGTCTACATCGACCGCCGCCAGGACGAGCAGGACTTCATCCTCGACAAGCTGGCCGAGAACCCCTTCACCCCGGCGATCATCGAGGCCAACGGCGGCGCGACCGTCTGGGGCTGGAAGGGCCTGCGCGACCTGGCCGAGTTCATCCTGCTGCTGGAGGAAGGCGCCGACATCCAGATCCGCGCCCAGGCGCTGGGGGGCTCGCGTCCCTATGGCCCCGGGGTGCTGCGCCAGCAGTGGAAGATGAGCAAGCGCTACGACGAGGCGCTCGGCCTCGGCCTGCTTCCCGTCACCGACGTCTACTGACCGACCGGAGCGCTGGGGGCATGAGCAAACCCGTGAAGCTGCTGTGGTATCTGACCGCGCCCGACGGCCCCTATCCCTGGGTCGAGGAAGGGCGCTGGCAGACCGGCTTCGACCATCTCGAGGCTCTGGCGCGGACGATCGACCGGCTGGGCTTCTACGGCGCCCTGCTCGGCTCCAGCGCCTTCGAGAGCCTGGCCGTCGCTCCGGCGATGATCTCGGCGACGAAACGGATGAAGTTCCTCGTCGCGCAGCATCCGGGCGAGATCTCGCCCGCGGTGCTGGCCAAGTGGGCGCAGACCTTCGACCATTTCTCGAACGGCCGCCTGCTGTTCAACGTGGTCAACGGCAACGACGCGGGCCTCGCCGCGCTGGGCATCCATTACGGCCACGACGAGCGCTACGACTTCAGCTACGAATACTGGGACGCCTTCCGCAAGGTCTATGCGGGCGACCGCAGCGGCTATGACGGCGACTACGTCAAGCTCGGTCCGCGCGCCGAGGCCGGCCCGCCGATGTCGGTCTGGGCGGGACCTTACCAGCCCGGCGGCGTCCCGCTGTGGGGCGCAGGCACGTCCGGGCCGGGCGTCGCCCATTCGGTCAAGCTGCTCGACGTCTATCTCAGCTTCGCCAACACCCCGCCGCTGCTCGGCGACAAGTTCCGCCGCGTCGGCGCCGAGGCGGCCAAGCTCGGCCGCACGCTCGAATACGGCACCCGCCTCCAGGTCATCGTCCGCGAGACCGAGGAAGAGGCCTGGGAATATGCCGATTGGCTGCTCGGCAAGTCTTCCATCGAGCATGCGATGCGCACGATCCGGATGAAGCTGCCGCCCGGCGAGACGCTGGACACCTATCGCGATCCCAATCCGCAGGTGCAGCGCAATCTCGACAGCGTGAAGTCGGGCCGCCTGCCCAGCGCCCGCGACCTGGAAGTCTATCCCAACGTCTGGGTCGGCCCGGCCTGGTTCGGCTTCGACATCATGGGACCGGCCGCCGGGACGACCCTGGTCGGCTCGGCCGAGAACGTCGCCGCGCGCTTGCGCGAATATGCGGACCAGGGGGTGGGCGCCTTCATCCTCTCGGGCTTTCCGCTGATCGCCGAGGCGCACCGGGTGGCGGACCTGCTCTTCCCACTGCTCGATCTCGATCACGGTTTCGAGATCCCCTCGCTCACGGCGCCGCGCGCGACCGCGCCGGCCAGGCTCGTCGCCTGATGGACCGGCGCTCCCTCCTGATCGGCGGCAGCGGCCTGCTGGTGGCGGGCCTGGCCGGCTGCGGTCGCGATCCGGGCGCGAATGCGGCCGGCGGCAAGCCCCGGCGCGGCGGCCTGCTGCGCGTCGGCACGATCGAGGCTACCCAGTCGGGCAACCTCGACGCCCACAAGCCGGTGGGCAGCGGGACGATCCGGGGCTGGGCGCTCTATGCCAAGCTGTGGGAATGGACGCGCGAGAATGCCCCGCGCCTCGCCCTCGCCGATTTCTCCGAAATCGCCGCCGACGGCCTGAGCCTCACGGTCCGGCTCAAGCAAGGCCTTGAATTCCATCACGGCAAGTCGATCACCGCCGACGACGTGATCCATTCGATCCGCCGGCTCAGCGATCCCGAGCTGGCCTCGCCCTATGCGGCGCTCATCTCGCCGGTCGACCGCAACCGCATCGACAAGCTCGACGACCTGACGATCCGCATCCATGCCAAGGACGGTCAGGGCCTCGTCGCCCTGCCCGAGACCTGGATCAGCTTCGGCGGCATCGTCCCCGTGGACTATCACCCGGTGACCAATCCGGTCGGCGCCGGCCCCTTCCGCCTCAAGAAGTTCGTCCCCGGTCAGCGTTCCCAGTTCACCCGCTTCGAAAACTACTACAAGCCCGGCCAGCCCTATCTCGACGAACTCGAGATCGTCGAATTCGGCGACCAGACGGCGCGCGCCTACGCGCTGCAGTCGGGCCAGATCGACCTGGCGGACCTCGTGCCGGCAGAGCAATCGCGTCTCCTGCGGGCCAGCCCGGGCGTCCAGGTGGTCGTTTCGCCGACCAACAACACCCAGTCGTTCGACATGAACGTCCTCGATCCCGCGTTCCAGGACGTCCGGGTGCGGCAGGCCTTCCGCCTGGCCGCCGACCGGGCAGACCTGGTCAGGCGGGCGCTCCACGGCGAGGGGGTAACCGGCAACGACCTCTATGGGCCCGACGATCCGACCTACGACCGCTCGATCCCGCAGCGGCCCCATGATCCCGAGCAGGCCCGCGCCCTGCTCCGGGCGGCCGGCGCCGAAGGGCTCAAGACGACGATCACGACGCCGGCCGCCGGCGCCGGCGCGGCGCTCGTGTTCGCCGAGCAGCTCAAGCAGGTCGGCGTCGAACTCAAGGTCCAGCAGGTCGACACGGCGGCCTTCAACGGTCCGCTGAAGAACAAGCGGAGCATCAGCACCGGCGGCATTCCCGCGCGCGGCTTCCTGCCCAGCGCGCTGCACTACGACGCGCCGACCGCCACGAGCAACCGCACCAATTTCCACGATCCGAGCTTCGGCGAGCTCATCAACGCGGCATTGCGCCAGCCCGACCTCGCCAAGCGCACGCCGCTCGTCCACGCGGCCCAGGCGATCCAGCATGAACGCGGCAGCCTGGTGATCTGGGGCTTCAACCACGTCCGCGCGGCGGCCAGCGACAAGGTCGGCGGCGTGCTGGCGGAAAAGACCCAGTTCGCGGGCTGGCGCTTCGACGAATTCTGGCGGCGGGACATCTGATGGCGACGGTCTATTCCTCGGCGCAGCCCGCGCCTCCATCCCCGCTGCCATCCACCGCGCCGGCGGCCGAGGATGCGGCGATCGCCGTTCCCGCATCCGCCGGCCGGAGACTTGTCTGGCCGGCCTGGCTGCCCTGGCTCGGCGGGCGGCTGCTTTCCGGCCTCGCGACCGCCTTCGTGATCAGCGTGCTGGTCTTCGCCGCGACCCAGGCCCTGCCCTCCGATCCGGCGCGCGTGATCCTCGGTCCCGACGCGACCGAAGCGAGCATCGCCACGCTCCAGCGCCAGCTCGGCCTCGACAAGCCGATTGTCGAGCAATACGCGACCTGGGCCGGACGGGCGCTGAGCGGGGACTTCGGGGCCTCGCTCGATTCCAACCAGCCCGCCGGACGGATCGTCGGAGACCGCTTCGCCAATTCGGCAGCGCTGATGGTCCTGGTGCTCCTGCTCGCCGTGCCGATCGCCTTCTTCGGCGGTGTCGCGCTCGCGGTGCGGCGCGACAGCCGACTCGACCGCTGGGCGATGAATGCGATCATCGCGTTCAAGGCGCTGCCGGGCTTCGTCCTCGGCATCGGCCTGATCCTGCTGCTCTCGACCTCGGTATTCCAGCTCCTGCCGGCGGTCTCGCTGCTCGACCCGGCCCGCTCGCCGTTCCTCCAGCCGCTCTATCTCGCCCTGCCGGTGCTGACCCTGGTGCTGTCGGTGACCCCGTTCCTCCTGCGCCTCGTCCGCTCGGCGATGATCGAGACGCTCGAGACCGACTACGTCACCGCCGCACGCCTCCGCGGCATTCCCGAACGCCGCATCATCTGGCGCCATGCCGTGCCCAACGCCCTGGTTCCCGCGATCCAGGGCATCGCGCTGACCAGCCGGATGCTCCTGGGCGGCGCGGTGATCATCGAGGTGGTGTTCAGCTATCCCGGCATCGGCAACGCGCTCAACAGCGCGATCGAACTGCGCGACGTGCCGGTGATCCAGGCGATCACCCTGCTGATGGCCGTCGCGGTCGTGATCGTGAACCTCCTCGCCGACGTGGCGACCGTGCTCGCCACGCCCAAGCTGCGCACCTCCGCGCGGCCGCGGATCCATCCGGGCACCCGCGCCAGGCTCAAGCTCAAGGCGGGCGGCGTATGAGCAAGCTTTCCGCCCTCCGCGCCAATCCGCAGGCGCGCCTCGGCCTGGTCCTGGCGGGAATCGTCGTCGTCCTCGCCCTGCTCGGCCCGCTCGCCGCCCCGCAGGGTCCGCAGGCCCTGGTCGGCCCGACCTACGGCCTGCCCGCCGCGGGGGCGCCGCTCGGCTACGACTACCTCGGCCGCGACGTCTGGTCGCGGCTCCTCAGCGGCGGCCTTTCGGTGCTGTGGATGAGCTTCGCCGCCTCGGCGATCGCTCTTGCGGTCGGCGCGATCGTCGGCATCGCCGCCGGCCTCTCGCGCCGCTGGTTCGACCATAGCGTGGTCTGGGGCACCGACGTCCTGCTCGCCTTCCCGGACCTGATCCTCGTGCTGCTCGTCGTCTCCATGCTCGGTCGCGAGCCCTGGCTCATCGTCCTGACCGTCGCGATCTCCTTCGTGCCCGGGGTGATCCGCCTCGCCCGCGGAGTGACGCTCGGCGTCATCTCCCAGGAATATGTCGAATCCGCGCGCCTGCTCGGCTATGCGCGGTCGCGGATCGTCCTGCGCGAGATCCTGCCCAACATCGCCACCCCGCTGCTGGTCCACCTCGGGATCATGCTGACCTGGGCGATCGGCATGCTCTCGGGCCTGAGCTTCTTGGGCTACGGCGTCGCGCCGCCGATCGCCGACTGGGGGCTGATGATCAACGAGAACCGCGCCGGCCTGATGATCCAGCCCTGGTCGGTCCTCGCGCCCATCGCCGCGATCGCCCTCTTCGCCCTGGGCACCAACCTGATCGCCGAGGGCGCCTCGCGCGCCGGCGCCCGCATCCCGGCGCGCCGCAAGCTGCGCTCGCGCGGGCGGGCGCTGATGAAGAGCATCAAGCGGAAACGCCGGGAACTGGGCCAGGGACGGGGGCGGGGGCAATGACCGTCGTCCCGATCTCCAACGCCCTGCTCCAGGTCCGCGACCTGTCAGTCACGCTCGGCGAAGACGGGGCCGAGATCGTCGGCAAGGTCTCCTTCTCGGTCCAGCCGGGCGAGATCCTGGGCATCGTGGGCGAGAGCGGCTCCGGCAAGACGAGCATCGCCAACGCCCTGCTCGGCGACGCGCGCGCCGGGGCGGTCATCGCCAGCGGCGCGATCTTCGTCGACAGCCGCGACATCCTGCTCCTGTCCGAGCGCGAGCGGCAGCAGGTCCGCGGGTCCGTGATCGCGCACGTCGCGCAGGACCCCGCCCTGGCGCTCAATCCGATGCTGCGGATCGGCTCCCAGCTCGACGAACTGCTGCTGGTCCACGCCCCCGAGCTCGACGCCAGGGCCCGCCGCGCCCGCATCACCGAAGCGGCGGAGGATGTCGGCTTGCCCAGCGAGACGGAATTCCTCCGCCGCTTCCCACATCAGCTCTCGGGCGGGCAGCAACAGCGCGTCCTGCTGGCGCTGGCGGTCCTGCTGCGCCCCAAGCTGATCGTGCTGGACGAGCCGACGACCGCGCTCGACGTCTCCACGCAGGCCCGCGTCCTGGCGACCCTGCGCAAGCTGTGCCGCACGCGCGGGATCGGGGCCGTCTACGTCTCGCACGACCTGGCCGTCGTGGGCGAGCTGGTCGACCGGGTGATCGTGCTCTACGCCGGCCGGGTCGTCGAGCAGGGGACGCGGGACCAGATCTTCGACGTGCCGGTCCATCCCTATACGCGGGGCCTGCTCGGCGCCGTGCCCGACATTGCCGGCAAGACCGCGGTCAGCCCTATCCCCGGCCATGCCCCCGCCCTCGACGAGCGCCCCGCCGGCTGCGCCTTCGCACCGCGCTGCGCCCTTCGCTCGGAGCGCTGCGGCACGCGGCCGGCCCTGCTCGACATCGGCGAGCAACGGCTCACGGCCTGCCACCATCCCTTCCGGCACAGCGCCGCGCCCGCAGCGCCGACGCCCCGTCCCGCGATCCGCAGCGGAGAGGCCGTGCTGGCCCGCATCGCCGAGGTCAGCGCCAGCTACGGCGCGAACCAGGTCCTGTTCGACGTCACGCTCGACCTGCCCGAAGGGCGCTGCACCGCGCTGGTCGGGGAAAGCGGCTCGGGCAAGACCACGCTCGCCCGCTCCCTGGTCGGGCTGGTCGAGGGCGCGGTGGGCAGCTTCGACTATGCCGGCACGCCGATCGTGCTCTCGGGCGGGCGCACGCGGGAGCAGCGGCGCAAGATCCAGTACGTCTTCCAGAATCCCTATCGCGCGCTCAATCCGCGCCACACGGTCGGCGAGATCCTGACCACGGCGGTGCGGCACTTCTTCCCGCTGTCCAGGGCCGAGGCCGCGCGCGAGGTCGCCGCGGTGCTGGAAAAGGTCGCCCTGCCGCCCGAGCTCGCCAGCCGCTACGCCCGCGAGCTGTCGGGCGGCGAACGCCAGCGCGTCGCCATCGCCCGGGCCCTGATCTGCCGGCCCGACCTCCTGATCTGCGACGAGATCACTTCGGCGCTGGACGTGTCCGTCCAGGCCGCGATCCTCGACCTCCTGCGCGGCCTCCAGCAGGAAGAGCAGCTCACCGTGCTGTTCGTCACCCACGACCTCGGCGTCGTACGCGTCGTGGCCGATTACGTCGCGGTGCTGCAGCACGGGGAGATCGTCGAGCACGGGCCGGCCGGCCATGTGCTCGACGCCCCGGACCACGCCTACACCCGCTCGCTCGTCGCGGATTCTCCGCGGCTGGGCGCCAAGGCGGCGTGATCCCCGCCGCGCCCGATCGCCTGGCCTACGGGCGCGCCGGGCCGCGGACCTTTTCCATGCGCGACAAGATCCTCAAGTTCGAGATTTCGTCCCAGCTCGCGGTGCGGGCGCGCACCTTCATCTTCTCCGATCCGCGCTCGAAGGCGCTGCTGCCGCTGATCGAACGGACCGCGCCGAGCAACGCCTCGATCCTCATCACCGGCGAGACCGGGACGGGCAAGGAGCTCGTCGCGCGCTACGTCCACCAGATGAGCGGACGCGGCGACCGGCCCTTCATCGCGGTCAACTGCGGGGCCTTTTCCGAGACCCTCATCGAAAGCGAGCTGTTCGGCCACGAGCGCGGCGCCTTCACCGGGGCGCATAACGCCCGCGAGGGCTGGTTCGAGGCAGCGAACGGCGGCACCCTGTTCCTCGACGAGGTCGGCGACCTGCCCTACTCGCTCCAGGTCAAGCTGCTGCGGGTGCTCCAGGAACGCGAGGTGGTGCGGATCGGCGCGCGGCGTCCGGTCAGCCTCGATTTCCGGCTGATCGCCGCGACCAACGTGGACCTGCGCGCCGCGGCGGGGGAAGGCAAGTTCCGCGAGGACCTCTACTATCGCCTCGGCGTCGTCTCGCTGCCCCTGCTGCCGCTGCGCCAGCGGCGCGCGGACATCCTGCCGCTCGCCCGGCATTTCCTCGACGATCACCTCCACAAGCTCGGCGCGGCGACGATGACGCTGAGCCCCGCCGCGGAGGAGGCGCTGTTCAACCACGCCTGGCCCGGCAACATCCGCGAGCTCGAGAACGTCATCCAGCGCGCGGTGTTGATCTGCGCGGACGGAACGATCGAGCCCGCCTACCTCGGCCTGTCCGCCGAACCGGCGCCGGTCGCCACCAGCGCCGGCGGCCTGGACGCGATCCGGGCGATCGTGGCCGGCCTCATCGAACAGGACGAGCCGCGCCTGCTCGACCGGCTGATCGATGTCGCGGTGCACGAGGCCTACGCCCTTGCGAACCGCAACCAGGTCCGCACGGCCCAGTCGCTCGGCGTCACCCGCAACGTGATCCGCACCTACCTCAAGAATGCCGGCCTGCTGGCCGCGAACGAACAGGAGACTTAGCCATGACCATCGAATTCGTCGGGATGATCTGGCCCAGCGAATGGTCCGAGACCAAGGGACCACGCCGCGGCCAGTTCGACCTGGAGTTCCTGCGCAGCCACCTCACCGCCCACGAGCACGCCGGCTTCGACCGCGTGCTGATCGCCAGCGGTCCCGGCGGCGCCGACAGCCTGCAGCTCGCCGCCTATGCCGCGGCGCATACCCGCAAGCTGGGCTTCATGATCGCGCACCGGCCCGGCATCTGGTCGCCGACGGCCGCGGCCCGCGCCTTCGCCACGCTCGACCAGACCAGCGGCGGGCGCATCCGCCTCCACGCGATCACCGGGATCACCGCCGAGCCGCAGGAAGGCGACAGCCTGACCGAAAAGGCCGAGCGCTATGCCCGGACCGACGAATATCTCCAGATCGTCAAGCAGACCTGGACGGCGCAAGAGCCGTTCAGCTTCGAGGGCCGCTATTACACGATCAAGGACGCGTTTTCGCCGGTGAAGCCGGTGCAGCAGCCGCACATCCCGATCTCGTTCGGCGGCGCCTCTCCCGCGGCCTACGACGTCGGCGTGCGCCATGCCGACCTCTACGGCATCTGGGGCGAGCCGCTGGAGGACGCCAAGGCCCATATCGAGGAGATCCACGAGGCCGCGCGGCGCAACGGCGTGCCGAGCCCGCGCGTCAGCCTCTCGGTCCGGCTGATCCTCGGCCCGACCGAGGAGGTCGCGTGGAAGCGCGCTCATCGGATCCTTGCCCAGATCCACCAAAACCCGCTCTACCAGAACGGCGGAGCGAACCCCGGGCGGCCCAAGTCGGTCGGTTCCGAGCGCCTGCTCGCCGCCGCCGCGCGCGGCGATCGCCATGACCGCGCGCTGTGGATGCCGACGGCGACCGCGGTCGGCGCTTACGGCGACACCACCGCCCTGGTCGGCACGCCCGAGACCGTGGCGGCAGCCCTGCTCGACTATGTCGACCTCGGCGTCACGACCTTCCTCAACCGCGGCTACGATCCCTATTACGACACGGTCGACTACGGCCGCTGGATCATCTCCCAGGTCCGCGAGGAAGCGGCGCGGCGCCAGCAGGCCAAACGGCCGGTGCCGCTCGCCGGCTAGAGCCGGGACCTAGGCGGCCGAGCCGAGCTCGGCCAGCTCATCGTCGATCACGCCGCTCTGCTGCCGATAGGCTTCATAGAGCGCCGCATAGGCCCCGTTCATCGCCACCAGCTCGGCATGATTGCCCAGCTCGACCACTTGCCCGCGGCGGATCACCGCGATCCGATCGGCATCGCGGATCGTTGCCAGGCGGTGCGCGATGACGATCGCGGTGCGCCCCTCGTAGAGCCGGCGCAGGGCCTTCTGGATCGTCCGCTCGGTGTGGACGTCAACCGCCGAGGTCGCCTCGTCGAGCACCAGCACGGCCGGGTTGGTCAGGTAGGCGCGGACCAGGCAGACGAGCTGGCGCTGGCCATGGCTGAGCCCGGCGCCGAGCTGGCCGACCGGGGTGTGATAGCCGCTGGGCAACCGCTCCAACACCTCGTGCGCGCCGAGCGCGCGGGCGGCTTCGATCAGTTCATCGTCGCTAGCAGCGGGCTTGGCGAGGCGCAGGTTGTCGAGCACGGTCCCGCTGAACAGCACGTTGTCCTGGAGCACGACACCGACATGCCGGCGCAGGTCCGCCTGGCGCATCGCCCGCACGTCCACCCCGTCGAGCAGCACTTGGCCGCTGCGCGCCTCGTAGAAGCGGGTCAGGAGCTGGACCAGCGTGGACTTGCCGTGGCCCGTCGCGCCGACCACCGCGACGACCTCGCCCGCCGGGATGCGCAGCGAGAGGTCGTGGAGCACCTGGGGTAGCTGCGGGCCATAGGCGAAGCCGACATCGCGGAACTCGACCTCGCCGCGCAGGTTCGGCACGTCCGCGGGGACCGGCGGATCGACGATCTCGGGCGCGGTGTCCATCAGCAGGAAGATCCGCTGCGCCGAGGCGCTGCCGGCGGCATAGCGTTCGAACAGGTCATTGAGGTCCTGGATCGGCCCGAGGAACTGGTTGACGTAGAACAGGCTCTGGGCGAGCTCGCCGAGGGTCATCTGCCCGCGCAGCAGACTGTAGCTGCCGACCAGCAGGAGCAGGGCCAGGCCGATCGCATTGAGCAGGCCGCTCAAGGGGGCGAACCAACCCGAGCGCATGTTGCCCCTCACCAGCGATCCGTCGAAGGCCTTGAGCAGCTCGCGGTAGCGCGCCCGGTTCGGCTCCTCGCGCACGAGCTGCTGGATCATCCGCACGCCGGAAACGGTTTCCACCAGATGCGAGGTGAACCGGCTGCGGTTTTCCGCGACCACGGCCCAGCTTCGCTGCGAGACACGCTTGAACAGCCAGATGCCGATGACCAGCGGCGGAATGATCGCCGCGAGCGCGAGCAGGAGCGGCGGCGAGATCAGCCACAGCATCAACGCCGCCCCGCCGCAGCGCAACAGCGCGGACAGCAACTCCGGCGGGCCCTGGACCAGCATCGCCTCGAGCGCATCGACGTCGCGGTCGGCGCGCGAGAGGATGCGGCCCGCCTTGGTACGGTCGAAATAGCCGACGCTCAGCGCCTGGATATGGGTGAAGATCCGGACCCGCAGGTCGTTCAGCACCCGCATCGCCGCCGCGCCCGACAGGTAGCTCGATATCCCGGCCAGGCCGAAGCGCGCCAGCCAGGTCAACCCGAGGCCCAGGCAGAGCCAGAACAGCAGGTATTCGTCCAGCCGCCAGCCGTGGTCGGTGCGGACCAGGCCATGGTCGATCAACTGGCCGACGAACCAGGGGCGCAGGAACACCGCCGCGGCCAGCACGACCTCGAGCAGCAGCACGGCCGCGATCTGCCGGCGCACCGGGGCGAGCAGCGGCAGGAGGCGGCGGAACATGCTCCGGTCGAGCGCCTGCTTGGCAAGGAGCTCCTCGATCTCGATGTCGCTGAGGACTTGCTTGTGGCTAGGCGGCATCGTCGATTCCCAGGAGATCGCGGTAGAGCGGCCAGGCGACCAGGCGGCCGTGCCCGCCCTCCATGGCGATCCGCCCGCCGGCCAGGACCGCGACCCGGTCGGCCTGAAGCACCGAGGACAGCTTGCTGGTGGTGAGGAGCACCGTCACCTTTCCGCCGTGCGGGCGCCGCAGGCCCCGGATATTGCGCAAGACCTCGCGCTCGGTCAGCGCATCGAGGGCGCTGGTCGCGTCGTCGAGCACGAGGATGTCGGGCGCGCTGAGCAGGGCGCGGGCCAGGCACAGGCGCTGGCGCTGGCCTCCCGAAAGGGTGATGCCGCGGTCGCCGATGCGGGTTTCGAGGCCGTCGGGCAGCAGGTCGAGCAGTTCGCCCGCGCCAGCCAGGCGCAGTGCCTCCACCAGCGCGGCGTCGTCCGCCTCCGGCGCGGCCGCGCGCAGGTTCTCGGCCAGGGTGTCCGAGAACAGGAAGATATCCTGCGGCACGACATGGACCCGGCGGCGCAGATCGGCCAGCGCCAGGCCGCGCACGTCGTGCCAGCCGAGCGCGTCGGAACCGACCAGGACCGCGCCTCCGTCGACATCGGCCAGCCGCGGCAACAGCGCCGCCAGCGAGCTCTTGCCCGAGCCGGTCGCGCCGATCAGCGCGACGATCTCGCCGGGCGAAACGGCCAGGTCGCAGCCTTCGAGCACCGGCGTGACGCCGTTCGGAGTGCGCAGCGCGACGTCCTTCAGGCGGAACCCGATGGGGCCTTCGGGCAGCGCCAGCGCCCCGCTCTCGATGACGGGCCGCGCGTCGAGCAGGTCCCAGATCCGCGCCGCGGAGGCGCGCGCGTCGGCGAAGATGCGCATCACCCGGCCGACCGCCTCGATACGGAACACCAGGGTCGTGGCGATCAGCAGCGAGGAAACCAGCTCACCGACGTCGATCTCGCCGCGCGCGACGAGGTGCGCGCCACAGGCGAGGATCCAGACGTGGCCCAGCGCGACCACGGCCTGCGGAATCGGAATGCGCGCGCTGCACCAGGCGAGCGCCTCGCGCGACCGGGCCAGGAAGAAGTCGACGTGGTCCTGGAACTTGTCGATGCGGCCCTGCTCCAGCCGGAAAGACTTGATCACGCGGACGCCGTTGATGCCCTCGGACAGATCCTGGTTCACCTTGTCGTAGGCGTCGCTCACATTGCGGTCGAGCACGACGAGCCGGTCGGTCTGCCGCAGGAAGATCGCGCAACCCAGCACCGTGAGCGCCAGCGGCACCGCGCCAAGGCGCCAGTCGTACCAGAACAGCAGGCCCATCGCCGCCGAAACGATCAGCACGGTCTCGACCGTCTGCCGCCAGAACGCGACGAGCGCGTCGCGCAGCTTGTCGGCGTCGCGGGTGGTGCGGGTCACCAGCTCGCCGATCCCGTGGCTGCCGTGATAGCCGAGATGGAGCGACTGCACCTGTACCAGGATCCGCTCGCGCAGGTTGGAGAGCAGCGCCTGGCTCGCCCGGATGCTGCACATCCCGGAGACGTACTGGAGCACGCCGCGCACCGCCGCGACCGAGACCAGCAGGGCCGCCCAGTGCCAGGCGGCGCCCGCGTCGATCGAGCCGTCGGGCAGCAGCCGCGCGCCCGTGCCTTTCCCTACCGCGTTGAGCGCCTGTCCGACCAGCCACTGCTGCCAGGCCAGGCTGAGATGGACCACGACGAACAGCAACAAGGTGATCGAAAACAGCCCCGGCAGCATGCGATAGAGGCTGAGGCTGCGCAGCAGCGGGTAGTGGGCAAGCGGAGACGGCCTGGCCGCGCGGGGAATCATCGACATCCGTGCGGTCAGCCGGCCTTGGCCCGGTTGAACACGGCGTTGTACTCGCTCGGCTTCACCCCGTTCAGGTAGTAGTCGCCGATGTGGTGCAGCCGCCAGCGGATCGGATCGTGGGTAGTGTGGACCCGCGCGTTCGCCCAGAACCGGTCGAGGTTGAACTTGCTGTAGGACGAGCTCGCGCCGAGCAGCGAGAACATGTCGCTGCCGATCCAGATCGCGGCGTGGTCGGTCCTGGCCCGCGCGCTGGCGACGCTCAGGATCAGCTCGTCCTCCAGCGCCGCGGGCTGGCTCTGCGCGACGTATTCGTCATAGAGCGTCGCGGCATCGCGCAGCAACGATTCCGCGACGCGGACCGCAACGCCGTAGTCGCCGATCCGCCGGATGATCATGGGCTCCAGGGCAGCCTTCTCGACCTCTGCGTCGATCCACACGTTGGCGTTGTTCCGCAGGTAGTGGATCGCCGCATCGAGCGCGCCGCGGGCGATGCCGGCGTCGATCGCGGCGTGCATGATCTGGGCGTAGGTCAGCGACGTGCGCTCGGGCGCGCCCTGGGCGGCGCCCGGCGGCGGCAGGTTGTCCGGCCCCAACACCAGGTTCTCGAAGCGCACGCCGCCGCTCATCGAATGGCGCTGGCCGAACGAGGTCCAGTCGTCGTCGAGGAACAGGCCCGGGGTGTCGCGGTGGACGATGAAGCTCAACGGACCTTCGTCGCTCTTCGCCGAAGAGAATATCCAGTCCGCGAGGTAGCAGCCCGTTGCATAGAACTTCGCGCCGTTGACCACCCAGCGGCCTTCGGCGTCGCGGGTCGCGGCGGTCCTGGTGTCGAACTTGGTCTTGCCGCCGACCTCAGCCGCGGCGTGGCCCAGCCGCTTGCCGGCGAGGACGTCGCGGACGATCCGCTCGCGCAGGGCGTCCGCGGGCCGGCGCAGCAGGCCGCGCAGCATCATGTTGTTGATCTGGACGAGCTGGCCGACGCCGCCGTCCGCCGCCGAGATGATCCGCACGATCTCGACGATCGTGGAGATCGAGGCGCCGATCCCGCCGAGCTCGCGCGGCACGCCGACCGCAGTGATGCCCGAGCGGGCGAGGATTCCGGCCTGCTCGTGGGGGACCTGCTTGCGCCCGGCGGGGTCGGCCGACAGGGCGGCGATGGCGGCCGCGGCCTGATGGGCGGCAGCGATGGCCGAGGCGTCGTCTGAAAGCGCCGCGGTTCCGGCGGGGGGGGCCAGGGTGGCCTGCTCCAGGCTCATGACGCCGTGATCTCCTTTGCGCCGCCGCTTGCGGCGCCCTGGCTGTTGGTGGCGAGGGCGATCTCCTGCTGCCGCAGCCGCGCGGCGCGGCCGTATTCGTCGGGCGGAACGCCGTTCAGATAGTAGTTGCCGATGTGGTAGATCCGCCAGCGGATCGGATCGTGCGTGGTATGGACGCGGGCATCGGCCCAGTACCTGGCGAGATTCCACTTATCGAGGGTCGAGTTGGCGCCGGTCAGCGCGAACAGGTCGCTGCCGATGAACAGCGAGGCCTCGTCCGACTGCGCGCGCGCCGTGGCGACGGCGAGGATCAGCTCGTCCTCCAGCTCGCGGCTCGAAGGATCGGCCTTGAACACGTCGAAGGTCCGCGCCGCATGGCGCAACGCCGACTCCGCCGCGCGCACCGCGACGGCATATTCGCCGATCCGCTTGATCGTGTGGTATTCCTCCGAGGCGCGTTCCACGCCGGCCTCGGCCCAAGGGCGCATGTTGTTGCGGATGTAGGCGCTGGCCGCTTCCAGCGCGCCGCGGGCGATGCCGGTGTCGATCGCCGCATGGAGGATCTGCGGCCAGGTCAGGCCGGTGCGCGGCATGAAATCGCCGGGGCCGCCCTGCGCCGCCTTGGGCGCGAAGCGCGCGTCGACCGGCACGTCGTCGAAGCTGACGCTGCCGCTGACCGAGTGCTGCTGGCCGAAGGCTTCCCAATCGTCATGCAGCGTGAGGCCGGGCGCGTCGCGGTGGAGCAGGACGTTGACCGGCCCGTCCGCGCTGCCCGCCGAGATCGAGATCCATTCGGCAAGGTAGCAGCCCGTCGCGAAGGTCTTGCGGCCGTTGAGCCGCCAGGTTCCATCGGCGTCCCGGGTCAGGTTGGTGAGCCCGCCCTTGAGCTTGCCGCGCCCTTCGGCAAGCGCATTGCCGAAACGCTTGCCGGCCAGGATGTCGGCGACCAGCCGCGCGCGGAACGCGTCGTCAGGCCGGCCGAACACGCCGCGGATCATCACGTTGTGGATCTGCAGGATCTGCCCGACCCCACCGTCCGCGGCGGAGATGATCCGCACGGTCTCGACCACCGTCTCGATCGAGGCGCCCAGCCCGCCGAGTTCCTTGGGCACGTAGATGCTCGTGATGCCCGAGGCCGAGAGAATCTCAGCCGCACGAAAGGGGATCGCGTCGTTCTGCGAGGCGTCGCGAGCGAGCGCGGCGATCTCACGCGCCGCGTCGTGCGCCGCGGCGATCGCTTCGGCTTCGCTCGTGAGGCGCCGGGGCGTGGGATAATGGATCGTCATGCGCTCGGCTCCTCAAGCGGACTGCAGCACGCCGTCGGCGAGCTTCGCGTCGCGCTGCGCGGCGGCTTCCTCGCGCTTGCGGACCTCTTCGCGGACGATCGGGATGATGTAGCGGCCATAGTCGACCGCATCGAACAGCGGCTCGTAACCGCGATTCAGGAAGGTCGTGACGCCAAGGTCGTAGTAGTCGAGCAGCGCCTGGATCACCGTCTCCGGCGTGCCGACGAGCGAGGTCGCATCGTGGGTCGCGCCCACCGCCGTCGCCGTGCCCATCCAGAGGCAGCGGTCATGGCGCTCGCCGCGCTCGGCAGCGGCGAGGAGCCGCTTGGTCCCCGTGCCTTGGACGTTGTGGCGCAAAGGGCTCGGGCTGGCGTTGCGGCGGCTAGCGGCGAGCTTCTCCGCGATGGCGCGGGCCTTTTCCCAGGCCAGCTCCTCGGTCGGCGCGATGATCAGCCGGGCCGACAGGCTGACCCGCGGCGTGGGCACGCCGATCGCCGCGGCCGCGGCGCGGAGCTTGCCGATCTGCTCGGCGACGTCCTCGAGCGGCTCGGCCCACAGCGCGTAGAGATCGCAGTGCCGCGCCGCGACGTGATAGGCCGCGTCCGAAGACCCGCCGAACGACACCGGGATATGCGGCTTCTGGACCGGCTTGATCGGGGTATAGACGTTCTTGAGCCGGTAGTACCTGCCCTCGTGATCGAACGGCGCGTCCGCAGTCCAGGCCCGGCGCAGCACGTCGAGGTATTCGCTCGTTCGAGCGTAGCGCTCGTCCTTGTCGGTCACGAAATCGCCGTTGCCGGGCTCGGCGGTGATGCCGGTGATCGCATGGACGCGGATGCGGCCCTTGGTGACATGATCGAGCGCGGCGAGCTGCTTGGCGCCCTGCTGGGGCGTGGTCAGCCCCGGGCGGTAAGGGATCATGAAACCGAGCTTCTCGGTATGCGCAGCGGCGAACCCGGTCGCCACGACGGATTCGCCGCCGCCCAGCATCAGGACGCGGTCGAAGCCGGCGTGCTCGTGCGCGACCGCAAGGTCGCGCAGGTAATCGAGCTCCGGGTCCTGTGCGATTCCGGGGCCCGGCGGCCCCCGGAACTGGTCGTGCCCGACCAGCGCTCCAACGAATTCAACCGGCATGCGCGACGTCCCCTTCACCGCCGCAGGAGCGGCTCTTGGAGCAAGATATTCAAGAGACGTGCCAACCGCGCAAAGCGGCGGCGATCGCGGCAGCAAGCGGGTTCCACTGGCCTCGGCCTTGGACTTTTCACCACCGCGGAGGACGCGAGGTGCGCAATTCCGCGCACCTCACGGGTCAGGAAACCGGATCGAACCGGCTGAGCTCGAGCCCCGAACCGACCGGCAGCAGCACGCTGGAGATGCCGGGCTTGGCGCGCACGGCCTCGACATAGCGCGTCACGTCCGCGCCGCCGGGGCGGACGATGTTGTCGGCGACGATGATCGCGCCGGGATTGAGCCGCGGGTAGACCGCCTCGAGGCAGGGGACGTAAAGATCCTTCCAGAGGTCGAGCAGCACGAAATCGACGCCCCCGTCGAGCTGACCGATCAGTTCGACCGCGTCGCCGACGCGGAAGTCGACGAAATCGGCAAGGCCCGCCTTGGTCGACATCTCCTTGGCGTAGGCGGACTTGTGCGGCGCGAGCTCGAGCGTGATCAGCCGGCCGCCCGCCGCCCGAGCGGCCTCGGCAAGCCAGATGCCGGAGTAGCCGAAGGAGGTGCCGATCTCCAGGATCGTGGGCGCCGCATAGCTGCGCGCGATGATATTGATCAGGCGCCCGGTCTCGGGCCCCACGGCGAGCAGGCGATTGTCGAGGTCCGCCGCGCCCGGCGGACCGGCCGTCCAGGCGAGGCGCTCCTCGCGGATTCGTTCGTGATAACTGTCGAGCACGTCTTGAATGGCTTGGTCCACGATTGGTGTCCTATCGATGAGCTGAAATCGGGACGGGCCGGTAGACGCGCATCGGCCGGGATCGTCCCTGAGGCGAAAACGGTGGCTGACCGCCTCATTGTTCGCAACTCATGCTAACATCACTCTTAGATATATCTAGATACTTTCTTTCATCTGCGGGCACAAATTCCCTGGTGAGCAATTTGCAACAACGCTGCTTCGGATCAACCCTGTCCAGACAAGGCATCACAAGGGCTTTCTCCAACGATAACAGAACCATGATCGAATGGCACGATCCCTGCTTACGCCGTTGCAGGAGTCTGGACAGCAGCGAAATCCATCGCCGCGACGGGCCGTCCAAGTGGGGGTTATCACCATGTCTGTTTTCGTTTCCGCCGCCGCGCGCTCGTTTCGCGCATCCCTCTTGCTGAGCGCGATCGCGCTTGCTTCACCCGCTCTTGCCGCCGACGCTGCCGATGCCGCTGACGCTGCCGCCGATGCCGGCGCGAACGCCGCCGGCGACATCATCGTCACCGCCACGCGGCGCGAGGAAAGCCTCCAGCGAGTCCCGCTCGCCATCACCGCGGCGGAGGGCGAGACGCTCGCCAAGCTGCAACTCCGCACCGCGATCGAGGCTGCGCGCATCGCGCCCAACACCAACGCCTGGGGCACCGAGAGCCGCCAACGCCCGCGCTGGTTCATTCGCGGGATCGGTTCGAACGACGTGAGCTCGAACGTCGTCACCCCGATCGCGGTCTACAACGACGAGGTCTACCTCAACCACTTCTCGCTTCAGGGCTTCCCGCTGTTCGACATCGAGCGCGTCGAGGTCCTGCGCGGTCCCGGCGGCACGCTGTGGGGCAAGAACACCACCGGCGGCGCCTTTTCGTTCATCTCCCGCCGCCCGACCGACACGGCCGAAGGCTATGTCCGCGCCACGGTCGGCAACTACGGCGCCCGGCTGTTCGAGGGCGCTTTCGGCGGCCCGATCACCGAGGGTCTCAACGCCCGCGCCTCGTTCGTCTACGACCGCCGCAACGGCTTCGCGATCAACGACGTGACCGGCAACAGCGTGGGCAAGGTCCGCGACTTCGCCGGGCGGGTCCAGCTGCAGTACAAGCCCAGCGCCGACCTCAGCATCCTGCTGAGCGGCCACTACCGGAACTTCGAAGGCGGCAACAACGCGGTCTACACGATCGGCACCGCCGCCGGCGGCGTCGATAATTTCGGCTATCCCACCCCGACCGACCGCCGCCACGTGCGCTACAACATCGACGAGGTCGGCAAGGTCGAGAGCGCAGGCGGTCTTGCCCGGATCGACTGGAACCTGGGCGGCGCGACGCTGACCTCGATCACGGCCTATGAAAGCGCGGACCGCACCGAATTCACCGACGGGGACAAGACGCCCAACGACATCTCGCGCGGCTATGCGGCGACCGACGTCAACCAGGTCAGCCAGGAACTGCGCCTCGCCTCGAACGGCGACGGCAAGATCGACTGGATCGTCGGCGCCTACTACTTCCACGACAAGCTGAACTCGTTCGGCGCGACCGCGACGCTGCCCAACTCGTCCGGCGTCAATCCCGCCTACTACTATACCGAGTACACCCAGAAGACGACCAGCGTCGCTCTGTTCGCCAACGCGACCTACCATTTCAGCGACAACTTCTCGCTCAACGGCGGCCTGCGCTACACCTGGGATACGCTCTCGATCGACCTGCTCACCCGCCAGGCGACCGGCCCGGTCACCTTCAACGACACCACCAACTGGTATCTGCCGGGATCGGTCTCGTCCCCACTGGCCGTGGTGTTCCCCCAGGCCGGCACGAACCGGACGCAGGTCGACACCCGGAAGTGGTCGAGCCTGGGCTTCGAGGTGCGGCCGGAGCTGCGGCTGAACGACAACATCGTCGCCTGGTTCCGCTTCGCGCGCGGCTACCGCTCGGGCAACTTCCAGGGCAACATCGCCCCGCCGAGCACGCGGCCCAACGTGATCCAGCCGGAGACGGTCTACTCCTACGAACTCGGCCTCAAGACCACGCTGATCGACCGCAAGCTGACCTTCAACGCGACGGCGTTCTACTACGACTACAAGAACGTGCAGACCACGGTCACGACGCTGCTGGTGGGACCGCCGTCTTCCACGATCTCCCAGGTCCGCGACGCGCAGGGCTGGGTAAAGGGCGCCGAGTTCGAGCTGGTGGCGACGCCGATCGAGAACCTGCGGCTCTCGGCGAATGTCGGCCTGCTCGACACGCAATACACCGACCTTCTCAACAACGGCGTGCAGCTCGCCGGCAACGAGTTCGCGCGCGCCCCGCACCTGACGGCCTATCTCGGGGCGGAGTACCGCATCCCGCTGGGCGAGCATGCGCTCCTGTTCGGCACCGACTGGCGCTACAACTCGCTGTTCCGCCTCAACGCGCTGACGCAGAACAATCCCGAGTTCGACGTCCAGCCCTACTGGGTCGGTAACGTCCGGATCGGCGCCGAGCTGCTCCAGGGCAGGCTGACCGGCACGTTCTTCATCAACAACGTGGCCGCCGTCGACTACAAGATCCACACGCTGCCGGCCTCCAACGGCAGCTACAAGCGCTACCTCGGCGAGCCGCGCACCTACGGCTTCTCGCTGCTGGCCAAGTTCTGATCCCTTCCTGGGCCCCTCGCTGCGGCGAGGGCACCTGGCGCCCGCGCAGAACTGCGCGGGCGCTTTTTCATGTCGCGCCATCGCAACTGCAGCATTTGCAACGGCGGTGCTGCAATCGGGGCACCATGGGCGATACAGCCCCCATTTTTATTGATTTACATCAATATTATAAGCGCATGGCACAGCGCTTGCTTAAGGCTTCCTGCAATCTCGGCCGGGGGCACTTCTGGCCAGCAGCAGGAGCGTCGAATGAAATCCGCATATCTCTTCCTGGGCATCAGCGCCTGGGCCCTTGCCGTCCCTACCCTGGCCTTGGCCGAGACCGCTGCCGATGCCGGCGAAGGCGCGGAAGCCGCGGATGCCGCCGACGCCGCGCCGGGCGGCAGCGACACGATCATCGTCACCGCCGAACGCCAGAGGCAGGAAAGCTCGGTCATCCCGGTCCGCAAGCCGACCTCGATCTACGGCACCGAGGAAAGCATCCTCGACACCCCGCGATCGGTCACGCAGATCAACTCGGAACAGCTGACCAAGGACATCATCCTCAGCTCGGACGACCTCGCCAAGTACACCCCCGGCATCACCCGCGGCGGCGGCCAGAACGCCGGCATCGCGCCGCAGTTGCGCGGCCAGGGCACCGAGATCTTCCAAGACGGCCAGCGCGGCTACTCCGTCCGCCACCCGACCAACTTCAACGCCTACGAGAGCGCCGACATCGTCGCCGGCCCGTCCTCGGTGATCTTCGGTTCGGTCACCGGCAGCGGCGGCTACATCAACTACATCTCCAAGAAGCCGGACTTCGAGCGCCAGCGCACGAGCCTGACCGCCCGGCTGGGCACCTGGTATCCCGGCGCCGATTCCAAGGGCGCCTTCACGATCACCGCGGACACCACCGGCCCGATCAGCGATACGCTGGCCTACCGGATCAGCGGCACGATCCAGCGCCAGAACGACTACTACGACAACGTCGAGAACAACTTCAACGCGATCTACGCCGCGCTGGCGTGGAAGCCCGACAGCAAGTTCAGCGCCGACCTGAACTTCGCCTACGACGACTACTACGACTGGAACGTCACCCACGGCTGGAACCGGGCGACGCAGGAGCTCGTCGATTCCGGCCTCTACTACGCCGGCCGCGCGACGCCGATCATCCAGAACGGCGCGCTGTACTATTCGCCGGTCTTCGCCTCGGGCGCGGCGGACTCCGCGATTACCGGCTGGGTTCAGCGGGTCCGCAACGCGCAAGGGCAATACGTCGTGGCGCCGGGCACCCTTCAGGCCAATTCGCCCAACACCCTGGCAAGCCCCGGCGCGCTGCGCGGCTGGGTCTACGATCCGACGCTGGCCGGGAACGAGCTGGTCTCGCTATCTCCGCAGCGCTCCCAGCGCGCGCAGGACAGCAACACCTCGCGGCGCATCACCGCGCAGCTTCGCCTGTCTTACGAGTTCGGCCCCGACACCAAGCTCGTCAACAGCACCTTCTACCAACGCTCCGACGACACCACCGACGCAACCGGATCGTTCCAGGTCCAGTCGAACGACACGATCTTCGACAACCGCCTGGAGCTGCGCCACAAGTTCGAGAACCTGTTCGGCACGGGCATCAGCGACGAGAGCAACACCGGCGTGATCTACCGCCGGGAAAGCAACCTCTCCATCGCGGCGAACAACAGCTTCCTCAACATCTACGCCTACGACCTGACGCTCGATCCCTCGACCAAGAATCCAGGCACGCTGCTGGGCATCACCAACCTTAATCCGGCGGGCGGCAACGCGGCGTGGATCGGAACGGCGGGCGTGCCGCAGCTCTCGAGCTTCGGCTATCTGAACCTCCCGCCGATGTATCCGGCGGGCAACGGGCTCTACGCCGAATCCGTCGCTTCCTACACCTCGCAGGCGACCTGGAGCACCACCACGATCTTCACCCAGCACAACCTGAAGGTCGGCGAGGTCGGCGGGCTGAACGTCGGCGCCAGCCATTCCTGGGTCGACGCCTCGATCCGCAATCCCTTCGTCCTGCCCGGCGGCAGCGACCGCGCCGACAGCAAGATCTCCAAGCTCTATTCGGTCCAGGTCAGCCCCTATGTGAAGCCGACGGCCAATACGACGATCTACTTCACCTACGACCGGTCGATCGCGGTCAACACCGGCGGCTTCGCCAGCACCCTGAGCTGGGGCGCGGGCGCGACGGCGAACCTGCTCAACCCGCTGCAGTTCACCAGTCTCAGCGAGCTCTACGAAGCCGGCATCAAGGCCGAGCCGATTCCGGGCAAGCTGTTCGCGACCCTCGCTTGGTTCAGGCAGGCGCGCGACCAGGCGCCCGACCAGAACAACAACATCGCCCGCCTCCGGGTCACCGGCGTGGAGTCCACGCTCCGCTATCAGCCGAGCGAGCGCCTGCGCACCGGGGTGAACTTCAACTACCTGTCGGCCTACAACGAGTTCACCACCCAGGTCGGCTTCGCCCCGCGCGGGTTCGTGCCCGACGACGGAACGGTGTTCAGCGACAACAACGTGCTGAACGCCTTGCCCTCAGGCCGGTTCGACGCGGTGCAGATCCCCAAGTACAACCTGTCCGGCTACATCGACTGGCGCCATCCGTCGGGCTTCGGGGTCGAGCTGTCGGGCTGGTGGACCAGTGCCTGGTATCTCAACCTCAGCAAGACCGTGCGCATTCCGGCCAGCTACAACCTCGACCTCGCGGTGTCCTACCGCAAGCCGCGGTGGAGCGCGGTGATCCAGATCCAGAATCTGACAGACCAGCTCAACTTCGTCAGCGGCCTCGCCACCTCGACCAACACCTTCCTCCAGCCGATGCGCGGCCGGTCGGTCACGGCGCAGATCGGCTACAACTTCTGATGTCGCAGCCGGCATCGGGGCCGTTCGGGGAAACACGGCGAGGCTTCCTCGGCCTGGCCGGCGCGGCCGGGACCGGGCTCCTGTTCCCCGGTCTCGCCGGATGCGCGCGCGGCGGCAGCGAAGAAGCGGACGCGGACGGCCCGCCCCGGCGCGGCGGCCGGCTGCGCATGGGGGTGATCGAGCCGGCGCGGACCGGCAACCTCGACGCCCACAAGCCGACCGGCACGTCCAGCACCATCCGCGGCTTCGCGCTCTATGCGAAGCTGTGGGAATGGAGCGACGACATGTTCCCCCAGCTCGCCCTCGCGGAATTGGCGGAACCGAATGCCGATGCTTCAGCCTGGACGATCCGCCTGCGCCAGGGCCTGGAGTTCCACAACGGCAAGACGATAACCGCGGATGACGTGATCTTCTCGGTCCGCCGGCTGACCGATCCCCGGCTCGCCTCCCCGAACGGCGCCTCGGTCACGCTGATCGACCGCGACGGACTGAAGAAGCTCGACGAACGCACGGTCCTCATCCCGATCAAGCAGGGGGCCGGCTTCCTGCCGCTACCCGACACCTGGGTGAACTTCGGCGGGATCGTTCCCCCCGACTACGATCCGATCACCAACCCGGTGGGCGCGGGCCCATACCGCCTGAAGGACTTCCAGCCGGGCCGGCGCTCGCTGTTCACCCGGTTCGAGAACTATTTCCGCGAAGGCACCCCCTATCCGGACGAGCTCGAGATCCTCGACTTCAAGGACCAGGTCTCGCGCTTCGAGGCCCTGCTCAGCGGGCAGATCGACCTCGCGCCCGGCCTGGCACCGGAACAAAGTCCCCTGCTGGCGCGCGATCCGCGCGCAAGGCTGGTGCGATCGCAAACCAACTGGTGGCGCGGGTTCAACATGAATGTGACCAAATCGCCGTTCGACGACCTGCGCGTCCGCCAGGCCTTCCGCCTGCTGATCGACCGCGAGGACCTGGTCAAACGCGTGCTTCACGGCGAAGGCCGCGTGGCCAACGACCTCTACGCGCCGCACGATCCGACCTTCGACCGCACGATCCCCCAGCGTCCCCACGATCCCGAGGCGGCCCGCCGCCTGCTGCGCGAAGCGGGCAAGGAAGGTCTGAGCGTGGAACTCATCGCGGATCAGGGCGGCACGAGCTCGGCGCTGGTCCTGGCCGAACAGGCGGCCAAGTTCGGCATCAGGATCGACGTCAAGCAGGTCGATGCCCCGACCTTCTCCGGCCCCAGGAAGAACGACTTCGCGTTCAGCACTGCCGGCACCCTCGGCCAGCCGTTCCTGGCCGCCGCAATGAGCAACGACGGCCCCTATTCGCAGACCAACCGCACCAATTTCCACGACCCGCGCTTCGATACGCTGATCCGCCAGGCGATGGCCACGCCCGACCTGGAGGAACGCAAGCCGCTGATCCACGAGGCGCAAGCCATCCAGCACGACCGCGGCGGCCTGATCATCTGGGGCTTCCAGAATACCCTCGACGGCGTCCTTCCGAAGGTCGGCGGGGTGAAGCCCGAACGCTCCCATTTCCCGACCTGGCGGTTCGACCGGATCTGGCTGAAGAGCTGATCCGGCCGAAGCCGCCCGGTCAGCGGCCGTCCGCCGTGGGCACCAGCAGGGTCAGCGCGAAGTCCACCGCCAGTTGCGCGGCGAGGTCGAGCGCGCGCTTGTCCCGGCCGGGATGGTCCGGGCTCTGGTAGCTGTGATTGCCGGCGACCATCGCCACCGCTCGGGCGCGCCGCCATCGGCGATGTAGCGGTGGAACAGCGGCAAGGGGCAGACGGGAAGCGCCAAGGCGAGCCATACAGGCTTCATCCTGGCTCCCCTGGCCATGGATCAGGCGCGCAGCCGCGCTGCGGCCTCCTCGCGCTGGCGCACGGCCTCGCGCACGGCGGGAATGATGTAGCGGCCGTAGTCCACGGCGTCGTGATAGGGATCGTAGCCACGATTGAGGAAGGTCGTGACGCCGATGTCGTAGTAGTCGAGCAGGGACGCGACGATCGAGTCCGGCGTGCCGACCAGCGAGGTCGAATCCGTGCCGCCGCCGATCGCGGTCGAGGTGCCGAGGAACAGGTTGCGGTCGAAGACCTCGGCCCTCTCGGCCAGGGCGAGCTGGCGCTGGCCGCCGCCGCTCTGGCCACGGTCGCCCCGAAAGCCGGCGCGCTGCTGCTGGCCGGCCTTGAGCTGCTCGGCGATATGGCGCGCCTTGGCCCAGGCCTGGTCCTCGGTCTCGCCGATGATCAGCCGCACCGAGAGGCTGACGCGCGGCACGGGCACCCCGTGCTTCGCCGCGACGGCGTGGAGCTTGTCGATCCGCGCCTTGGTGTCGGCCAGCGGCTCGGCCCAGAGCGCGTAGAGGTCCGAATGCTGCACCGCGATCTCATAGGCCGCGTCGGACGAGCCGCCGACGGAGATCGGCACGTGCGGCTTGCTGAGCGGCTTCACCGGGGAGAAGGCGCCCTTCACGTCGTAATACTTGCCGGTGAAGTCGAACGGCGCGGCCTCCGTCCAGACGCGGCGAACGATCTCGAGGTATTCGCCGGCGCGAGCATAGCGCTCGGTCTTGTCCACCAGGTTCTCGCCGTGCTCGGGCTCGTGCGCGTGTCCGGTGATGGCGTGGAGCCGGACGCGGCCGTCCGTCGTATGGTCGAGCGTGGCGAAGGCGCGCGCCGCGACCGTGGGCGGGGTCAGGCCGGGTCGGTGCGCGATCATGAAGCCGAGCTTCTCGGTCTGCGAGGCGGCATAGGCGGCCAGGAAGATCGGATCGGCCCCGCCATTGGCGATCAGCACGCGGTCGAAATCCGAATGCTCGTGCGCCCGGGCGAGATCGCGCAGGTACTTGAGGTCGGGCGCCTGGCCATAGGCGCCGAAGGGGTTGAGCTGGTTGCGGGGAAACAGACCGCCGACGAATTCGACTGGCATGGGAAAACTCCTCAAGGTTCGTGCTGCAAGGTTCGTGCTGTCCAGGCCGAAGCAAGAAGGATGCCAGCGCCAACGGCGCGGAATTCGGGCCGGGGCTGCCCGCTCGCCGTGCCCAGAAATCACCAGACGGCGCCCCCGGTGTGCAATCCGCAGCATCATTTCCCGGCATCGGCCGCCCCGGTCCGGCGCAATCCCGCCGCACGCGATCTGGCACGGAGCTTGCTGATCCTTCAGGCATGTCAGGCGCCCGGCGCCGTCACGGGGAAGAATTCAAATGGGCGTGAAGATACTCTGGTACATCAGCGGGCCCGACGGTCCGGTGCCCTGGGAGCCGCACGGGAGCTGGACCAACAGCTACGACCAGTTCAAGGCCCAGGCGCGCAACATCGACGATCTCGGCTACTACGGCGCCCTGCTCGCGACCGACCAGCACGAGGCGATCACCCTGACCGCCACGCTCGCGCCGATCACCGAACGGATGAAGTTCCTGACCGCGCTGCACCCCGGCCTGATCTCGCCGACCAAGCTCGCCCAGATGGCGACCACTCTCGACAAGTTCACCAACGGGCGGCTGCTGTTCAACGCGGTCAACGGCAACGACGCCGCGCTGGCCGGGTTCGGCATGCATTTCGCCCACGACGAGCGCTACGAATTCAGCTTCGAGTACTGGGACGCCTTCCGCAAGGTCTACGCCGGCGCGACCGACGGCTACGACGGCAAGTACATCAAGCTCGCCAAGCGCCACACCCAGCCCGGCCGCGGCCCGGTGCCGCCGTTCCACGCCGAATTCCCGCTATGGGGCGCGGGCACCTCGCCCCCCGGGGTCGAGCACTCGGCCAAGCTCCTCAACTGGTACCTGAGCTTCGCCGACACCCCGCCCAGGCTCGGTGAGAAATTCCGCAAGGTCGGCGCCCGGGCCGAGCGCCATGGCCGCAAGCTGCGCTTCGGCACGCGCCTCCAGATCATCGTCCGCGAAACCGAGGAAGAGGCTTGGGACCATGCGCAGTGGATTCTCGACCAGACCAGCGTGGAAACGGCGATCCGCCTCGCCGGGCGCCACCTTGGGCCGGAGGGCATCCACGGCGAGATCGAGAGCGACGATCCGCTGGTCCACAAGCGGATCGCCGCGCTGCGCCAGGGCCGCCTGCCCGAGCTGCGCGACCTTGAGGTCTACCCCAACGTCTGGGTCGGCCCGAGCCCGTTCGGCTTCGACATCATCCACCCCTGGGCCGGGACCTGGATCGTCGGCAGCGCCGCGAACGTCGCCGACCGCATCCGCGAATACCACGCGAACGGGACCGAGGCCTTCATCATCTCGGGCTGGCCACTGATTTCCGAGGCCCAGCGCACGGCGGAAATCCTGCTCCCACTGCTCGATCTCGACCACGGCTTCGACGTGCCCGAGTTCGTCGCCGCCGACCATGCCCATGCTCTCGAGCACGTTCCCGCCGGCCACCTCTGGCCGGATCGCGAACCCATCCCCGCCTGACCCCCACAGGAGACCTTCGATGACCCAGCAAAATCCACCCTTGGCCGAAATCTGGTATACCCGCTGCGGCGGCGCGACCGCCTCGACGATCGCGATCCAGGAGGGCTTCCTCGCGGACGAGTTCGCCACCGGCGAGGTCGCCTTGCGCTCGCTGCGGGATTCCAGCGAGACCGCCGTGCGCGAGAGCCACTACGACCATTCGCTCAAGTCGATGTTCCGGGAGGGCGGCAACATCCCGCCGATCTGGGCGCGAGCGCGCGGGGCCGACACGGTCGTCGTCGGGATCAGTTGGGTCGACGAGTTCCAATCGATCGTCGTCCGCGCCGACAGCGACATCCAGTCCCTCGCCGACCTGCGCGGCCGCCGCCTGGCCGTGCCGCTCTATGTCGGCGCGACGATCGACTTCCAGCGCGGCGCGAACTTCCACGGCTTTGCCAACGGCCTCGGCATTGCCGGCCTCGGCCGCGACGACGTGACCTTCGTCGACGTGCCGGTCGCGCGCGGCGCGCATGTGCCGTCGGGCGCGGCCGAGCTCGAAGCGCTGTTCGACGGTCGGGTCGAGGCGGTGTTCCTGCGCCAGGCCTCGGGCCTGCGCCTATTCCGGGACCAGGGCGACCGCCTGCACGAGCTCGTCCGCCTTACCGACGAGGCCGATCCGCTGCGCCGGATCAACAACGGCACGCCGCGGCCGGTCACGGTCCACCGCCAGTTCCTCGAGCAGCATCGCGATCTGGTCGTGCGCTACCTCGCCGCGCTCCTGCGCGCCGCCGACTGGGCCGAGAGCGACCCCGCCGGGGCGCTCGACGCGCTCACCCGCGAGGACGGCCGCTCGAGCCCGGAGATCATCGCCGCGACCTTCCCGCGCTACGCCGCCAGCCTGCGCCCCAGGCTGACGCCGGACTACGTCGAAGGCCTCGAAGCCCAGAAGGACTTTCTCCTCGCCTGGGGCTTCCTCGACCGCGACTTCCGCGTGACCGAGTGGATCGACCTCGGCCCGCTGGCGGAAGCCGAGCAGCTCGTCGCGGCCCAAACCGCGATCGCCGCCGAATAAGGGAGCCGAGAAATGACGCAGTTCACCGAGATCGAGCTCGCCGACTACGTCGCCCAAGCCAGGAGCGACGCGATTCACGCCTTCACCTTCCTTAAGGAGAGCGGCACGCTTACCGCGAGCCTGATCTTCAATGTCGCCCACCGCATCCCGGGGCAGGACATCCTGCTCTCGGTGCGCTTCCCCTCGCCCTGGTCGCGCGACAAGGACGTCAGGATCGCCGCCTCGCGCTTCTCCGATCACCCCGAATCGGTCCTCAACGAGGAACGCCTTGCCGCGGACACGCTGATCCACGCGCACACGCCGCACCTCGCGGCCTGGTCGCTGGCGCACAAGCCGTTCCCGATCCTCTACGTCGCGGCGCAGCGCCACCTCCTTGCCCGGGAGATCCCGAACCATCTGGAACGGCGTACCAGCGTGCTCGACACGATCCGCGCCAGGCTCGACGCCTATCCCGACCTCGCTCCGCCGCCGGGCCTGCTCGAAAGCAACGGCGGCGCGAACTTCTGGGGCAAGGGCATCGTCGAGACCGCCCAGCTCATCCTGCTGATCGAGGAATCCGCCCGCCTCCAGGCGATCGCCGCGCAGATCGGCGGCGCGCAGGCCTACACGCCGGGCGCGCTCGACCTGCAGTGGAAGCGGACCGGCCTGCTCGAAAGGGCCCGCTCGTTCGCTCGGGAATATGCGCCGGCCTAACGCTCGCGGGCGTTTGGCCGGCCATGGCCGTGCTCATTGCGGACGATCGGCCTGCGCCGCCTTCCAGTCGCGCTTGATCTTCTTGGCGAGGGACCATTTGTGGACCTCGGTCGGCCCATCGTAGATGCGGAACGCGCGAATTTCGCGGAACACCTGCTCGACGATGGTCTTGTCGGTGACGCCGGTGCCGCCCATCACCTGGACGCAGCGGTCCGCGATGCGCATCAGCGCTTCCGACACCGCGACCTTGGCCATCGAGCTCTCCACCGTGCCGAGCGAGCCCGTATCGAGCACCCCGGCGCACCAGTCGATCATCAGTTCGGCCTGGCGAAGCTCGATCATGTTCTCGGCCAGCATGAAGCCGACGCCCTCGTGGTCGATCAGGGGCTTGCCGAAGGCCTGGCGGCGATTGG
>CAZFPW010000003.1:0-43487 GCA_964520765.1 uncultured Novosphingobium sp.
GCGGCGATCCCCGCGCCCTATCGCGACCGGCAGGAGAATGCCTATCGCACGGGGCTGCGGATCGTCGACATGGTCAAGGAGGACCTCAAGCCCTCCGACCTGATGACCCGCGACGCGTTCCTCAACGCCATCGTCGTCAATTCGGCCATCGGCGGATCGACCAATGCGCCGATCCATCTGGCGGCGATCGCCCGGCACATGGGCGTCGACCTCGACATCCGCGATTGGCAGGAGCACGGCCATAAGGTGCCGCTGCTGGTCAATCTCCAGCCGGCGGGCGAGTATCTCGGAGAGGACTATTACCATGCGGGCGGCGTCCCGGCGGTGGTCGGCCAGCTGATCGGCGCGGGGCTGATCCGCGAAACGGCGATGACCGCGAACGGCCGCACCATCGGCGACAATTGCCGTGGCGTCGAGATCGAGGACGAGAGGGTCATCCGGCCTTTCGCCAAGCCGATCCTGGAGGATGCGGGCTTCATCGTGCTGTCGGGCAACCTGTTCGACAGCGCGGTGATGAAGACCAGCGTGATCTCCGAAGAGTTTCGCGCCCGCTATCTGAGCAATCCCGACGATCCCGATGCCTTCGAAGGCCCGGTCGTCGTGTTCGATGGGCCGGAGGACTATCATGCCCAGATCGACGATCCGGCGCTTGAGATCGATGCCCGCACCCTGCTCGTGATGCGCGGGGCCGGCCCGATCGGCTATCCCGGCGCGGCGGAAGTCGTGAACATGCGCGCGCCGGCCTACCTGCTGCGCGAAGGCATCTCAGGCCTGCCCTGCCTCGGTGACGGGCGGCAGTCCGGCACGTCGGGCAGTCCCTCGATCCTCAATGCCTCGCCCGAGGCTGCCGCCGAAGGTGGGCTCGCGCTGCTCGAGACCGGCGATAGCGTGCGGATCGACCTCAAGCGCGGCACGGTCGACGTCCTGCTTCCCGACGCCGAACTGGCCGACCGGCGGGCCGCGCTGGCCGCCGCCGGCGGTTATGCATATCCCGCATCGCAGACCCCCTGGCAGGCGATCCAGCGCTCGGTCATCGGCCAGCTCGAAAGCGGCGCGATCCTTGAAGGCGCGGAGCAATTCCAGCGCATCGCCCAGACCCGCGGCCTGCCGCGCGACAACCACTAGAAACATAGGAACCGAGATGGACGCCCCCCTTTACCCCCCGGCTAGCACCTTCGAACAGCCGGTCCGCGTCGCGGCGCCGGTCAGCACGCGCAACACGCCGATCGCCGACCTGATGAAGATTCCCGCGGCCTGGGTGATCATCGTCAAGGAAGTGCCGGGCATCGAACCGCGCCTCGGCGCCGAGATGCTCAAGCCGCACCTCGGCAACTTCTCGCTGCGCTCGCTGGTCCAGTTCGGCTTCGCCAAGCCCGAGGAACTGGACCGGGCCGACGCGCAACTGCTCGCGCTGGGAGACGTCAAATGAGCGGGCTGTCGTTCACCGTGGATCGCCGCGAAACGCTGGCAATGGCGGCAGGAGCAGCGCTGCTGCCGATGGTCGGCGAGGGGCAGGCCCTGGCCGCCGCGGCGATTGCCGAGGCTGGCCTCAAGGTCGGGCGCGACCAGCTCTTCAATGCCGACTGGCGCTTTCTGCGCGGCGCGGGCGAGGGCCGGGAAGCAAGCGCGCTGGACGACAGCGCCTGGCGCCGCGTCGACCTGCCGCATGACTGGAGCATCGAGGATGTGCCGGGCGGGCAGGCGCCCGACCAGCTCGGCCCGTTCACCAAGACCTCGGCCGGCACCACCGCGACTGGCTTCACCGAAGGCGGCGAGGGCTGGTATCGCAAGCACTTCCGCCTCGACGGCCTGCCGGCCGATGCGCGGGTCGAGATCCTGTTCGATGGTGTCCATCTTGAGAGCGACGTCTGGCTCAACGGGCAGAAGCTCGGCCGCAACCTCAACGGCTACAACCCCTTCGCCTTCGACCTGACGCCGCATCTCGTCCGCGGCGGCGACAACGTGCTGGCGGTCCGAGCGCGCAACATCGGCCGCAACAGCCGTTGGTACGGCGGTTCGGGCATCTACCGCGACGTGCGGATCGACGTCCTTCCCGCCGGGGCGCGGGTCGCCCGCTGGGGCGTCGGGGCCTGGACCCGGCGGATCGCCGCAGGACGGGCCGAAATCGATGTTGCGACCCGGATCGAAGCGGCGCAGCCGGACCTCGGCCTGGTCACGCGCCTGCGCGATGCCTCGGGCAAGGTCGTCGCGGAAGCAGTCGCGCCCGCTGCCGGCGAGGTGAAGCAAGCGTTGTCGGTTCGCGCGCCGCGCCTGTGGTCGCCCGACAGCCCCGCGCTCTATTCGCTGGAGACCGAATTGCGCCGGGGCGAAACGGTGATCGACCGCGTGGTCCAGCCCTTCGGCATCCGCATCGTCACCTTCGATCCGAAGCTCGGCATGGCGATCAACGGAACCCGCACGATCCTGCATGGCGGCTGCCTGCACCATGACAACGGCCTGCTCGGCGCCTGCGCCTATCGCGACGCCGACGAGCGCCGCATCCGCCTGATGAAGGCCCGCGGCTACAACGCGATCCGCAGCGCCCACAACATCGCCTCGCGCTCGCTGCGCGAGGCTTGCGACCGGCTGGGCATGCTGCTGATCGACGAGGCGTTCGACACCTGGCACCAGCCCAAGGAGCCGGACGACTTCTCGGTCCATTTCCGCGACCACTGGGAGCCGGTGGTGCGGGCGATGGTCCTCTCCGGGCGCAACAGCCCCAGCGTCGTGATGTGGAGCATCGGCAACGAAATCCCCCAGCGCGCCACGGACGAAGGCGTGAAGTGGGCATGGGTCCTGGCCAATGCGATCAAGCGCATCGACCCGACCCGGCCGGTGACGGCGGGGCTCAACGGCCTGCTGGGCGCGCCGATGGTCGCCGGGGAAGGCACCGCGCGCGCGGGCCATGCCGGCAAGCGCGACAACGCGTCGAGCATCTTCCTCGACGTCGCCGGCTACAACTACCGGCTGGAGGATATCGAGGCCGAGCACGCCGAACATCCCGAGCGGATCATCTACGCATCGGAGACCTTCCCGCCGGATGCCTTCGACTATGCCCGGCTGGTCGAGCGCATGCCCAATTTCCTGGGCGAGTTCCTCTGGACCGCGATGGACTATCTCGGCGAGGCAGGGATCGGTGCGGCCTCCGCCATTTCGGCGGGCGGCGTGTCCTATTACATGCCCGGCTGGCCGTGGGTGAACGCCTGGTGCGGCGACATCGACCTGATCGGCAACCAGAAGGCGCCGTCGCGCTACCGCGATGTCGTCTGGGGCCTCAGCCGGTTGGAAATGGCCGTGCAGCGGCCGATCCCCGAGGGGAAGACGGAATACATCTCCAAGTGGGGCTGGTCGGACGAGCTGCAGAGCTGGAACTGGGCCGGTTCCGAGGGCAAGCAACTGGCGGTGCGGCTCTATTCGCCGGGCGACCGGGTCGAGCTGCTGCTCAACGGCGTCAAGGTCGGCGAGAAAGCCATGACGGCGGCCGACAAGATGCGCGCCGAGATCAAGGTCGCCTATGCGCCGGGCACGCTTGAGGCGGTGGCCTATCGTGGCGGCGCGGTCATCGGCCGCAAGCGCCTGGAGACCGTCGGCGCTCCGGCCAGGCTCCGCCTGACGGCGGAACGGGCGACCGGCGCGCGGGATCGGCAGGCGCTGCATTACGTCGGGATCGAGGTGCTCGATGCCCAGGGCCGGCTCATCCCCGACGAAGCCCGCAAGATCACGCTGACGGTCGATGGCCCGGCCGATCTGGCCGGCTTCGGCAGCGCCAATCCGCTCGCCACGGGATCGTTCCAGGCGCGGGAAGCCGAAAGCTTCCATGGCCGCGCTCTGGCGATCCTGCGTTCGCAAGGAAAGAGCGGCTCCGTGCGGATCGAAGCCCGCGCCGCGGGCCTGCAAGGTGCCTCCGCCATCGTGCGGCTGGTTTGAGGAATGAATGCCGTGACGATTGACGGTTCGATACTCATCGGCTCGCGCGACCTGCGCGGCGACAGGCTGTTCCAGGCGACCGACCCGGCTACCGGCGAGGCGCTGCCGCAGCAGTTCGGGGAGGCTACCCAAGAGCATGTTGCCGAAGCCTGTGCGCTCGCGGTCGACGCAGCCGAGGTGTTCGGCACGCTCGCGCCGGAAAGGCGCGCGCGGTTTATCGAGGCCGTTGCCGATGCGATCCTGGCGATCGGCGATAGGCTTGTCGAAACCGCCATGGCCGAAAGCGGCCTGCCGCGCGTGCGCCTCGAGGGCGAGCGGATGCGCACGGCCAACCAACTGCACATGTTTGCGGCCGAACTGCGGGACGGACGCTGGCTCGGCGCGACGATAGATCCCGCGCTTCCAGACCGCATGCCGCCGCGCGTCGATCTGCGGCTGATGAACGTGCCGCTGGGTCCGGTCGCGGTGTTCGGCGCTTCCAACTTTCCCTTGGCGTTCTCGGTAGCGGGCGGCGACACCGCGTCGGCTTTCGCCGCCGGCTGTCCGGTCGTGGTCAAGGGCCATCTGGCTCATCCCGCGACCGGCGAGCTGGTCGCCCGCGCGGTCCGCTCGGCGGTCCAGTCCTGCGGCTTGCCCGAAGGCGTGTTCTCCTATCTCCCCGGACGCTCGAACGAGCTGGGGGCGGCGCTGGTCGCCGACCCGCGAATCAAGGCGGTGGGCTTCACCGGCTCGCGCAGCGGCGGGCTGGTGTTGGTCGACATCGCCCGTCGGCGTCCCGAGCCGATCCCGGTCTATGCCGAGATGAGCAGCGTCAACCCGGTTGTGCTGATGCCCGCCGCCCTGGCCAACCGCGCCGAGGCGCTGGGCGCGGCCTTCATCGGGTCGCTGACGCTGGGCGCGGGACAGTTCTGCACCAATCCGGGCGTGGTCATCGCCAGCGACGGGCCGGACCTCGACCGCTTCATCGCTGCGGCGTCCACGGCCCTGGCGGCGGTGGAGCCGCCGGTCATGCTCACGCCGGGCATCCACCAGGCCTATCAGGCCGGCGTGGCCGCGCTGGACGCCCTGCCGGGCGCCGAACGGATCGCCAGCGGGCAGACGGCGTCCCTGCCGAACCGATGCGGCGGCGCGCTGTTCCAGACGACGGCTGCGGACTTCATCGCCGACAAGGCGCTGGGCCATGAAGTGTTCGGGGCCGCGGCAGTCATCGTGCGTTGCGCCGACAGCGTTGCGATGGCCGATGTCATCGCCAGCCTCGAAGGTCAGCTTACCGCAACGATCCAACTCGATGCGGAGGACGAGGTCGCGGCGGCCCGTATCCTGCCCCTGCTGGCGGGCAAGGCCGGGCGCGTCCTCGCCAACGGCTGGCCGACCGGCGTCGAGGTGACGCATGCGATGGTCCATGGCGGGCCGTTTCCGGCGACCTCGGACGGTCGGACGACATCGGTCGGCACGCTTGCCCTGACGCGCTTCCTGCGGCCGGTGTCCTACCAGGACATTCCAGATGGACTCCTGCCGCCGGCCTTGCAGGCCGCCAACCCCTGGAACCTGCCTCGCCGCGTCGACGGCCGCTGGGAGGCATGACGATGCGTTCGCTGATCCAGTTCGAGCGAGCGGGCGCGCGCGGCGTCGCGGCGCTGGACGGCGCGGGCAGGGCTTGGGCCTTGACCGGCGCGGCCTCGACGCTCGATCTGGCCCGCCAGGCGCTGGCCGAAGGCGCTTCGCTGGCCGCGCTCGCGGCGCGGCGAGCCGGAGAGGCGGTCGATCTGGCCGGCGTGACCTTGCTGTGCCCGATCGACCACGCCGATCCCGCGCATCTGCTCGTCAGCGGCACGGGGCTCACCCATCTCGGCTCGGCCGAGGGGCGCGACAAGATGCACAAGGCTGCCGCCTCAGGCGAGACGCTCACCGATTCCATGCGGATGTTCCTGATGGGCATGGAGGGCGGCAAGCCGGCGGCCGGACAGGCTGGCGTCCAGCCTGAATGGTTCTACAAGGGCGACGGCGCGATCCTGGTCGCGCCGGGCCGGCCGCTGACCATGCCCGGCTTTGCCGAGGACGGCGGGGAGGAGCCGGAAATCGCCGGGGTCTACCTGATCGGCGATGATGGGGTGCCGTTGCGTCTGGGCTTCGTGCTGGGCAACGAGTTCTCCGATCACGTCTGCGAACGCCAGAACTACCTGTGGCTGGCCCATTCGAAGCTGCGCGAGGCGGCGCTCGGGCCGGAACTGCTGTTGGGCGAATTGCCTGCCGCCGTCACCGGCGCCAGCCGCATCCTGCGCGGCGGGTCCGTGCTGTGGGAGAGGCCGTTCCTTTCCGGCGAGGCGAACATGTCGCACACGATCGCCAATCTCGAGCATCACCACTTCAAGTACCCGCAGTTCCGTCGCGCCGGCGATGTCCACGTCCATTTCTTCGGCACCGCCACGCTATCTTTCAGCGACGGCATCCGCACCGAGCCCGGCGACGTGTTCGAGGTAGAGGCCGACGCCTTTGTCCTTCTGGTGCGCAATCCGCTGGCCTGCGCCACGGCCAACGACATCGTTGAGGTGCGCAGCCTGTGACCAAGCCCTTGCAACTCGGCCTCGTCGGTTTCGGCAAGATCGCCCGCGACCAGCACCTTCCAGCGATCGCCAGGACCGACGGCGTGGAGCTGGCGGCAGTTGCGAGTCCCCGTTCGGTGGCCGAGGGCTTTCGCAACTATCCCGATCTCGCCGCCATGCTGGCTGCCGAGGGCGAGCTTGATGCCGTGGTCCTGTGCCAGCCGCCCCAGGTCCGCTTCGAGGCGGCGCGAGCCGCGCTGCTCGCCGGCAAGCCCGTGTTCCTCGAAAAGCCGCCCGGCGCGACGGTCTCCGAAGTCGAGGCCCTGGCAGAACTGGCGCGCCGGCAGGGCGTAACGCTCTTTGCCAGCTGGCATTCGCGCTATGCGGCCGGCGTCGCCGCGGCGAAGGCGTGGGCCGCCGAACGGATCATCGACGAGGTGGCGATTTCCTGGAAGGAGGATGTCCGCCATTGGCATCCGGGGCAGGACTGGATCTGGCAGGCCGGCGGCTTCGGCGTGTTCGATCCCGGCATCAACGCATTGTCGATCCTGACGGAAGTGATCGGAGACCGCGTGCGCGTGATCGACGCCGAACTCGAAACGCCGAGCAACCGGCAGGCTCCGATCGCCGCGCGGCTTAACATGGCGAGCGTCGCGGGTGTACCCATCGCCGCAGAATTCGATTTCCGTCAAACCGGGCCGCAGACCTGGGACATCGTGATCCGATCGCACGGCGACACTCTATGTCTCGGCCATGGCGGCAACACGCTGTCGCTGAACGGGGTAGTTCAGAAGCTTGATGCCGAGGCTGAATATCCGACGATGTACGGCCATTTCGTCGAATTGGTCCGCGCAGGACGGAGCGACGTGGATGTCGCGCCGTTGCAATTGGTGGCGGACGCCTTCCTTCTCGGGCGATCCTGTCCTACTGACCCGTTCGAGGATTGAGGAGCGCTACGGTTGGCCGAGCAGTCGCAAAAGGGTGAGATGCGGAGCCTGCGTATCCACCAGGCGATTGCCCAGCAGCTGGGCACGGCCATCCTCGGCGGGGAATACCAGCCCGGCGATGCGCTGAGCGGAGAGATCGAGCAGTCCCTGGCGATGGGCGTGTCCCGCACCCCCTATCGCGAGGCCATCCGCATCCTCGTCGCCAAGGGCTTGCTAGAGAGCCGTCCCAAGGCGGGCACGCACGTCACCCCGCGCGAGCGTTGGAACCTGCTCGACCCCGATGTCCTGGCCTGGATGTTCGCCAGCAAGCCGGATGATCGTTTCGTCCAGGACCTGTTCGAACTGCGCAACCTGCTGGAGCCGGCGGCTGCCGAACTCGCGGCTGCCCGGCACAACGACGAGCAAATCCAGACGATGCGCGAGGCGCTTGCCGACATGCGCAAGCACACTCTTCGCACCGAAGCCGGCCAGGCGGCCGACCAGCAGTTCCACCGCGCCTTGCTCGCCGCAGCGGGCAATCGCGCGCTTGCCTCGTTGTCGAGTTCGGTCGGCGCGGCCGTGCGCTGGACGACCCACTACAAGCAGCGCGCGAACCCCGTTCCGCGCGATGCCGTGCCCGATCACGAAGCCGTCTTCGCGCAGATCGAGGCCGGGGACGGTCCTGCCGCCGCAAAGGCGATGCGCAACCTGCTCGAACTCGCTTACGCGGACATGGCTGCCGTTTCGTAGCTGGACGATTTGGATACAGCCATGCGCATCCTATGATCTTGAAAATTCGGCAATTATGTAGGTTTTGTCCGACTTGGGAGTAAGCTTCTCAGGCGTTATGTATACAACTTCTTGAAGTTTTGCCCCATAACTCATACAAAACTTCACCTGGAAACATGGTGGGGTAGGGCCGTTGAAGGCATTGGGATGGATTGCTGGGATTGTCGGCTTCGCGCTGGCACAGGGAGCAGTGGTCGCGCGCGATCTGCCCAGCCTTCGGCGTAACGGTGAGGCCGTCCAACTGATCGTGGACGGTGCGCCCTACCTGATCCTGGGCGGCGAACTGCACAATTCCAGCGCTTCCAGCCCGCGCTACATGGTGCCCGTATGGGACAGGCTGGCCAAGAACGGTGTCCGCACCGTCCTGGGCACGGCAAGCTGGGAACTGGTCGAGCCGGAAGAAGGCCGCTTCGACTTCGCCGCCGTCGACGATCAGATAGCCCAGGCGCGGGCGCGGGGCATTCGCCTCGTGATGATCTGGTTCGGCGCCTACAAGAACGCCGAATCGACTTACGCGCCGTCTTGGGTTCGCCGCAACGAGGCGCGGTTTCCGCGCGGAATGCGCGATCCGAGCGTCAAGCCAAGCGGCATCGCGGCCTATCTCAACGGCCCCATCCTCAGTGTCTTCAACGATCGGCTCGTAGAGGCCGATGCGCGGGCCTTTGCGGCGTTGATGCGTCACATTCGTGAGGTCGATCGGGACGGCACCGTCATCATGATGCAGGTCCAGAACGAGGTCGGCATCATCGGATCGCCGCGCGATCATTCGCCGCTGGCCAATGCGGCCTGGGCTCAGCCCGTGCCGGCCGGCCTCATGCGCTACCTGCGGCAGAACCGTGCCGCACTGCGCCCGGAGCTGACCGCTGCCTGGCGACGCCAGGGCTTCCGCGAGAGCGGCTCTTGGGCGGAGGTCTTCGGGACCGATGCGGCCGCCCAGGAAATCTTCATGGCCTGGGGCTTCGGCCGCTACGTCGACCGCGTTGCGAAGGCCGGCGCGGCGGAGCATCCGTTGCCCATGTTCGCCAATGCCTGGCTAGGCCCGCAGCCTGGATCGCCGCTGCCGGGCGACTATCCGAGCGGCGGGCCGGTGGCGCGGATGATGGATGTCTGGAAGGCTGCGGCGCCCTCCCTCGTCCTGCTCGCGCCCGACATCTACATCGACGACTTTGCCGGCACGCTTGCGGATTTCCGCCGCGCCGACAATCCGATCTTCATTCCCGAAGCGCGGATCGACGCCGGCAACCTGTTCGTCGCCCTCGGGCAGTACAATGCGCTCGGTTTCTCGCCCTTCGGCATCGAGGATGCTGCCGAAGGGCACGAACTGTTCAAGGCCTATGGGGTGCTGAACAGCATGACGGCGCAGATCGCCAAGGCGCAGGCCGAGGGCCGCATCCGCGGCTTCAAGGTCGCGGGCAGCGCGGCGCAGAACGAGAGCCTGGGCGGATATCAAATCGCGGTGACGCGGAGCATGAGCACGCTCGGCATGTTCGGGGCGGGCACGGGCGCCGCAGGGCCTGACAAGACCATCGGCTATGGACTGCTCATGCAGGTGGGCAAGGAGGAATTCCTCGCGGTCGGCCGGGGGATTTCGCTGAAGTTCTCGGCGCCGGGCAAGGAAGTCGAGGTCGATTTCGCCCAGGAAGGCGTGTTCGAGCAGGGCCAGTGGGTTCCCGGACGGACGCTGAACGGCGACGAACGCTTCGCACTCTTCCCGACCGACGATCTGCGTGTCGTGCGGATTCGTTTGCTGCGGCGATAGCGATTGCGGGCCTTGCGCCCGCCGTATGGATAAATCCGATCAGGGGCTTTGATCGCATATGTATCGTGTCACTCTCACTGACTCCTATTTTCCGCGTATCGCCGATGGCTCGATCGAGACGCTTACGATCGGTGACATGATCCGCCGCCAAGCCGCACGTTATCCCAACGCCGTCGCGCTGAAAGAGCTCGGGCCGAACGGAGAGGTCGGTCGGACCTGGACCTATGCACAACTGTTGGTCGACGCAGAGCGGTTCGGTCGGGCCCTGGCTTCGCGGCATGCGCCGAAGTCGCGCATCACCATCTTCGCCGGCAATTCGCCTGAATGGATATTGGTCGAACTGGGCGCGGCCCTGGCCGGCTTGACCCTGGTCACCGCCAACCCGTCGCTCCAGAAGCGCGAGCTTCGTTACCTGCTGGAACAGTCGCGGTCCGAAGCGATCTATTACGTCGGATCGTTCCGCAGCAATCCGATCCAGGCCATCGCCGACGAGGTCTGCGCCGATCTGCCGCAGATCCGCCATCGTATCCTGCTGACCGATCAGGCCGCCCTACTCGCCGGCGAAACGGCGGGCGTTCTCCCCGTGGTCGAAGCCGACGACATCTGCCAGATCCAGTACACCTCCGGCACGACCGGATTGCCCAAGGGGGTGCAGCTCCACCACCACGGTCTCGTGCAGAATTCGCACGACTGCATGGTCCGCCTCGGGCTCGGCGCGAGCGACAGCTTCATGCACATCGTTCCCTTGTTCCACACGACCGGCTGCGCTGTCGCGACGCTGGGCGTGCTCGGCGCCGGGGGGACGATCCTGCTCGCCCCGATGTTCGATCCCGGGATGGTCGTGGATGTAGTTTCCCGCGAAAGGCCCCGCTTCCTGGTTGCAGTGCCGACCATGCTGACGGCGCTGGCGGATGCGGCTGAGCAAGGTGGACAAGATGTTTCGTCGATCGATCGCATCCTGTCGGGCGGCGCTTTCGTCGCTCCCGAACTGGCGCGGCGGGCGCAGGCGGTGTTCGGGGCCTCGGTGCAGGTTGGCCTCGGCCAGACCGAATGCTCGCCGATCATCACCATGGCCTGGGCAGACGATACGCTGGAGGATCGCACCCAGACGATCGGTCAGCCCCTGCCGCATATCGACGCCGCGATCCTCGATCCACGCACCGGAGCGGTGTTGCCGGTGGGGGAGCAAGGTGAAATCTGCACCCGCGGCTATCATGTCATGGCCGGCTATAACGACGATCCCGAAGCGACCCGAAAGGCGATCGACCCCCAGGGCTGGCTCCACACGGGCGATCTCGGCCGGATGGATTCTCGCGGCTATTTCTCGATCACGGGGCGCGTGAAGGAGATGATCATCCGCGGCGGCGAGAACTTGTTTCCAGTCGAAATCGAGAACGCGCTGCTCGAGCACGATGCGATCAACGAGGTGGCGGTGGTCGGTGTGCCTTGTCCGGTGTTCGGCGAGCAGGTCGCCTGCTTCATGCGGGTCAACGGCCCGGTGCGGCCGAAGGTGAGCGAGCTCAAGGCATTCATCCGCGAACGTCTCTCGCCGCAGAAGACACCGCAGCACTGGATCTGGGTTGATGCCTGGCCGCTGACCGGTTCGGGCAAGATCCAAAAGTTCGTGCTCAGCGAGCAGTTCGCGCGCGGCGACTTCCAGTCGCAGCAGATATGACCCGCGGAACAGAGGAACCGAACTGCCATGACCTTCATCGCGCCGGTCGCGGAGCAGAAGTTTGTACTCGAACAGCTCGTTCGGCTCGGAGAACTCGACAACTTCGATGACGTTCTCGATCCGGTCCTGGACGGCGTCGCCAGGCTGGCGATGGAGCAATGGGCGCCCTTGTCGCGGATCGGCGATACGATCGGCGCGCGATGGACTCCCGAAGGCGTGCGAATGCCGGACGGTTTCGCGGCGGCCTATCGAGCCTATGCGGAGGGCGGCTGGTCCGCCCTGGCCGTCGACGAGCGTTTCGGTGGGCAAGGGCTGCCCTTCGTCCTGCAGGTGGCTGCACTGGAAAGCCTGGGAGCCGCGAACGTCGCCTTCGCGCTGTGCCCGACGCTCAGTTCCGGTGCGATCGATGCGCTTGCCCGGCACGGGTCGCCCGAGCAGCACGATCGCTACCTTCGCCGGCTAGCTACCGGCGAATGGACGGCTACGATGAACCTGACGGAGCCGCAGGCCGGGTCGGACGTGGGCGCGCTGCGTACCAAGGCCGAGCCCCGCGAAGACGGCACCTGGGCAATCAGCGGGACGAAGATATTCATCTCGTTCGGCGACCACGACATGGCCGACAACATCGTCCACCTGGTGCTCGCCCGCACACCTGGGGCGCCGGCGGGAACGCGCGGGATCTCGCTGTTCCTGGTGCCCAAGTACCGGCTCGATCCCGACGGCGATCCGGGCGAGTTCAACAATGTCCGGGTGCTGTCGATCGAGCGCAAGATGGGGCTGCATGCCTCTCCGACTTGCGTCCTGTCCTATGGCGAGGGTGGGGAGACTATCGGTGAACTCATCGGCCGCGAAGGCGGCGGCATGGCGGCGATGTTCACGATGATGAACAATGCGCGGCTGCTGGTGGCGCTGAACGGCGTACAGGTCGCCGAGGCGGCGACGCAGAAGGCGGTTCGCTATGCGCTCGACCGCGTCCAGTCGGCCCGAGCAGGAGGCGCCCACAAAGGTTCGGTCAGGATTGCCGACCATCCAGACGTGCGACGGATGCTCCTGCGCATGAAGGCGCAGACGCAGGCGGCACGCGCTCTGGTCTACTACACGGCAGGGCTCGCCGACCGCGCCAAGGCCGGCGATGAGCAAGCCGATGCCCGGCTGCAGTTGCTCACGCCGCTGGCCAAGGCTCACGCCACCGACATCGGCTGCGAAGTGGCGTCACTCGGCATCCAGGTTCACGGCGGGACGGGCTATGTCGAGGAGACGGGCGCCGCCCAGCTGTTTCGGGATATTCGCATCGCGCCGATTTACGAAGGCACCAACGGAATACAGGCGGCCGACCTCGTCATGCGCAAACTGGACCTAGAGGGCGGCGAGGTGCTCGCGCGCCTGCTGCGCGAAATCCGGGCGGAGGCCGATAGCGCGATCCTGGCCGAATGCGTCGATGCCTGCGATCGGGTCGCCCGGCACATGCGATCGGCAAGCGTCGACAACAAGCTGGCCGGGAGTTCGCCGTTCCTGACCATACTTGCGGCCACGACATGCGGCTGGCTGATGGAGCGGCAGATGCGAGCCGTAGCCGACGATGCCTTCGGCGACGCCAAGCGTCAAACCACTGCCTTCTATCTCCACTGGCTGCTGCCCGAAGTTCTGGGCCTGTCCTCGGGGGCGATGGGGAGCGCGGACCTGCTCTATGCCCTCGATGCCGAGGCACTGCTCGTCTGATCGGCTTCGGCCCGCTGGGCGCGCTTCGCAGTCTGGAACGCGGGCCGCGCCTGGAGGCGCCCCCAATAGGCTGCGATGGCTGGGCTGAAGCGCTGCGACAGGTCGAGGAACTCGGCCAATAGCAGCGCGTAGCCGACTGAGATGTCGGCTGCGGTGAAGCGCCCGGCGCAAAGCCAGGTCTCGGTTTGAATGGCTCGGTCGACATGACGCAGACGACTCATGAACCATCGTGCGTAGTCGTCGGCAATCTCTTCGCCGCGACCAGGCTCCAGCAGACGATACCGCATCACGATCGTCTGCGGAAAGGTCAGCGTGGCCTCTCCGAAATGCAGCCAGTTCAACCAGGCGCCATAGGCGGGGTCGGCCACCGGCACGGCGAGTTGCTCGTGTCGATAGCGGACGGCGAGATACTCCGTGATCGCGGCGCTCTCTGTCATGAACGTCGTGCCGTCACGCATCGCCGGGATCGTGCCGAGCGGGTTGACGTCGAGGAAGTCCGGCAAATGTTCCCGTGGCGGGAAAGGCATGAGATGCAACCGGTACGGTAAGTCCAGCTCCTCCAGCGCCCAGAGCACGCGGAACGATCGCGCGTCGTGACAATGCCATAGCTCAATCACGTCGAACTTCCTGGCTGCGTCGGGTCTGTAGGGGTGTCATGCTACAATGTATCCCACGATGCCCAATCAATGTAAAAGACGAACTATGGATTGCCAGTATGTATACTATCTGATACCGACCAATTAGTCGGTAAGGGGGTGGTATGGCAAGCGTCGTTCGTATCAGGGAAGCTCCCGAGGTCCGCCGCGCAGCGATTCTGGAGCAAGCGATCAGCCTCATCGCCGAACGCGGCTATGACGGCCTGACGATCCAGGAGCTCGCCCAAAGGTCCGGGCTGTCTAACCCGGGGCTGTTGCACCATTTCCCGTCAAAGTCGGCAGTGCTGCTGGCGGTTCTGCGCGACCTGGAAAGCCGGGATACTGAAATCATGACACCGCTCGTCGCAGCGGCGGTCGATGGCCCGGCCGATGACCGTTCCCGTGCCGCGGTGCGCCAAGTGCTGCGGACCATGATCGGATTCTGCGTCGCGAACCCGCAAATCGCCCGCGCGCTCGTGGAACTGCAAGGCGAGTCTCTCGATGCCAGTCATCCGGGCCATGCCTGGTGGCGTCGGCGCGAGGCCCAGATGATGGACGTGTTCGTGCGGATGCTCATCCGGCACGTCGCCGACCCCGCGCCGGTTGCCCGGCAGCTGATCGCGCTCATCGATGGCCTCGGCATGCAATGGCTCCGGGCGGACCAGGGCTTCGATCTCGTCGCCGAGTGGGACTGCGCGCTCGCCCGGCTGCTTCCTGAAATTCACTGAAGAGGATTGGGCTATGATAGTGTCGGCCAGAACTTTAACTGTTGCAGCCACCGCCCTGGTCTCGGTGTCGGGGGCGGCGCTCTTGTCTCCGGCTGTCACGGCTAGCGCGATTGTCCCGGCTGGGGCTCCGACCAGCGATGCCTGCACGCGGCTCGCCGGGCAGACCCTTGGTCACGCGCTGATCGAAAGCGCCAAGGTCCAGCCTGCCAACACGCCGGTCGAAGGCGCTCCTCTCGCGAGTGCGCCGGGCATGCCGTCGCGGGGCAATATCTCCGGCCTTCCGAGCTTCTGCCGGGTAATCGGCGCCATCCGTCCCGAAGCCGGTTCGAACATCCGCTTCGAGGTCTGGCTTCCGGCAGCGGGCTGGAACGGCCGGTTCATGGGAGCTGGCAATGGCGGCCTTGCCGGCACGATCACCCATGGCGATCTCGCTTCGGCCGTCAGCGCGGGATTTGCGACCGCCTCGACCGACACCGGCCACAGCGGCGCGCCCGACGACAGCAGCTGGGCAAAGGGTAATCCGGCAAAAGTCAGAGACTACGGCTGGCGCGCAATGCACCTGACGACCGTGACCGCGAAAACGCTGATCCAGCGGTTCTACGGTCGTTCGGCGGAGAAGTCGTATTTTGTCAGCTGCTCGAACGGCGGGCGAATGGGCCTGATGGAAGCCTCGCGCTTCCCGGAGGATTACGACGGCATCATGGCGGGCGCTCCGGCTTCGGGTGCGACCAAGCTGATCATGAGCCACATCTGGTTGACCCAGGCACAGCAATCTCCCGGCGCGGCGATCCGCACCGATCAGGTGAAGCTGCTGCAGAGCGAGGTGATGGCCCAGTGCGACGGCGTCGATGGCCGCACCGACGGCATAGTCGACGATCCGCGCCAGTGCCGCTTCGATGCCGCCAAGCTGGCTTGCGGAACGAACGCCTCCGCGCAGTGCTTCACGCCGCCGCAGCTCGACGCCTTGCGGAAAATCCATCAGGGGCCGCGCGATTCGGCAGGCCGTCAGATCGGCTTCGGATTTCCGGCGACGGGCGCGGAATCCGGCGCGCCGATCGAGTTCTTCGGCTGGGAAGGGGCCATCGCCAAGGGCGATCCGCGCCGTCCGATCGCGAGCGCCTTCCCGGATACGATGCTGAACCTGCCACGCACGCCGATCGCCAGCGACAAGGCCTTCGACTTTGACAAGGATCCGGCGCGCGTGACCGCGGCGCTGGCTTCCGAAATCGATCCGCAGCCCGATCTGAGGCGCTATTTCGCGCGCGGCGGCAAGCTGATCATGTGGCACGGCTGGGCCGACGCGACCATTCCGCCCCAGCATACGCTGGCGTTCCACCAGGGCGTTCTCAACCGCTCCGGGCCGCGGGCCAAGACCCAGATGCAGCTGTTCATGGTGCCCGGCGTGCAGCACTGCTTCGGTGGGCCGGGTGCGGGCAACTTCGGCCAGCTCGCCGCGCCTATGCCGGGTGAGATGTCCGACCGCAGCATCACGGCCGCGCTGATCGACTGGGTGGAGAAGGGCCGCCGTCCCGAGACGCTCATCGGCCGCCTCGGCTTCGACATGATGGGGGGAGGAGCGCAGGGCCCCGAAAAGCAGCGGCTGATCTGCGCTTATCCCGCTCGGGCCGTGCTGACGCCGGGTGCGGATCCTGATTCTGCCGCCAGCTACACCTGTCGTCCCCCGCGCGTCGCCCGGCGCTGACGCCCGTTTGAACCACATTCCCTTCGCCTCGCCTGAACGAAATGAGAGGCTCACGAAAGACAGCAAGCATGACCAAGTCCCAACTTCCTACCCGGCGCCTCACCTGGTTGACCTGCACGGCCGCCGCTATCGCTGTTGGTACGGGCGCAGCAGCCCTGACCGGCCACGCGGCCGACAGGTCCACGGCCTCTCCGGCCGCCGTCGATCTCGCCGCGATGTGCCGGGCGGAAACGGTCCAGGCCGCCGCCGCGACGCTGCCCGGTAGCGTGGTCGTGAAGGAAATCCCCAACGGACCCAAGCTGTCCGGCGGCACGGCCTACGTGCCCGCGGCGGGCAAGCTTCCCGCCTACTGCCAGGTCACCGGCAGCTATGTCACCAACCCGCGCACGGGCAAGACGGCTAACTTCATCGCGACGCTGCCGGCCAACTGGAACGGCAAGTATCTCCAGCTGGGTTGCTCGGGTGCCTGTGGCGTTCTGCTGATGAACAATGCGGCCAGCCCGCCGATCACGATCACAGCGCAGGGCTATCCCGGTCAGATCATTGGGAAGGGCTACGCTTCGTTCGGCAACGACCTTGGCCATATAGCCGGCGGCGGTGGCGCCTTGAGCATGAGCTGGGCGGTGAAAGGGCCAGGCAAGATCGATGAGGAAGCCCTGACCGACTTCAACTACCGCGCCGACCAGGTCATGGCGCGGATGGGCAAGGAGTTCACCCGCGCATTCTATTCGCGGGCGTCGGGAGCCCCGGCCAGGATCGCCAAGTCCTATTTCAACGGCTGCTCGCAGGGCGGGCGCGAGGCGCTGGTCGCCGCGGCGCGTTTCCCCGAAGAATTCGATGGAATCATCGCCGGTTCGCCGGCCATGGATTTCGCCTCGATCGGTTTCCAGACGGGCGGCGCCACCGTGGCGACGCTGCGGTCGAGCGATGCGAACCTCACGCCGCAGCTGATGGACCTGTTCAGCCGCACCGTGACTGCCCAGTGCGACGCCTTGGACGGTGTCGCCGACGGCCTGATCCAGAACCCCGCCGCGTGCAACTTCAAGCCGGAGCGTGACCTGCCGCGTTGCGACGATAGCAATGCCGGCCAATGCTTCACCAAGGCCCAGGCCGAGAGCATCAGCACCTTCATTTCCGCGGCGAGGGACGAGCAGGGCCGGCTGGTGCAGCCGGGCTATTCGATCAGCGAGGCCTCGTCGGGCTTTGCGCCGCTCAAGCTGCCTGACGACCTGGCCAATCCGCAGCCCTGGAGCGCGGAAGACCCGGCATCGGGCTTCTGGGGACTTTCCGAAGGGCTGATTGGTACGCTTGCCCACCGTAACGATCCCGCATTTCGCATGCGGGCCATCTTCTCCTATATTAGCGACGACCGCGGGTTCCACACGGTTGTTCCGCGTGCCGAAGTCGAACTGGCCCGCTCGGTTATGGGAGCGGGCAACCCGACCGCGGCAGACATGCGCAGGCTGCTGCGCTCACGCACCAAGTTGCTGATGTACCATAACCTCAGCGACCAGGTGCTGACCCCATACATGTCGATCAACTTCTACAAGCGCTTGGCCGCGCTGCATGGTGGCTATGCCAAGGTTCAGCGGACGGCGCGGCTCTATACCTTGCCGGGTACGGGCCACTGCGGGATGTCGGGCGTCGGCCCGACCAACTTCGACGCGATCGGCGCGATGGAGGATTGGGTCGAACGGGGCGCGGCACCCAACGCCTTGCTTGCGCGCCAGCTAGACCCCAAGGTCAGCAACGTGATCATGGGCAAGGTCGATTGGAGCCAGCCGGCCTTGCGGACGATGCCGCTGTGCATGTTCCCGCAGATGGCGCGCTACAAGGGCGCGGGCGACGTCAAGGATGCGGCGAACTGGTCGTGCCCGGCCGGCGATACGTCCATGTTGCGCCTTGGCGATAGCGGCCGCGCTGCGGGTGTGATCGATTGAGTTCGGGAAGAGGCTAGATGAAGACCACCAATCGCCGCGACTTCATCGCTGGTAGCGCTGCAATCACCGCCAGCGCAGCGCTTCTACCACCTCAGTCGCTGCAGGCGGCGGAAGCACCCTATGTCTTGCCCCTGCGCCTCGTACACCCGGAACTGCGCGCCGTTGTTCCGCAGATCCAGGCCATGGTCGGGCAGCGGCCCGACATGTCGCGGGCGACGCTCGCGGTCAGCCGTTCGCGCAGCCGCCCCTGGCCGACGTGCCCTGGATCAAGCGGACGATTGCCGGCGCCAACGGACAGCCCTCCGTGTCGATCATGATCGTGAACGCGAGGGCAGGTGCAAGCCGTCCCGCGATCCTCCATCTGCACGGCGGCGGCTTCGTCCTGGGCAAGCCCGAGGACAGCCTGCGCGATCTGCAGGTTATTTGCCGAGAACTCGATTGCGTGGGTGTTTCGGTTGACTACCGCTTGGCGCCGGAAACGACTTTTGCCGGGTCGATCGAGGATAACTACGCTGGGCTCAAGTGGCTTTATGCGAATGCCGCGGAGTTGGGGGCCGATCCTACCCGGATCGCCGTCATGGGTGAGAGCGCGGGCGGGGGCCACGCTGCGCTGCTCGCGTTGGCGGCGCGCGACCGGGGTGAAATCCCGTTGGCATTCCAATGCTTGATCTATCCGATGCTTGACGATCGTACCGGGAGCAGCCGCAAAGTTCCCCGGCATGTCGGAACCCTGATCTGGACGCCGGAGAACAATCGTTTTGGATGGGAGTCATTCCTCGGTGCGAAGGCCGGCGGCGCCAGCGCGCCACGCGGTGCGGTCCCTGCGCGGAGCGTCGACCTTTCGGGATTGCCGCCGACTTTCATTGGAGTCGGCACGCTCGATCTCTTTTGCGAGGAAGACATCGACTACGCGCAGCGTCTTAGCGCAGCCGGCGTTCTCATCGAACCCATCGTCGTCCCGGGGGCTTTCCATGGTTTTGACGGAATTGCGCTCATGGCGGGGCTCCCGCTGGAAAGTGGTTCCAGGCCACCAAGCTGAACGCGCTTCGGCGCGGTTTCGGTTTGCCTGTGGTCTGATTGGTCCGGACCCCAAAGTTGGGGTTTACGGGCGAACCGCCGCATACAAGTAGCGAATAGTCGAGAGCTTGGCATGGGACCAATCGAAATGAAGCGAACTCGTCCGGCGGCAGTCACTCGATGACAGATCGGTTCGTCCGCCTGAATCAGGACCTTTCGCGCCGGAGCCTGCTCGCGGCCGGGCTCGCAGGAGGGGTCGCGGCGCCGTTCGTTGCATCCGCGCAGCCGCGCGGCATTCCAACCGGCCGGCCGAATATCCTCTGGATGGTGAGTGAGGACAACAATCCCTATCTTGGTGCCTACGGCGATCCGATTGCCCACACTCCCCATCTCGACGCCTTGGCCAAGCGGGGTGTGCTCTACCGCAACGCCTTTTCCAACTCACCGGTCTGTGCGCCGTCGCGTTTCGGCATCCTTACCGGCGTCTATCCGGAGAGTTGCTCACCCGCCAACCATATGCGGGCGAATGCACACCTTCCCAAGGAGTTCAAAACCTATCCCGAATATCTGCGCCAAGCGGGTTATTATTGTATCAACAACTACAAGACCGACTACAATTGCGACGTCGACCCCAAGGCAATCTGGGACGATTCCAGTAGGACTGCGCAGTGGCGCAACCGGCCCCCGGGGAAGCCGTTCATGGCGGTCTTCAACGACCTGACGACGCATGAATCACAGATTTTCTTCAAGACCGAGGGGCGGGTGAAGCCCGAAGACGTGCGGGTGCCGGCCTATCTTCCCGACACACCCGAAGTGCGGACCGACCTCGCGAGCTACTACAATCGCATCGAACTGATGGATGCGAACTGCGGGAAGCGGCTGGCCGCCCTCGATGCGGATGGCCTCGCCGATGACACGATCGTCTTCTACTATTCGGACAATGGCGGCGTCATGCCGCGCAGCAAGCACTTCAGCTATGACGAGGGCTACCGCACCTGCCTGATGATCTACGTGCCGCCGAAATGGCAGCACCTTGCCCCGGCCCCCGCAGGCAGCGTCGTGGAGACGCCAGTCAGCTATATCGACCTTGTGCCGACCCTGCTTTCGCTCATTGGCCAGCCCAAGGCGGCATACATGCCCGGCCGTGCACTTCTCGGCCCCTATGCGGGCACCCCGCAAAACCTGGCGTTCGGTTCCAACGATCGACAGGGGGAGCGCTACGATTTCAACCGCACGGTCTGCGATGGTCGCTACCGCTATATCCGCAACTATCGCCCCGATATTTCGCGGGGAATACCGAGTAGCTATTCTTGGGTCGCTAAGTCCTATCAAAGCTGGGAGCGCGAGCACGACGCCAAACGGTTGAGTGCCGAGCAAGACCGGTTCTTCCAGCCAAAGCCCTATGAGGAATTCTACGATCTCCATACAGACCGGGACCAGGTGCGCAATCTGATCGGCGATCCCGCGCAAGGCCGGCGGATCGCCCGGATGCGCCGGGCGCTCGATCGCCATATGCTAGGCATCAACGACAACGGGTTCATTCCGGAAGGCCATGCGGTGCAAGGCTACTTCGAAAGTCGCAACCCGGCGGCCTATCCGCTGAAGAAGCTGATGGTTCTGGCGGAAAAAGCGGCGCAAGGGGATTCTCGGAACTTGGGGCAATTCATGGCGGATCTTGCCGACACCAACGATCTGATCCGCTATTGGGCAGCGTTCGGATTGCGATTGCTCGGTGATCGTGCCGCGCCAGCCGCAGCGAGGCTGCATCATCTGATGGATCACGATCCGTCGCCCCATGTCCAGCTGATGGCAACCTATGCAGCCGCTCGCTTTGACGGAGGCGATGGAGCAGTGGCTCATCTTGCCGCCCTGCTAAATACGAGCACATCGGTTCCCATTCGCCTGCAGGCCCTTTCGATCTTGACGCAGATCGGCGACCAGGCGCGCGGCGCACTTTCGGCAATCCGAACCGCAGCAGCGTCCGACGATGAAAATCTCCACGCGGCCGGCCGTTATCTGGTCGCTGTACTGGACGGGACTTACAAACCCGGGTTCGACCTGCTCGACCGGCCTTGGTATGATAAACGCTTCGGTCCCTACGTCGGGCTGCCCATGCCAGGGCCGGAATTTTGATGCTCGCAATGGGGGAAGAGGCATGAGCGATCGGACGAGCCGCATTCGAGAGCATCCGGCATATTGCGAACCGTTCGTCAGCGTAGCCGTTATAACTGGACCCTGACTTCAATCATGCTTGTGGCCTATTTCTGCTACTTCTTGCTCATCGCATTCGACAAAGAGTTGCTGGGGCAACCGCGGTGTCACACGATCTTTACGCCACGGTGTTCAAGAAGGGCGAGGCGAGTTCGGGCGTGAGCAGGCCCTGTTTCCCTTCTCGTCGCCAGCGATTTTCTCGGTATCGCTGGCGATCTTTACGATCTGGCTGATTTCGATCCTTGACGAAGCCCACGGGCTGCCATCGACCGAGCCGGCATTTATGAGCAGGCGGTGCGTGGGGAACGGGGATCGGAGCCTACGCAGCGTCCGACCACTAGTTACCCTACTCCATTCCGAAACCAGGCTGTTTCGGCCTAGCTTCGGCCTTCTTTCATCACCCCCCTAAATTGGGGTTCTCAACCTGCTACTTAACGCGGCAGTCTGCCTTCCTGACGAGGGTGCTACGGTTACAGTCCGCATGGTCTAGCCCGCCGAATGGTTGCGGATGTGCTGCCGGTGCCCCTGATCTGAAAGACAACGGTCTTCAAGGGGAGGAATAATGCTCATCGATCACCGCGCTCGCTGGATGCGTTTCTGGGCGTCTGGCGCGACCACGTCACTTCTAGCGATGACGATTGCCATCGCGAGCCCGGCACAGGTGCTTGCTCAAGCTGCTGATCAACTGGACTCGGGTGCCGGCGGCCAATCCAGCGAAGGCGGCGAAGACATCGTCGTCACCGGCACGTTGATCCGCGGGATCGCGCCGACCGGCTCCAATGTTGTGAGCCTGTCGAAGGACGCCGTTGCCGCGACCGGCGCAACGACGACGACCGAGCTGCTGGCGACGATCCCGCAGATGGCGAACATGTTCAATACTCTGCCGCAGATTTCGCCGGGAACGGCCTCGACCTTGCAGGTCGTCAGGCCAAACCTGCGCAACACGCCGAGCGACAATTTCGCTACCGGAGCCTCGACGCTGATCCTCGTCGATGGCCACCGACTGGTGAATATCGGCGTGGCACAAGTCGCGCCCGATCCGAATACTCTCCCGCCGGGAGCGATCGAGCGTGTCGAGGTGGTGACCGATGGCGGTTCATCGACCTATGGTGCCGACGCCGTGGGCGGGGTCATCAACTTCGTCACCCGGCAGCGCTTCGACGGTGCCCAGGTCGACGCACGCTACGGCTTCGCGGACGACTACTATGCATGGGACGTCAACGCGATCGTCGGCAAGGACTGGGGATCGGGCTCCGCCTATATCTCCTACACGCACTCGCAGCACGACAACATCATGGGCCGCGACCGCGAGTATGCGAAAAGCATCGACTGGAACACCGGCATCCCCAGTGGCCGTCAGTGCGCCAGCCCGAACATTACGATCGGCACGGGAGCGGCTGCGACCTCCTACGTCGTCTCCGGCGGAGGCCTTGCCGCGGGCGGACCCAATACTTGCGATCCTTCCGATGACGTGGACCTGTTTCCCTCGGAGAAGCAGGACAGTGTCTTTGCGCGCCTTACCCAGAATCTCAGCGACTCCCTGAAGTTCGACGTCAGCGCCTATTACAGCCGGCGCACCTCGACTGCGGTCGGTGTTCCGCTAGCGATGGGTTCGACGGTCACCGTTCGCTCGCCTGTCACGAATCCTGCCACGGGCAACTTCTACTATCGCAACGTCGCCGCCGACCCGAATGCGAACCAGGTGATCTCGTACAACTATGTCCCGGCCTTCGGACGCGATGCCTTCAAGGGAACGAACGCCTTCGAGCAGTGGGGCGTGACGCCCACGTTCACCGTCAACCTCGACGACAACTGGCAACTGCGCGCCATGTTCAACTATGGCCGCAGCCACTCGTCCTACCAGGCCGACGATCTCAACACGAATGCGCTGACTGCCGCTGCAAACGGAACGACCGCGTCCACGGCACTCAATCCTTACGACATCGCGGCGACCAACCCGGCCATCCTCGCCAATCTGCGCAATTGGGAGCGGGCAGGTGACGCGAAGGACGAGATCATCAACTTTCGCCTCATTGCCGACGGCAAGCTGTTTTCGCTGCCCGGCGGCGACGTACGCGTTGCCCTGGGCGCTGAGCATCTGACGGAGAATTTCTCCTTCCGCTCCGCCTTCTCGACGCGAGGAGCGGTCAACAGCCTGCCTTATGCTCGCTACAACCGCAGTGTGAAATCGCTGTTCGGCGAACTCCAGGTGCCGATCGTGGGTTCGGGCAACAGCTTGCCGTTCATCCACGCGCTCGACCTGTCATTGGCTGCGCGTTACGATCACTACAGCGACTTTGGCAGCACCTTCAACCCGAAGATCGGCGTGTCGCTCAAGCCGATCGAATGGATCACTTTGCGCGGCAATTGGGGCAAGTCGTTCAATGCTCCGACCCCGCTCGACCAGCTCGGGGTAGCGACCAGCACGATTGCCTTCAACTCGGTATTCTTCGTTGTGCCGCCGGGCACGACGGCGCCTACCTCGGGCACGGTGAACAGCGTGGCGATCCAAGGCGCTATGCCGGGGTTGAAGCCGCAGACGGCGGATACGTGGTCGATCGGCCTCGAAGTGTCGCCGCCTTTCCTCGCCGGATTCCGTGGCAGCATCAGCTACTATCACATCGACTACCGCGGAACCTTGTCGAAGGCGCCAATCACCAATCCCACGCTCCTCTTCGCGAGCTTCCCGGAATTCATCACCTTCAATCCCACCGAGGCGCAGATTCGGGCGCTGGCGGCGCAGGCGTCGAATCCCGCCGCGGTCGATCCGCTGTTCGTGCCGGGCGCGCTGCCGGTCTTCCAGCTGATCGATTTCCGCACGACCAACCTGGGCAATACCAAGCTTTCGGGCCTGGATTATTCGGTCAGCTACCAGCGTCCGACCGGGTTCGGTTCGGTCGATGCCCGGATCGGCGGTAACATCCAGCTCAATCGGAAAACCCAGGCAAGCCCGATCGCGCCGTTCCTGGATGATCTGGCTTTTGGTGTTTCGACTTCGTCGTTCTCCGCCTCGCTGGGCGCGAATATCGGCAACCTTAGGGCGCAGGCGACCTGGAACCACACGGCCGGATATCGAGTGATGCGGGCCCCGAACCTGCCGCAGGATCGGGTTGACTCCTTCAACGTGGTCAATCTGTTCTTCAAGTACGACGTGAAGGGCCAGGGGCTTGCGCAGGATCTGGCGTTCACGCTCAACGTCAACAACGTGTTCGATACGGATCCGCCGGCCTATAAGATCACCGGAGGCACGGGCGGGGGGATCGGCCTCAGCCCCGGCTATGCAAACGGGGCGACGTTAGGCCGCTTCATCCAGTTCGGGGCGAGCAAGAAGTTCTAGCGGCTCGGGCCGGACCCAGCCGACGCGATACGGTTGGGTCCGGCGGGCTCAGTCCTTGATCGGGGGCGTCCGCAGCTCGGGTAGTCCTAGCGAGACCCGGAGTTCAGGCGTCAACGCGATGACGTAGAACTCGCTATCGCAAATGAACCAGATATTGTCCGTGGCAGGGTCCATGCGTGCATGGCTCATGCAACTGCCGCCAGGCTTGAAATAGGCGACTTCGACCGGCTTGGTCGGATCGCGCAGGTCGGCGATCCGCAGACCGGCCCAGGTAAAGGGGAACAGGCCCAGCCGCGTGTCGGTTGGGCTGTCGACATCGTTCCAGTGGGAAGCCGCAGTCCCCGGCCGGCCGACGATGCCGTTACTCGCGGCCTCGGCCTGATCGCGCGGAGGGCAGTTTTCCTTCAGGTTCATCTCAAGCCGGAACTGGCCGACGACCTTCGGATTCCTTTCGTCGCGAATATCGGTGATCCGCGGCCAAGCGCCAGGGCAGGCATTCAACTCACCGGCGCCGACCAGGTAGGGAACGCCGCCGATCCTGGCCTGGATCGCCGAATGCCACCCGCCGTGCTGTGAGGTGCCGACCAGGCGCATCTTGGGATCGGGGCGCCCCAGGGCGATATCGCTGTTGTCCAGGATATAGATGCCGCCGGCTTCCGGGCCGAAGGTCTCCACGCTGGGGAAGGCCGAGGTGACGCCCTTATTGAGATCGCCGCCACGCGAGGAGATCACGCCGGCGTAGATGCGCCGCTCATCCGGACTGATCGATACCTCGTGTGGCGCAAATTCGTAGGTCTCGCCGCTGGCAAGAGTAGCTCCGAACTTGCCGAGAAACTGGGGGTTCGCCCGATCGCTGATGTCGAGAACCTGAAGTCCGCCATGCCCGTCCCCCGGGCTGATCACCGCGCCGTAGATACGCTTTCCGTCGGGCGATACCGTCAATGTGTGGACCCGTTCAGGCCACTTGTACTCGACGATCAACCGGGGCTTGGCGCAATCCGTAACGTCATAGACGGCGACCCATGCCTTGTCGTTGTCGCCCAGATTGGGCCGGGCGCCGGGACCGTATTGGCCGTAAGTGCTGGCCGCGAGAATTCCGGCTGCGGCATGGACCGTCTCGCCGGCGCCGAACGCACCCTTCTCGGTCAGCAAGCCGACCTGCCGAGGGGCGGTTGGGTCCTTCACGTCGATTACCGCGACGCTAGCGTCGCCTGGGTAGTAAGCACAATTGCCCGACCACGCCATGATCGCTCCCCGACCGTTGGAGAGCGTCGTTTGGCCGACCAGCCGCACACCCTTGGAGTAGGGCTGCGGCAAGGTGCGTGCTTCTCCGGCCATGGTTTCGCCTTGTTTGCCGGGCTCGAGCCGATCGCTCGGCTGCGGCTTGTATTGGGCGAACACAGCGCTCGTCTGGGTCAGGGAGATCGCCATCAAGGCAATAGTAGCGAAATGCGCGGCCTTGCGATGCAAACCGAATGAGCGGCGGGCAGGTTCGTGCGGAGGGGTGTTGGTCGTGAAGGTCATGCCGGTTGCTTTCTTGTTCGAATGCTGGTGTCCGGTAGGTCAGGCGGACAAGGCGTAAGTCCTGATGCCGTTCGCCCAGGCGAGCTTGTGGAACACTTCCCGCGACGTCGTTTTCCAGGCCACGTCAAGCAGTTCGCGCGCCACGCATTTGCCGCCCAGCAACGGGGCGAAACGTGACAGGTCCGGACCGCGCGTACTGCCGGGTGGAAGCGTGGCGCCGGGTGCGGGCAGCACCGCGCCGGGGCCGGCCATGCCTGGCGAGGTGGGGGGAGTGCCCCGGCCATCGGCGCAGCCGCAGTCGCTGCCGAAGATCAACTTGTCCTGATGGCTAAGCAGGAGATCGGCGGTGAACTCGAGATCGCGCGATAGCTGAATAAGGCCGGACGGTGCGGACAGGTCGCCGAACATGTTCGGGTAATCGCTCATCAGGCGGTCGGCGAGGCCGCCGCGCTTCGGCTTGGCCATCGGCGGGTATTCGTCGCCATCGCGAAAGCCGCTGTCGGTGTATGACCAGAAGGTCGAGGCGTGGCAGATGAAGCGGGTGTTCGGAAACGCCTTCAGGATCGGCTCTATCCGGCCGAAGCCGGGGTTCCAGCCCGGTCCCTGTTCGCCGGGAGCGGGCTGGTCCTGGAAATGGATCAGCACCGGCACGTCCAGCTCGGCAGCCGCGGCGTAGATCCGCCGCATTTCCGGTCCGTCGGCCAGCGCGTGCGATTTCAGCTCGCCGAACGCCTTGGCGCCGGCTTTCACGCGCTGGGTCATGATCGCCACGGCATCGGGGTTCGTGGCATCGATCGAGGCCGACCATCCCAGGACCCTGCCGGGAAAGTTCGCCTGCAGAGTCGGCAGCCGTTCGGCGTAATTTTCCCGCGTGGAGATCAGCGTGCTGGTGATGCCAGCGCCATCGAGGTGGGCGATGATCGCTGCGTTGGTTGCCCGACCGTGGAAGTGGCAGTCGATGACTTTCTCGCCTGCCCAGGGAACGTCGGCGGCAAGCCTTGCCGATACAGCTACCGGACGGAGAAGGGCCGCTGCGGCTGCCGATCCCACGAAATGCCGCCGTGAAAGATTTACCATCGACATCCTCCTCGATCCGTTAGGTTAGAACGGGGCCTACGTGTCGCTGGCGAGCCCGGGCCGCTCCGCTCCCATTCCAGAGAACCCGATCGCATAGCCGCCGTCGACGGGCAGGATCGCGCCAGTGATGTATTGCGCCTCGTCGCTCGCCAGGAAGAGCGCGGCGTTAGCGATGTCTTTCGCGAGGCCCCAGCGGCCCATCGGGATGCCGGCAACTTTTGGGAAGTCGGCTGGTGGTTCGATATGGGTTTGCGATGCCTTGACCAGTCCGGTCCACATGGTGCCCGGCGCGACGGCGTTGACCCGGATATTCTGGTCCGAATAATCGAGCGCTGCGACCTTGGTCAGTTGGTTCAAGCCGGCCTTGGCCGAGCTGTAGACGCCGTGATGTTTCCAGCCGACGAGGGCCGAACCCGAAGTGGTGTTCACGATCGCGCCGCCGCCGGTCTTGAGCATCGAGATGATTGCATATTTCATCGCGAAGAACGCGCCGCGAATATTGGTGGCGTGGACCTTGTCCCACAGTTCGGTGCTCTGGGTGTGCAGTGGGGCCATGCCGCCGCCGAACCCGGCGTTGTTGCACAGCACGTCAAGCCGGCCGAACTCCTTCTCGGCCGCGGTGATCATCGCCTGGATGTCGTCCTCGTTCGAGACGTCGCAGCGCACCCCGATCGCCCCGTTGCCGATCTCCCTGGCCACCGCGTCCTGATTGCCGCTGATGTCCGCGAGCACGAGCTTCGCGCCCTCGCGGGTGAAGATCTCGGCCATTGCCTTGCCCATGCCCGAGCCGGCGCCGGTGATGACGCAAACCTTGTCCTGCAGCCTTCCAGCCATTGTGGGGTTCTTTCCTTTAGGTGGCCGAGGGCCGTGATGGTGTTTTGCGGTGGTGAATGGCCCAACTCGCCGATCATTGTTCGCGCCTTGCACAGAGGGGAGCGCGCCGTAGCGTTCTAGTTGCCGGTCGCCGGCTCGAGCCCTCTTGCTGCAAGGAAATCCCAGATGGCTTGGTAACCGTCGAGGTTGTCCTCAGGCTTGAAAATGCCGTGACCGCCGCCCTTGATCGTGATCAGCTTGTGGTCAGCCCCCGCTTGTTGGAGCAATTCGTGGAAGCGTTGCTTCTGCGCGTATGGAACGCCCGTATCCATGTCGCCGTGCAGCGAGATGATTGGCGGCACATCCTTTCTGACGTAGGTTACAGGAGAAACTTGTCGGGCGATCTGATCCCCGTTGGATTGTATTCCGATCCAGCGGCCGCCTAGTGAATCCTCTCCAGGCTTTCCGCGTAGTTCGCCGACGTCGGTGATGCCGAACCAATCGACGATTGCTGCGACCTTCCGGTCACTCTGGCGCGTACCCGGACAGTCCTTGCCCAGACCAGCCGAGGGGGGCGCCATGCCTACCAGGAGCGCAAGGTGCCCGCCTGCGGAAGTTCCGGTCGTGACGATGCGCGTCGTATCGAACAGGTAGGGCGTCGGGCCGGTCGAAGACTGGAACGACGTGTTGGCGTTATCGAAAACCCATTGGAGGGCGCACCATGCATCCTCCGCCGCTGCAGGCGCGAGGGCTTGGCTGCTAACCCGGTATTCGACGTTAACAACCGTCCACCCTTTGAGCATGTAGGGTAGAAGCAGCAGCGAACGCTCCTCTTTGGTGCCGACCGTCCAGCCGCCTCCATGGTAGTAGACGACAGTGGGATTAGGGGATTTGAGGTCGCGAGGACTATAAACGTCGAGCTTGCCTTCCCACCCGTTCACTGACTTGTAGGTGACGTTTCCATTTACCGTGTAGCGATTCATGATCCGGCTGATCAGCGCCAGTTCATTTCGCTCCCGGATTGCGCGGTCGGTGGGATCGTGCGCCTCGGCTGGGGTAGCAGTGGCGAGGGCGCTGGCGACGACAGCCATTGGAAGCAGCTTCACTTTCACTGAAAATACCTTGTTGTCCGTAGATTGCTTCCGGTGGGAGCTCTGCGTTGCGGCAGAGCGCACCGGTCACCCTACCTCCCCCTGAACGATTGTTGCGTTGTCAGAGGTTGCGGGCCGCGGTAACCCCAGAATTGGGGGTCAGGGATGATGGAAGCAAACAGCCAGCTGACAGTGCCTGCGGATCTGGTCGCGGCAATCTTTGAAGGCGCATTCGAGCAGCCGTTGTGGAAGACCTTTCTCGATCTTATCCGAAAGCGGACAGGGGCCGATCATGCCACCATGATCTTTCGCTCACCGGGCCGCCCTCTCAACGAGGCGACGCATCTTTACTCGGGACTTCTCGAGGTGGAGGGCGTTCGGCGCACGTACAGCGAGCATCTACCGTCCTTGAACCTGCTTAACGAACAAGGGTTGATCGAGGGACGGGCCTACAGTTTCGATGAGCTTTATCCGCCGGTTGGGACCGAGAACGAGAGCTTCTATCATGAGGTGATCGTTCCCAGCGGTGTGAATGCCTGCCGCGTCGTGCGGGTGACCGAAGCAAGTGGCGTGAGTGCCTGGTTGACGATTTCCCGTACCGGCAAGGATTTCAGCCAGAACGATTCCGATATTCTCCAGTCTCTTGCGCCGCTTTTGCGGGGATCGTTGCGTTATTACGTCGCTCTGGAAAGCGAGCGCTTCACTGGGAAGGTGGTTAGCCATGCGATGCGGTCGTTGTATTTTTCGTGGATCACGCTCGACAAGAGCGGCGTGATTATCGATTTCGATCCGGAGGTCGATAAGGTGTTTACCCGGTCCAGGGTTATTTCGAGAAGCCCTGACGGCCTTCTTCGTGCCGCCTCTGCGAAAATGGACCGGGAAATCAAATCGACAATCGCGCGGCTGGTGGATAATCCGCAATCGGCGCCTCACGCCATCATCCTCCAGCACGATCCGTGGCTGGACATGCTCCTGGTCCGCGCTTCGGCTTCCAAATTGACCGCGGAACCGAGAGCCGAAGTCATCGCCTATGTCCACGGCGACAGTTGGGGGTCTGCGCAGCGGCAGACGCAACTGGCCGAGTTGTTCGGCCTGACTCCCAGCGAGGCGCGCCTAACACTGGTCCTCAGCCGCGGCACATCGCCGGTCGATGCCGCAAGCGAGCTCGGCTTGTCGATCGAGACGGTTCGCAGCTACATCAAGGTCATCTATTCCAAGACCGGCGCGCGCGGGATCGCGGATCTTGTTCGGATCGTGATGCGCAGTGTCCTGGCATTCGCTCCCGACCGGTAAGGGCGGGCAGGGGCGTACACCGATACCCCCAACCAGGGGTGTTCCGGCGTGAACGGCCACCGCTAGGCTTCGGCCAAATCGTCGCGGTCGGTGCAGGCGATATGGGGAACGAGGTAAATGGCCATAGATCGGCGAGGATTCGTGCACGGCAGCCTGGCGCTTGGTGGAATCGGCATGCTCCCCGCAGCGGGTGCGGCGATGGCTGTCGCGGAGGGAGAGGCCGATCCGCTGTTCAACCAGCCGTTCATCGATATCGACGAATGGCGCGACAAGCCTTTCCGGCACCGGTATGTGCACGGCGGCTTTACGGGCACGAATGCCAGGTTCGTGATGTATTTCCCGCCGAAGGCGCAATACCAGGGGCGCTTCTTCCAATCGATCACGGCTGTGCCGGTTTCCGAGGAGATGGCCGCAAACGTTTTCGGCGGCACCGATAATTTCATCGGGTTCTGCTTCGACAGCGGTGCTGCGGCGGTGGCTTCCAACATGGGCGGCTTCGATGCGACCGCCGCGCCCGGCAAGACGGTCGATCCGACCATTTCGACCTATCGGGTCAGCACAGCGACGGCGCGCTTCGCGCGGCTTGTCGCCGGCAAGATGTACGGAGCCCATCGCACTTACGGGTATGCGTTCGGCGGAAGTGGCGGCGGATACCGAACCTTGGGTTGCGCGCAGAATTCAAGCGCGTTCGATGGCGTGGTCCCCTTCATGCACCCTGCGCCGGCGGCGATCCCCAACGGCTTCGCTGCCCGGATTCGCGGGCTGCGGATATTGCAGGACAAGTTTCCGCAGATCGTCGATGCGCTGGAGCCCGGCGGCAGCGGCGATGTCTATGCCGGTCTCACCGCCGAGCAGCGGGAGGTCCTGACCGAAATCACGCGCCATGGCTTTCCGGTGCGCACCTGGGCGTTTCATGAGACCATGGGGATCGGCGCATTCGCTATCCTGTATCAAGGGGTCCAGGCCATGGACCCTGCCTATTTCACGGACTTTTGGACCAAGCCCGGCTATCTCGGCGCAGACAAGCCGGAGCGGTTCGCAGAGGCGCGCATCCAGCACCGCACCAAGGTCGTGCGTGTGATCATGTCCAACGAAGCGGCCATCTCGGGCGCACCCGCGCCAGGGCGGATGGCGCGCGGGGCGACGGCAGATGCCCATCTGGCGTGGCAGAACCTGGAGAACGACTACGGAGGCAAGCCCCTGCCGGTTGGGCTGGAACTGCAATCGCCGCCGCCGCCCGGCAAAAGCCTGGTCGGCATGAACATCAATATTGTGACCGGGCCCAACGCCGGAAAAACGCTCGTCCTCGGCGGCATGACCGGCAACCTCGCCATGTTCCAGTTCGGCCCGACCACCGGTTCGCTGCGTGAAGTGACGGAGGCGATCCGCACAGGTCATGAGGTCCAGATCGACAATTCGAACTTCCTCGCGTTCGAAACCTACTACCGCCACGCCTTGCTTCCAGCGGATTCGTATGTCTGCAACCAGTTCCGGCATGCGGACGGTACGCCGATCTATCCGCAGCGCCGGGTGCTTCAGAACCATGGGATCGTGGAGGCGGCCGTCGGCAGCCAGCTTACCGGCGATTTCAACGGCAAGATGATCGTCCTTCAGCACCTGCTCGACTGGGACGGCCATCCGTGGTTCGCCGACTGGTATCGCAGCAAGGTGCGTGCCCGGCTGGGATCGCGGTTTGCCGACAAGTATCGCCTCTACTACATCGATCACGCGACCCACGGGCAGACCCCGGACCCGACACGCACCGTGCCCTATGCCGGTGCGTTGCAGCAGGCGTTGCGCGACGTTGCGGCCTGGGTGGAACGGGGTGTCACACCGCCGCAAGAGACAGGTTACCGGGTCGAGGAGGCGCAGGTGCTGCTGCCGGCAGCTGCAGTGGAACGGAAGGGCCTCCAGCCGGTCGTCGCCTTGACCGCCGATGGCGGCGAACGCGCCGAAGTGCGGGTCGGCCAGCCGGTCGAGTTCAAGGCTTTGGTCGATGCTGCGCCGGGGACCGGAGCGATTGTCGCGGCGGAATGGGATTTCGATTCCACCTCTGCCGTAGTTGCGGGTGAGGAGAATCGCTTTCCGATCGCCGAGAGCCTCAGGCCGGCGTCACGCTTGGCACTCGTGCGGCAGCATGCGTTTTCCCGGCCAGGCACCTATTTCGTCGCCTTGCGGGTTCATTCGCAGCGGAGCGGCCACGCGGCCACGCCTTACGCGCGCGTGGCGAATCTCGGCCGGGTCCGTGTTGTGGTGGCCTAAGGCCTGCGAAGCTTGGTGCTTCTGGGTATTGCCCAACGTCGCTTTCGCACAATGGACCTGTTGCCGATCATGTGCCGCATTTTGTCATGCCCACCCCAAGGTTGGGGTATTCTCTGTCATTTGTATGAGTAACCTCTGCTGAGGGGAAGTGCGCGGTAGCGAGTGGCCGATCGGCAGCTGCTGCCGTGCTTCAAGCAATCCGAGTCTTCGGCGGTTTCGCTGGGGGCATCGGAATGACAGGGAAGGGGGATTTTATGGCAAACACGACTCTATCGGTGCGTCTTTTGAAGGTGCTACATTGCGGCGTTGCATTGCCTGCAATGTTGGTCGCAGGCGCCGCCTTTGCACAGGATGTCTCCGCCGATGTTCGGGCGGAGGAGGACGAGATCGTGGTTACCGGCACCCTCGTGCGCGGCCTTGCGCCTGGCGGGACGAACGTGATCGGTGTCACTGAGGAGGCCGTCAAGGCCACCGGCGCCACGACAGTGACGCAACTGCTCCAGACCGTTCCCCAACTGGGGTCGTTCAACAGTCTGCAGGCGCCGGTCGGCGGCGGTAACTTCGTGACGACCAACCGGCCGAATCTGCGCAATCTGCCCGGCGCTACCACGACCGGCAGCTCGGCCACGCTGATGCTGATCGACGGTCACCGCATCGTCGGCATGGGTATCTCGTCGACGAGCCCGGATCTCGACATCGTTCCTCCCGGCATCATCAAGCGCGTCGAAATAGTTCCGGATGGCGGTTCGGCGATCTACGGTTCGGATGCGGTGGCCGGCGTCATCAACTTCATCACTCGCGATGACTTCAACGGTGTAGAAGCAGGCGCTCGCTACGGCTTTGGGGATGAGTTCCACACTTTCGATGCAAATGTCACGGCGGGCAAGGCCTGGGATGGCGGATCGATCTATATTGCCTACAACTATGCGGAAAACTCGACGATCCTGGGGCGGGATCGCGATTTCAATCGCGTCTACCCGGTCAATACGGGTCTGGCGGTTCCGGTAACGAACATCGAGTGCCCCGGAGCCGGCAATGTCAACGTGCGCCTTTCGCCCGATATCTATGGCCTGCCTTTCACCACTGCGACGGCGGCAAGCCGGCTCAATCAGCCCAACCTTTGCGACCTTACGGATTATGCGTCCTTCTATCCCGCGTTCAAGCGGCACACGGTCTTTGCCGGATTGAGCCAGCAGCTCAACGATTCGATCAAGGTCGATATCCGTGCCTTCTATACGAACAAGCAAATGTACCAGTCGCTGGGCTACGCGAAGACGACAATGTTGATCCAGACGTTGCCTTTTGCTGGCCCCGCTGTTCTGACGAGCCCCTTCGCCTTCTCGCATGCGATCGGGGGCGGTTTCGAGCTTCAGAACGTCAGTTACGCGTTCGGTCCATCCGATGGGCTGAATCAGCGAGTGAGCCTCAAGACATGGGGTGTCATCCCAACCTTTACGTTCAAGCTTGGAGATAACTGGCAGCTACGCACTCTCGCCAGTTATGGCGAAAGCATCACGGAGCAGCACTCGCGGGGGGTGAACAACACCTTGCTGAATGCCGCGATTCCGGCCGGTACGTTCAACCCCTACGATCCCGATAGTAGCGATGCCGCGACTCTTGCGGCCCTCTTCAACTTCGAGCGGCTCGGGCTTACCAAGCAAAGGCAGTTCAACGCCCGGGTGGTCCTGGACGGCGACGTGCTCGAACTGCCGGGCGGTGCGGTCAAGCTGGCCGTGGGCGCCGAATATACCAACGACAGCTTCGTGACCCAGCGCGGCGACACGGTCCCCGGATTCCAGAACACCGGTTATGGGGGTGGAACTGTCAGTGGTGTGGTAATCGCCCCTGTGGCCGCAGTTCCCCGATATAACTTGGGCCGCAACATCAAGGCGGCCTTTGCCGAGCTTGCTGTGCCCATCTTCGGCTCGGCTAACGCGACCCCGGGATTCGAGGAACTGACTCTCTCCGCTTCGGGGCGCTACGATTCCTACAGCGATGTCGGAGACACTTTCAATCCGCGGTTCGGCCTGACCTGGAAGCCGGTCGATTGGGTCAAGCTGCGTGGCTCGTGGGGCAAGAACTTCGCCGCTCCCAGCCTTGCCGACGATGCCCGGGCCGATCCGACCACGGTTGGCTTCTTCACGGGTGGCACTTTCAGCTTCCTGGTGCCATCGGCCGTGCTCGTCGCCAATGGTAACCCGGCGCCGCCTCCCGGCGCGTTTGGTATCATACTGCAGGGGGCAAATCCCGGGTTGAAGCCGCAGACCGCCACTACCTGGTCGCTGGGCATCGATCTCGATCCGCCGTTCGTCCCGGGCCTTCGCCTGAGCGCGACATACTACAATCTGAGCTACAACAACCTCATCGGCGGGGCACCATTTACCAACGTCGATCAGTTCTTCCGTGACTTCAAAGCCAACTACATCGTCAATCCGACCCAGGCGCAGATTGATGCCGTGCTGGCCTCGGCGACCAACTCTGTCTCCGACGCATGCGCGCCGCAGCCAAGCTGCGTGTACATCATCGAAGATTCCAGGAAGGGCAATTACGGTAACCTGAAGCTTTCGGGCATTGATTTCCAGGTCAACTACCAGCGCCCGACCGGGTTCGGTTCAGTCGATCTGTCGATCGCGGGCAGTTACGATCTGACACGCAAGCAGCAGGCAACCCAGATCGCCCAGTTCAACGATCTTCTGGCCAACAACGCCAGCCGGTTCCGGGTGCGCACGACGGTCGGCGCCGACATCGGCAACCTGCGGGCCCAGGTCGCCTGGAACCATACCGCAGGCTACGGCATCAGCCCGTTCGTTGGTGTGGCGCCACAGCAGACTCGGGTCGCTTCGTTCAACGTGATCGATCTGTTCCTGCGCTACGACGTGAGGGGTTCGGGCTTGGCAAGCGACTTGGCCTTCACCCTGAACGTGAACAACCTGTTCGATCAGGATCCGCCGGCCTTCAGGGCCCAGGACATCACTCTGCAATCGAACGGCTATCGGAACGGATCCACCTTGGGCCGGCTGGTGCAGCTTGGCGTGGAAAAGAAGTTCTAGTTTCGCGCGAACCTCCCTCCAGCGCGAATAGGCCGGCGGTGATCCCGCCGGCCTATTTTCGAGACGACGCCGGTTCGGGGCATGAAAGCTCTCGACATGGAGGGCCTGAGCAAAAAAACCTGGAGAGGAACGGTCATGGTCGGTTTGTCGCGCCGGACTTTTGTGGCTTCAGCAGCGGGTGCTGCGACCTGCGGATGCGCGGCAATGGCGGCAGGCGTCCGGCCTCCGCGCAAAGCAGCCGCGAGCGCCAATCTGGCTACGGACGTGCCGTGGGTTGGCGAAAAGGTGATCGATTGTCATTTCCATGGATGCCCCACGGATGAAGGCATCATCGCCCATCTCGACGGCGCTGGCATCACCAGCACACTGATCCTTTCGCAACAGGACTTCGCCCGGCGCATGCCGGGCCTGCGCGCCAAGTATCCTGGCCGCGTCGCGGGCTGGGCGCGGGGCACGATGCTCGCTTCCGAATCCGGCGAGGAGACAAGCGTTCCCGCGACGCTTCCATTCGAGATGCGTAACATCTTTCAGTTCATCCCGACGGATGAAGCGGCGGCTATCGTGACCCGCGAGGTGCGCGCCGGCGCCAAGGGCTTCGGCGAGACGGCCGGCCTAGTCCAGGCGGACGGCCCGGAGCTGCGCCGGCTCTATGCATTGGCCGCGGAACTAGATGTGCCGATCCTCATGCACTTCCAGCAATCCACCGCGCCCGGCCTGCCCCGCTACGGCGTTTCCGGGTTCAGCCGGCTCGAGGCGATGCTGAAGGCCTTTCCGAAGACGCGCTTCGTCTGCCATGCGTCCGATTTCTGGGGCCACATCGACAAGAATTTCAGCGACGGCGGGGTGTTCCCGGCGGGGAAGGTCGACCCGGGCGGTCTTTCGGACCGCCTCCTGGCCGACTATCCCAACATGTACGGCGATCTGTCCGCACCTTCGGGCTTCATGCAGCTTTCACGCGACCTGGAGTTCACCAGCGGTTTCCTCACGCGGCACCAGGACAAACTGGTCTTCGGCAGCGACTGCGGCTGTGCCGACGGTCGGGGTGGCAGCAAGGCGGGAAGCACGGGGCCGGGGGCCGGCTCGCCCGGCATCCCTTCCGCCCATGGCCTGGCGGGTAAGTGCGTTGCGCGGGAGCTGCTCGGTGTCGTATGGAACACCACACCGCGCAGCGCCTTCCACAAGTTGGCCTGGTCGAACGCGCACCGGATCTACAAGCTGCCGGCCTGACAAGAGGTTAGTCAGGGCGCCGGTTAAGGTTGAGCGGTTCGGATCGACTGCCGGAGATCATCCCTCATTCTTCACCACCGCTGCCGGCCGTGGAACAGCAATTCCACCGCACGGTGGGCAAAGGCGATGGCGTTGGACGTGCTGGCTTTTTCGACCGAAGCGGTGGCCAGCCATCCTGCCAACTGGGCCAACAGGCATTCCGCAACGGATCTGGCGTCCTTCACCGGGCCTCGCTCGGCGTCGGCGAAGGTCATGATCTCGGCCTCCAGGAAATCGACCATACGCAGGTAGCTGGCTTCATGGACGGCCAATGCAACGTCCTGGGCACCCTCCCAGCCGCCTTCGGTGAGGCGTGCCAAGGCCTGAAGCTCTTGGGTTGCCGGCGAGCACAAGACGATCACCGCGTACTGCTTCAAGCGGCCCTCCAGGTCTTGCGGAAGCTCCATATCGGTGGCGGCGGAAAGCGACGACCATCGCTCTATCCGCGACAGGATGACGAACCGCAGCAGCGCGACCTTGTCCTCATGGCGCTTGTAGATCGTGGACTTGGGAACCCCGGCGCGTGCGGCGATCTCATCCATCGTCGTGTCCACGAACCCCTTGGCCAGGAACAGCTCGGTCGCTGCCGCCACGATCGCGGCCGAGATTCGGGCGGCCTGCTGAGCGCTAGGCCGACCGCGCTTCGGGCCGCCTTCCAGAACTGCCGCACCCATCTTCGTCTCCTTCTCCTCCGTGTATTTGTATGAGTAGCTTGACTCATCCGAGTGGATCCGGATAAAAACTACTATTCAGTATGATTTAAGCGGTCAACCGCGTGTAGCTGGGATGGGAAGAGGCATGATCGCACCCGATTATCCGCCGGCGGCGGCTTACGAGGCCCCTGTCGGAAGGCCTTACCGACTGAGCCTTGGGCGCGTCTCGACGGGCGAGCTGCTGGCCGACGCCCGGGCTTGGGCGATCGTCACCAAGCACATCCCGGCCATGAAGTTCCTGGTCGCGACGCCGAGCGTGAAGATCCTGCTCGACAACATGACGGTACTGGATTTCGGGGTCTTCGGGGTCGCTCCGACGGCCGAGGCGATCGCCGCCGCCGATGCCGAGCTTGCCCAACTCCCTGAACGGGGAGGAACGCGATGACCGGAGCCGGATTGAATCGTCGCGAGGTCATGCTGGGCGCGGCTGCTGGGGGCGTGGCATTGACGATGGCCCAGTCGGCGGGCGCGATCGTGCCGCAAGATGTCGAGAAGGTCGGGTCGGGCCGCCGCCAGCCGTTCAATCTCGGGTGGCAGTTTCACCGTGCCGGCGATTTGGGCACCGACGGGCAACCGTCCGATCCTCGGGATTGGCGTGATCTCGATCTGCCCCATGACTGGTCGATCGAGGATCTGCCGGCCGGCTCGGACGGTGCGGTCGGGCCGTTCACGCCCAAGGCGGTCGGGGGCGCTTCGGCGGGCTTCGCGGTTGGCGGGGAGGGCTGGTATCGCAAGCGGTTCCGCATCGCCGTGCCCGGCCCAGGCAAGGTCGAGCTGTTGTTCGACGGCGTCTATATCGAGAGCACCGTCTGGCTTAACGGCAAGGCCGTCGCCCGTCACCGCAATGGCTACACGCCGTTCGCCTGCGATCTCACCCCATACCTTTCGGCCAGCGGCGAGAACGAGATCGTCGTGCGCGTGCGCAACCTCGGGGTCAACCAACGATGGTATTCGGGCTCCGGTATCTACCGCGATGTGTGGCTCGACGTCTATCCGCAAGCGTCGCATCTGACCCGGTGGGGAACCCGGGTGGTCACGCGCGAGATCGCGGACGGGGCGGCGACCTTGGCGATCACCACCGAATTGACGCTTCCGGGGCAGGGGCGGCTGGTTTCACGCATTTTCGACAGCGACGGGCGGAAGGTCTGGGAAGGCGCTGCCGATGCCGGTGCGGTCGTCCGTCAGACGGCGACTATCGCGCAGGCTCGCCCGTGGTCCCCGGATTCGCCGCGCCTTTACAGGCTTGAGACTGAGCTTCATCGCGGAACGGAAGTCCTGGACCGCGCGAGCACGGTCTTCGGCATCCGGATCGTCAGCTTCGACGCCGAGCAGGGAATGACCCTCAACGGCATCCCGACCAAGCTGCGCGGCGGCTGCATCCATCATGACCACGGCATCCTCGGCGCCGCGGGCTTCGCCGACGCCGAAGCGCGCAAGGTCCGGTTGCTGAAGGCTCGAGGCTTCAATGCGCTGCGTCCCTCGCACAACCCTTTCTCCCACGCCTTCCTCGATGCCTGCGACCGCTTGGGCATGATGGTTATCGGCGAGGCGTTCGACGTCTGGCACGAGCCAAAGTTCTCGCCGGACGACTATTCTCGCGCCTTCGCCAGCGACTGGCAGTCCGACCTCGACACCCTCGTGCGCTCGGCCCGCCACCACCCGAGCGTCATCATGTGGAGCATCGGCAACGAGATTCCGGGCCGCAACAATGCTCGCGGAGTGGAAACCCAATGGCAGCTCGCCAACCGTGTCCATCAGCTTGATCCTTCCCGTCCCGTGACGGCCGGAATCCACGGCTTCCCGGGTCTCGAGACGACCCCGGACGCGCGGGCGGCCCGGCCGGGAACAGCGGGCATCCCCGACCGGACGAGCACGGTGTTCCTCGACGTGATCGGATACAACTACAAGCTTGCGGACTACGAGGCGGATCACAGGCGCTTCCCCTCCCGGGTCTTCTACGGGTCCGAGAGCTTTCCCAAGGAGGTCTTCGCGATCTGGGAGATGACCGAGCGGCATCCCTGGCTCGTCGGCGATTTCGTCTGGACCGCGATGGACTATCTCGGCGAGGCCGGTATCGGCGGAAGCTCGGTGGTCGCGGCGGGCGAGCCGGGCGCCGGGCCGGGAACTTCTGAATGGCCCTGGGTCAACGCGTACTGCGGCGACATCGACCTCATCGGCGGGCAGAAGCCGTCTTCGCTGGCCCGCGATGTCGTGTGGGGCATAAGCCCGCTCGAAATGCTCGTGCGGCGTCCCGTGCCCGCCGGGCAGATCGAAATCCCCAAGCTGTGGGGCTGGTTCGACGAACTGCCGAGCTGGACCTGGCCGGGCGCCGAAGGCAGGCCGCTCGGCGTCAGCATCTATACTTCCGGCGATCGGATCGACCTGACGCTCGATGGCCGCAAGCTGGAAAGCCGAGAGGTCACGACCGCCGATCGCAAGCATGTCGTCATTGCGGTGCCCTATGCATCAGGGGCGCTAGAGGCTGTCGCCTTCCGCGATGGCCGCGAAATCGGACGGCGCCGGCTCGAGACGGTGGGGCCGCCGGCCAAGATCCGCCTGACGCCCGAGCAGGTGAACAACGGCAGCGGGCGGGATGATCTCAGCTTCGTCCGCGTCGATGTCGTGGATGCGCAAGGACGGCCGGTCCCCGAGGTGCAGGCGCAGCTCGAAGTGACGGTAAACGGCGTGGGCGAGCTCGTGGCCTTCGGCAGCGCGAATCCCCTGGCGAGCGGCAGCTACCGATCCGGCACTGCGGCTCTCTGGCATGGCCGTGCACTGGCGGTCGTTCGTGGGCGAGGAAAGCCCGGCAGGGTGTCGATCCAGGCGACCGGACGGGGCCTTGCCCCCGCCTTGCTGTCGTTGTCGCTGTCCGGAGGGAAGATCGCGCAGGCCGCGCCCTTCCCGCCGCCGGCTTCGAGTAGAATCGGGTCAACAGGGAGCGGGACATGAGATCGCGATTTGTCGCCAAGGCGCTGGCAGGGGTTGCCTTGCTCGGCGGGCTGGCTGCCTATGTCGCCCACTCGAGCGGGCCGACCGCCGCTGCAGCGGCCGAGGCGCAGCGATCTGCGCCGGGCGGTGGCGATAGTACTTGCGCCGGCCTCGCCCGATTGAAGCTCCCGAACGTCAGGATCGTCGCGGCGACGAGCATGGCGGAAGGCGCCGATGTCCCTAATGCCGGCCTTCGGCCGATGTTCGGCGCATCGCCGACGGTGGCCAAAGGGCTGCCAGCCTTCTGCAGGGTTGCGGGCCGCATCCATCCCGAAGCCGGGTCGGACATTGGATTCGAAGTCTGGATGCCGAGTGCGGGCTGGGACGGACGCCTCCACGGCGTCGGGATCGGCGGATTTGCTGGCACGATCGACTATCATACGTTGGGCCTGGCGCTGAAAGGCGGCCAGGCCGGGGTGGCAACCGATACGGGCCATAGCGCTGCGGCCCATGAAAGCGATTGGGCCAAGGGCCAGCCGGCGAAAGTCCGGGACTATGCGTGGCGGGCGATCCACCTCAGCACCGTGACGGCAAAGGAATTGATCCGTGCGTTCTATGGCCGCCGGCCGGACCATTCGTACTTCGTCGGCTGTTCGGGTGGGGGCAGGCAGGGCCTGGTGGCCGCCGCACGGTTTCCCGAAGACTACGACGGCATCGTTTCCGGTGCGCCGGCGGCAAGCTTCACCGAGCTCGTGATGGCCATGACGTTGCCGATCCAGGCCCAGCTTCCCGCCGGGGCGGCCCTTCGTTCCAACCAGGTGCCGGTGATCCAGGCCGAAGTGCTGCGGCAGTGCGACGCGGTCGATGGGCAGGTCGATGGCCTCGTCGACGATCCGCGCCAGTGCCGGTTCGACGCCGCGCGGCTGGCCTGCGGTGTCTCCAGTTCACCGCAATGCCTGAGCCAGCCGCAAGTCACTGCATTGCAGCGGATCTATCGCGGTCCACGAACTTCGGCGGGGCGCATACTGGCGGATGCTTTCCTGCCGTCCGGTTCGGAGGCGGGCAATCCGATGCCGTCGCTCGGCTGGGAAAGCTACATAGTCAGCAACGCCGGTACGCCGCCGGGCTCGCAGCTCATTGCCAACGGCGCGCTGCAGAACCTGATCCAGCAGCCATTCGCGACGACCGCCACCTTCGATTTCGACCGCGATCCCGTCCGTCTGAAGGCCGCCATGCGCGAGATCGACGCGCCGCACGACTTGCGCCGTTTCTTCGCGCGTGGGGGCAAGCTGATCCTGTGGCATGGCTGGGCCGACGCGGCGATCCCGCCTGAAGCGACGCTGCGGTATCGGAACGCCATGCTCCAGGCATCCGGCAGGAGCGCCGTGGCCGGCTCGCGGCTGTTCATGGTTCCCGGTGTTCAGCACTGCATGGGCGGGCTGGGGCCGGACTCCTTCGGCCAGCTCAACGCACCGCAACCTGGGGACAATGCCGAGCGCAGCGTGGTCGCGGCCCTGCAAGCCTGGGTGGAGGGGGAGCGGCCCGCCCCGGAGACGCTGATCGGTCGGCGTGGCCATGGCGGTTTGATGGGCATGCCCGCCAGCATGCCGGAGCGGCAGCGTCTGCTGTGCGCCTGGCCCAGGAAAGCCGTGTTGCGGGCAGGCGCCGACCCGGATCAGGCGGCAAGCTACAGTTGCAAGCGAAAGGGCTGACAATGCTTCGTAAATCGATCCGCCGGCTGCTGGCTCCGGGCCTCTGCCTGGCTGTCGCCCTTACTGGCCTCGCGCAGGCGGCGGAGGCTCCCAATGCGCCTGAAGTCGTCCGAATTTGGCCGGGGCAGGCTCCGGGCACGGCGGATTGGACGGGCCAGGAAACGACGACCCAGCTTCCGCTGCCCGGCGAAAAGCCGCTCAACATGGTCTCGAACGTCACGGTGCCGACCCTGACGGTCTATCGGCCGGCCGCCGGGAAAGGGAACGGCACGGGCATCATCGTGATTCCGGGCGGGGGTTTCCAGAACCTTGCTGTCGATCACGAAGGCTACGACGTGGCCCGCTGGCTTGTCGAGCGCGGCGTGACTGCTTTCGTCCTCAAGTATCGTGTGCGCCCAACGCCGGGGTTCTCGATTCCGCCCGACCTGCGCAAGCACCCCGAACGGTTCGCCGAGTTCGCCAACCGGTTCGGGGCGGGCCGGCCGCTCGCGCTCGCCGATGCCACGCAGGCGATGCGCTACTTGCGCGCCAACGCGAAGACTTATGGACTCGCCGATGATCGGATCGGCATGATGGGCTTTTCCGCCGGCGCCATCACGACCATCGATGTCGTCTTGAATGCGGCACCCACCGAGCGTCCGAACTTCGCCGCACCGATCTACGGCGCGATGATCGACGACAAGGCGCCGCCGGCTGATGGGCCGCCGCTGTTCCTAGCTGTGACGCAGGACGACAACGCCGTGCCGGCCGAACAGACCATCAGGATATTCACGCGCTGGAGCGCGGCCAACCTGCCGGCCGAACTTCACGTCTACGAACGCGGGGGACACGGCTTCGGCATGCGTAAGAT
>CAZFPW010000004.1:0-2956 GCA_964520765.1 uncultured Novosphingobium sp.
TAGGGCACGTCGGTATCGGCGAAGAGGCCGTTGACCCGCACCGCGACGCTGTCGTTGAGCGTATAATTGAGATCGGCGGTCGCGCGGATGTAGTTGTCGGAGCCGTAGCCGACCGAAGCCCGGGCGAAGTTGTAGTCGGTCGTCGCCGCCTTGGTGATCGCGTTGATCGCGCCGCCCGAAGCGCCGCGACCAGCGAAGCTGGAGTTCGGTCCCTTGGTGATCTCGAGCTGCTCGATCGCGAAGCTTTCGCGCGTGGTCAGCCCCGGATCGCGCAGGCCGTCGACGAAGACGTCGCTCTTCACGTCCTGGCCGCGGATGACATAGCGGTCGCCGAAGGCGTTGCCGTTTTCGCCGGTGCCGACGGTCACGCCGGGCTGGGCGTCGAGGATGCGGACGAGGTCGGTATAGCCCGACTGCTCGATCTGGGCACGGGTCAGCACGGTCATCGTCTGCGGGGTTTCGGCGATCGGCCGGCTGTGGCGCTCGTCGCCCGAGGTGCGGGCCTTGAACGGCACGCCGAGCTGGGCGTTGGGATTGGGGTCGATCGCGGTGTCTTCGACGGTGACTTCGGCCAGCGGCGCCTGGTCGGCGGTCTGGGCCTGGGCGAAGGCGTGGCCGGGCGCGAGCATGGCGCCAGCGAGGCCCGCCAGCGCTGCGGCCTGGCGGGCGCGGCCCGAGCGGCGCAGGCTGCGCGGAGCGATTACACCGGATTGACGGTCGGTCATTGAGAAACCCCCTGAAAAGCTGGAACTGTGTTGCGATTGACTCGCAAAAACAGGTTGGCCCCTATTGCGACATAATTGCAGTAGCAAGGACGAATGTTTCGTATTCGTTGCGTAATGTTTCGAACGTGACAAAAATGTCTCACCCTTGACCGCGCCGGGGGCGTTCCGCCAAGGACGGGCGGGCGAAATGCCGGCGATTAAAGGGAGAATGCAGGCGATGAAGGCGACGATCTGGCACAACCCGGCCTGCGGGACCTCGCGCAAGACGCTCGCGATTCTGGAGGAGACCCCCGGCGTGGAGGTCACGGTCGTCGAGTACCTCGTGAACCCGCCCAGCGCGGAGAAGCTGGCCCAGCTCTATCGCGATGCCGGAATCACCCCGCAGCAGGGCCTGCGCCTGCGCGGCACCGACGCCGAGGAGCGCGGGCTGCCCGCCGCCGACGACGCCGCCGTCCTGGCGGCGATGGCGGCCGAGCCGAAGCTGATCGAGCGGCCCCTGGTCGAGACCGACAAGGGCGTCCGCCTCTGCCGGCCGCAGGATAAGGTGCACGAAATCCTCTGATCCCGCGACTATGCGTCCAATCGCTGTTGCAATGGTCCGGTAAACCCGGCAAACGCGGCCGATCCTACGAGAAGCATGGCAGAGTTCCCCACCGCATGACCAGCACAGAGGTTGCTCGCGAGGGCCTGCAGCACCGGCTGAGGCGGCGCCTGATGCGTTTCCTGGGGCCGTGGGGCGTCTTCTTCGAGGGGTTCCTCGAACATCCGGTGATGGTCGGCTCGATCATCCCGTCGTCGCGCTTCACGATCCGCAAGATGCTCGCCCCGGTGGACTGGGACGAATGCAAGGTCTTCGTCGAGTACGGCCCCGGCATCGGCACCTTCTGCCGCCCGGTGCTGGAACGGCTGCGCCGCGATGGCATGCTGATCGTGATCGACACCAATCCGCTCTATATCGACTACCTGCGCTCCACGATCAGCGACAGCCGGTTCGTGGCGGTGCACGGCTCGGCGGTGGACGTGGAGGACATCGTCCTCGGCCATGGCCACGACCATGCCGACTACGTGCTGTCGGGCCTGCCGTTCTCGACCCTGCCCGAGGGCGTCGGCCCGGCGATCGCCGCGGCCACCTACAACGTCCTGCGTCCCGGCGGGGCGTTCCTGGTCTATCAGTTCTCGTCCCGCGCGCGCGACTTCATGGCGCGGCACTTCAAGCGTATCGACCAGGGGTTCGAGCTGCTCAACGTCCTGCCCTGCTCCCTGTTCTGGGGCTGGAAGGAAACTTCGGCGGAATAATCAATCGAACATCGTCCGCAGGTCGGTCGCGGAAGGCCCGGCCAACTGGCGGTGGATCGCGGCGAGCGAGGTGAACAGGTAGAGGGTGAACACCGCGCCGAACGCCGAGGTCACGATGGCCACGGCGATCTTCGCGCACTCGGCGCCCAGGATCACGGCCAGGGCAAGGCCCAGGATGGCGGAGGCCGCGCCGACGATCACCGCATAGGCCAGCAGCAGCACGATCATGAACAGCAGGATGCGGCCGATGTTGCCGCGGGTCAGCGACCAGCTCCGCTGCAGGGCGGCGATGGGCTTGCGCAGGCCCTCCACCGAGATGACCGGCATGACCAGGATCATGCGCAGGCCGACGTAGAGCAAGGCGATCAGGGTGATGGCGACTACCATGCCGGCCAGGGCCTGCTGCCCGGTCACCGCGGCGATTCCGATCAGCACGCTCGCCCCCAGGGTTCCGGCCATCCAGACGAGGATCATCGCCGCGAAGAAGAACAGCGCGTCCACCGCGCCCTTGCCCAGCGCGTCGCCGACGGTCGGCCGGTCCGAGCCGGCGTAGAGCCGCATGATGGTCATGGCGCCGACGATCTGGGCGATGGTCATCGCCAGCATGAAGGGGAAGGATTCGCGATAGAACTTCTCGATGAAGGCCATCGCCTGGTCGGGGGTCATGGTGCCCTGGGCGGCCGGCGGCTGCGGATAGAGCAGGGCGAAGGCGAGCGCGGGGAGGAAGAAGAACACCCCGGCGATCGCGAGCAGCGCCTCGCGGTTGCCCTTGATGGCCGCATGGGCGTTCTGCCAGGCGAGGTTCGTGTCGAGCTTTACGGGCGATGTCATGGGGCCTTGATAACCGCAGCGATTGCCGCCACGCAACGCGCGATGACGATTGCCTTTCCCGCCGACATCGAATTGCGCCAGGATGGGACGCCGGTGCCCTATCG
>CAZFPW010000004.1:3056-4596 GCA_964520765.1 uncultured Novosphingobium sp.
TGGGTGATCGCCGCCCTGGCCGACTTCGGCGTCGAGAGCTGGCGGGCCGAGGGCCGGATCGGCATCTGGACCCGCGACATCGACGGGCGAGAGGCCAAGATCGGCGCGATCGGCGTCCGCATCCGCCGCTGGGTCACGATGCACGGCTTTGCGGTGAACCTGTCGCCCGACCTGTCGCATTTCGGCGGCATCGTGCCTTGCGGGATCGAGGAATTCGGTGTCACCAGCCTCCAGCGGCTGGGGATAGAGGTTGATCCGGCGGCCTGGGATCGGGCATTGCTCGCCCGCGCCGGAGAGTTTCTGGCCATGCTCGACCGGCCCTGTCCGCCGGCCGATAGTTCGGGAGAGCCCGCCTGATGACGTCGACCCTGCGCCTGATTGCTCTGCTGGCCCTGCCGCTCGCCCTCGCGGCCTGTGGCAGCGGGGAGCAGAAGGGGAAGGATCAGCGCACCGCCGCGGGCGAGATCCTGCCCGGCTCGATCAGCGATTCGATGCTGCCCTACGATACGGTGCGCTCGCATCCGCCGCTCGCGCCGAAGGCGGTCGCATCCGGCAGCGCCAAGGCCGGCAAGCCGAGCGACGAGGGGCCGGGCGAGCCGCCGGTGGACCCGGCCGAAACGCAGGCGGCTCCGCCCGCCGAGGCTCCCGCCACGCCGACCGAATAGGTGGCCCAGGCAGCCGATAGTCCGCAACCCGCCAAGGCCGACTGGAACTGGCTCCATCTCGGCGCGCTGATGGGCGGCAATGTGGCGCTGGCCTTCGGGCCGCTGCTGGTGCGGCTGGCGGATTCGGGCCCGGTCGCCGCCGGGTTCTGGCGCCTGTCGCTGGCCGTGCCGATCCTGTTCGTCCTGGCCGCGGCCAATCGCCAGCCCCTGATCGGCTTCCGGCGCTCGACTTGGCTGGCCATCGCCGGCGCGGCCCTGTTCTTCGCGCTCGACCTGGCGAGCTGGCACATCGGCATCCAGACGACCCGGCTCGGCAACGCCACGCTGTTCGGCAATGCCGGCAGTCTGATCCTGATGGTCTGGGGGCTTTTCACCCTGCGCCGGGCGCCCGGCGGCTTCGAGTGGCTGTCGCTCGGCGCGGCGCTCACCGGCACGGCGATCCTGTTCGGCCGGTCGCTCGAAATCTCGACCGCGACCCTGATCGGGGACCTGTTCTGCCTGCTCGCCGGGCTGCTCTATGCGGGCTACATCCTGCTCATCCAGGCCGAGCGCGCCCGGATCGGCTCCTGGTCGCTGCTCGCCTGGTCCAGCCTGCTGGGCACGCCGGTCCTGCTGGCCGTGGCGCTCCTGCGCGGCGAGCCCGTCCTGCCGACGGTCTGGTGGCCGCTGCTGACCCTGGCGCTGACCAGCCAGCTCATCGGCCAGGGCCTGCTGGTCTATGCGCTCAAGCACTTCCGCCCGCTGATCGTCGGACTGGTCCTGCTGACCCAGCCGGTCGTCTCGATCCTCAACGGCTGGGTGTTCTTCGACGAAGCCCTGACCGTGTGGGACGGGCTGGGAATGATCCTGGTCGCAGGCGCGCTGGTCCTGGCGCG
>CAZFPW010000004.1:4696-23279 GCA_964520765.1 uncultured Novosphingobium sp.
GCCGATCGTTCCGCTCGCCATCTCCAGCATCTTGTCGAGGCTCTTCTTCGCGGCCAGGCGCAGGCCTTCCTCGATCTCGATCCGGGGCTGGAGGTCGCGCAGGGCGACGTAGAGCTTTTCCAGGGTGTTGAGCGCCATGTAGGGGCAGATGTTGCAGTTGCAGTTGCCGTCCGCGCCGGGCGCGCCGATGAACTGCTTGTCGGGCATGGCGAGCTGCATCTGGTGGATGATGTGCGGCTCGGTGGCGACGATCAGGGTGTCGCCGGGCATGGTCTTGGCGAACTGGAGGATGCCGCTGGTCGAGCCGACGTAGTCGGCGTGATCGACGATCGTCGGCGGGCATTCGGGATGGGCGGCGATCGGCGCGCCGGGGTGCTGGGCCTTGAGCTTGAGCAGCTCGGTCTCCGAAAACGCCTCGTGCACGATGCAGACGCCGGGCCAGAGCAGCATCTCCCGGTCGAACTTGCGCGACAGATAGCCGCCGAGATGGCGGTCCGGCCCGAAGATGATCTTCTGGTCCTTGGGGATCTGCTGGAGGATCGTCTCGGCGCTCGACGAGGTGACGATCACGTCCGACAGGGCCTTAACCTCGGTCGAGCAGTTGATGTAGGTCAGCGCGATATGGTCGGGGTGCGCCTCGCGGAAGGCCTTGAACTTTTCCGGCGGGCACGAATCCTCGAGGCTGCAGCCGGCGTCGAGATCGGGCAGGACCACGATCTTCTCCGGCGAAAGGATCTTGGCGGTGTCGGCCATGAACTTGACCCCGCAGAAGGCGATCACTTCCGCATCGGTGGCGGCGGCCTTGCGGCTCAGCTCCAGCGAGTCCCCCACGAAATCGGCGAGGTCCTGCAATTCGGGCTTCTGGTAGTAATGCGCGAGGATCACAGCGTTGCGCTCCTTGCGCAGCCGGTCGATCTCGGCGCGCAGGTCGAGCCCGGTGAGGCTCCCCGTCCGGTGGAAGCTCTGGTCGGTCATGTCGAGGTATTTCCCGATTGCTGTTATAGGGGCCGATATAGGGCCATCGTCGTCAAACCCAAGCCTGAAAGGCGATGCGTGGCGTTCGATCCGGTGCCGCCCCTCTAGTCCGCCAGGCTCCAGCGATCCGCTTCGCTCCTCGTCAGGCCGCGTTTTTCCAGGTCGATCAGATGGGCGAGAACCGAGCGCCCCGCCGCAGGCCAGAGCATGTGGTCGACGCCCTGGTACATGCGCGGCACCATCTCCTCGATGGTCGCGGCGCCTTCTCCGAGCAGGCGGAGGATCTGCCGCTCGCGCTGGCGGCGATGGCCCATCATGCCGCGGACGAGCTGCTGCGGTTTGTCCACCTGGGGACCATGCGCCGGGTAATAGACCCGGTCCTGCCTGTCATGGAGCTTCTGGAGGCTGGCCATATAGGCGCTCATATCCCCGTCCGGCGGGGCGATGACGCTGGTGGACCAGCCCATCACGTGATCCCCGGTGAACAGCGCGCCGCTTTCCTCCAGCGCGAAGCACAGGTGGTTGGAGGTATGGCCCGGCGTGGCGAGGGCGGTCAGCGTCCAGTCCGGCCCGGACAGGCTCTCTCCGTCGCTCAGGACCCGGCTGGGCGCATAGGTCTGGTCGAACGGCGCGTCCGAGCGCGGCCCGCTGTCCGAGATCGCCAGGGGCGCGCAGCCGATCACCGTCGCGCCGGTAAGCGCGGCGAGCGGCGCGGCGGCGGGGGAATGGTCGCGGTGCGTATGGGTGCACAGGATGGTGGTCAGCTTCGCCGGCCCGATCGTGTCGAGCAGGGCGCGGATGTGCTCGGGCTCGTCCGGACCGGGATCGATCACCGCTACCTCGTCCAGCGCGCCGACCACGTAGCTTTCGGTCCCGGTGAAGGTGAAGGCCGAAGGGTTGCCCGCCAGGACGCGGCGGACGAGCGGCTCAAGCTGTTCGGCGCGGCCGGTCGGCCAAGGCTTGGCGGGAAATTCCATGCCGGGCATATGGTCCTTGGACAGGCTCGTGTCGAGCGCAGTCCGTGGGGAGGGAAATGGCAGGCGATCCGCAGATCCTGGTGCTCGATGCCGGAACGACCTCGACCCGCGCGATGGTCTTCGCGCCCGATGGGCGGGTCGTCGCCCTGGCGCAGCGCGAGCTGAGCCAGTTCTATCCCCGGCCCGGCTGGGTCGAGCATGATGCGCAGGAGATCTGGGACGCGACGGTCGCCTGCGCGCGCGAGGCGGTCGAGCAGGCCGGCGGAGCGGCGGCGATCGCCTGCCTCGGCATCACCAACCAGCGCGAGACGGTGGTGGCCTGGGATCGGCTGAGCGGCGTGCCGCTGCACCGGGCCATCGTCTGGCAGGATCGCCGCACCGCGGACAGGTGCGCGCGCCTTCGCGAAGAGGGGCGCGAAGCCGATGTCCAGGGCCGGACCGGCCTGGTGCTCGATCCCTATTTCTCGGCCACCAAGATGGGCTGGCTCCTCGATCACGGGCCGGCGGTGCGCGAGGCGCAAGAGGCGGGGCGGCTCGCATTCGGCACGGTCGAGTCCTGGCTGGTCTTCAAGCTGACCGGCGGCGCTCATCTTTCCGACGCGACCAATGCCAGCCGCACCAGCCTGCTGCCGCTGGGCGGGGCGACGTGGGATTCCCACCTGTGCGACCTGTTCGGCGTTCCCCTTGCCGCCCTGCCCGAAGTGAGCGACTGCGCGGGGCCGTTGGGGGCCACTCTGCCGGAAATCCTCGGGCGCCCGGTGCCGATCACCGGCCTGGCCGGCGACCAGCAGGCCGCGACGATCGGGCAGGGCTGCCTTTCCCCCGGCGACACCAAGGCGACTTTCGGGACCGGGGCCTTCGTCCTCGCCAACATGGGCGGGCGCATTCCGCAATCGCGGCATCGCCTGCTCGGCACGGTGCTGCACCAGATGGACGGCAAGCGCTGCTATGCGCTGGAAGGCTCGGTCTTCGTCGCGGGCAGCCTCATCCAGTGGCTGCGCGACAGCCTGGGCCTGATCGCCACGGCGGCGGAGACGGAGGCGCTCGCCTCCTCGGTCCCCGACAGCGGCGGGGTGGTGATCGTGCCGGCGCTTTCGGGCCTCGGCGCTCCGCACTGGCGGCCCGACGCGCGGGCCAGCATCACCGGCCTCAGCTTCGCGACCGGCCGCGCCCAGATCGTTCGTGCTGCGCTGGAGGCGATGACCATGCAGACCTGGGACCTGGCCGAGGCCTTCGCCGCCGATGGCGCGCAGTGGCGCACCCTGAAGATCGACGGCGGCATGAGCGCCAACGGCTGGATGGCGCAGGACCTGGCCGACGTGCTGGGCGTGCCGGTCGAGCGGCCGGACTTCGTGGAGACGACCGCGCTCGGCGCGGCGATGCTGGCGGGGGTCGGGGCAGGGCTGTTCCCCGATCTTCCCACCGCGGCCAAGGCCATGCGCGGGAGCCTGCACGAGTTCACCCCCGCCCAGGATGACGGCTGGCGCGCCGCGCGACTGGCCCTGTGGCGGCAGGCCTTGGCGCAAGTCTAGGGAGGGGTGCTCGGCCAGCGGGAACCCCTTGAATAATTAGTATTTCTTTCGGCGGGAAGGTGCTAGTCGGCGCGGCGTGGGTTCTGATGATCTTGGCACCGGTCTTGCCGACCGCCGGTTCGGGCGGACGGTCGTCGCGCTCGTCGTCGCGGGATTCCTCGCGGTTCTCGCCGCGGTCGTCGCGGCCGGCGTGGTCATGTATCACGGCCAGGAGCAGACGCGCTGGGTGAGCCATACCTACACGGTCGAGCGGCACGTCGCGGGAATCCGGCTGGCGCTTGAGGAGATGCGCAGTGCCAGGCGCGGCGTTATTCTCAACCTGAGTTCGACGTCCGGCGCCGGCTATGCGGAGGCGAAGGCGCATCTCGATCAGGAACTGACCGCGTTCGCCCGGCTGACGGTGGACAATCCCCGGCAGCAGGCGAATCTCGCGAGGCTCAGCGCCATGGTGGTCGAGCTGGATCGCTTGTTCCGCGATTCGATGCATCCGGGCGCCGTCGTGACGCTGGAAAAAGAAAATACCCGGCAGGGTGCCGCCCTGGCGCTGGAACGACTGGCCGACGACATGCTGAGCCAGGAGCGCGCCTTGCTGGCGGAGCGCGAGGCGGCGCAGCGCAGTTCGGTCCGGACGTTCAATATCGTCCTGGCTGGCGCGGGCCTCCTGCTGCTGTTCGTGGGCGTCGCATCGGTCCTGGTGATCCTACGCTATACCCGCGACCTCACCAAGACCCGCGACGAGCTGCGCCGGCTGAACGTCAGCCTGGAGGACGCGGTCCAGGAACGGACCCGCGAACTGCGCCGGGCCAACGACGAGATTCAGCGGTTCGCCTATATCGTCAGCCACGACCTGCGCTCGCCCCTGGTCAACGTCATGGGCTTCACCTCCGAACTCGAAGCGGCGCTCAAGCCCTTGTCGGACCTGCTCGACCAGACCGAGAAGCGCGCGCCGGGCCTCGCCTCGCCGGAAGCCCAACTGGCCGTGCGGGAGGACCTGCCGGAAGCCATCGGGTTCATCCGCGCCTCCACCCAGAAGATGGACCGGCTGATCAATGCGATCCTGCGCCTTTCGCGCGAGGGGCGGCGGACGATCGCGCCGGAGCGGGTGGAGCTGTCCGTGCTCGGCGCGGCCATCGTCGACGGCACCCGCCATCTGATCGACGATCTCGGTGCGACCGTGGAGGTCCAGCCCGACATGCCCGCGCTCGTCACCGATCCGCTGGCGCTGGAGCAAATCCTTTCCAACCTCATCGAAAACGCGCTCAAGTACCTGAAGCCCGGCCGGCCGGGGCTGATCCGCCTGTCGGCCACGCGGAAGGCGGGGCGCGTCCTCGTCACGGTGGCCGACAACGGCCGGGGCATCGATCCGCGCGACCATGAGCGGATCTTCGACCTGTTCCGCCGCTCCGGCGCCCAGGATCAGCCGGGCGAGGGGATCGGGCTGGCGCATGTCCGCGCCCAGGCCTATCGCCTTGGCGGGACGATCAGCGTTGCGTCCACGCTTGACGAAGGCGCGACTTTCACCATTGATTTTCCGGAAGAATTCGCCGGCGAAAAAGGACGGCTCGCATGACCAACAAACCCATGGGCAGTGAACTGGCGGTCAATATCGTCATGATCGAGGATGACGAAGGCCATGCCCGCCTGATCGAGAAGAACATCCGCCGCGCCGGCATCTCCAACCCGGTCCATCATTTCCTCAACGGCACCTCGGCGCTCGAGTTCCTCTACAAGGACCCGAACGGGCCGGTCCACAACGGGCCCTCGCTGATCCTGCTCGACCTGAACCTGCCCGACATGAGCGGGACGGACATCCTGGCCAGGATCAAGGGGGAAGGCGACCCGCTGCGCCGCACGCCCGTGGTTGTCCTGACCACGACGGACGACAAGGTGGAGATTCAGCGCTGCTACGACCTGGGCTGCAACGTCTATATCACCAAGCCGGTGAACTACGAGAACTTCGCCGACGCCATCCGCCAGCTCGGCCTGTTCCTCTCGGTCATCCAGGTGCCGGACCCCGACCTCACGCAATGACCGAAAGCCCGGCCGCGATCCTCTATGTGGATGACGACGAGGGGCTGCGTCGGCTGACCCGGCGCGCCCTGGAGCGGCGCGGCCATCGCGTGACCGTGGCGGCCGGCGGCGCGGAGGGCGTGACCCTCGCCTCGGCGGCCATCGCCGCGGGCGAGCCGTTCGACCTGGTCGCGGTGGATCACTACATGCCGGGCAAGGACGGCTTGCAGACCCTGGCCGAGCTGCAGGGCCTCGATCCCGCTCCGCCCGTGATCTACGTCACCGCCTCGGACGAGAGCCAGCTTGCCGTCGCCGCGCTCAAGGCGGGGGCGATCGACTATGTGCTCAAGACCGCCGATGCCGACTATTTCGACCTGCTGGGCCAGGCGATCGACCAGGCCCTGGCGAGCGTCCGCCTGCGCCGCGAGCACGCGCGCGCCGAGCAGGAGCTGCGCCGGACCAACGCCCGCCTCCAGTCGCTGCTGAAGGAGGTCAACCACCGCGTCGCCAACAGCCTCCAGCTGGTCTCCTCCTTCGTCGCCATGCAGGCGCGCGAATTGACCGATCCCGCGGCGCGCGCGGCGCTCGACGATACGGAGCGGCGGGTCGCCGCGATCGCCCAGGTGCACAAGCGCCTCTACACGGCGGACAGCGTCGAGAGCGTCGACATGTCGGCCTATCTGGGCTCCCTGCTGGACGAACTGGGCGAAACCTGGTCGACCCCGGCTGCGCCGCGCCGGATCACCCTGTCGGCCGATCCGCTGCATCTGGCGACCGACCAGGCCGTCGCGCTCGGCGTCATCGTCAACGAGCTTGTCACCAACGCCTGCAAATACGCCTATCCTCCGCGTCAGGCGGGGGAGGTTCGCGTCTCCCTGCGGGCGAGCGAGCGGGGCATGTTCAGCCTCGTGGTCGAGGACGACGGCTGCGGTCTTCCGGCGACGGGCAGTGCCCAGGGCACCGGCCTGGGCTCGAAGCTGATCGGGGCCATGGCGTCCTCGCTGCGGGCGTCGGTCGACTATCACGACGCCGCCCCGGGATTGCGCGCGGTTCTCACCACCGCATAGCGGCAGGGGGAGCCGCTCCGACCCTCCTCAGGCGTTCGCGGCGCCGTTCGCCATGATGTGCGCGCCCGAGACCCAGCTTGCCTGGGGGGAGGCGAGGAAGGCCACGACCGCGGCCACTTCCTCGGCGCGGCCGATCCGCTTGAAGGGGGAGGCGTCCTGGTAGAACGAGCGGTAGGGTTCGGGCGTGCGCTCGGCCATGCCGGGGCTGGTCGCGCCGGGGATGACGGTATTGACCGTCACGCCCTGCTTGCCCAGCTCCTTGGCCCAGCTGTCGGTGAAGGACTTGAGCCCGGCCTTGACCGCGCCGTAGATGCCCGAGCCGGCGATGGGGAATTCGGCCAGGGTGGAGCCGATGTTGATGATCCGGCCCCCTTCGCCCAGCCGCCTGGCCGCTTCGCTGGCGACGAATAGCGGCCCGCGCAGGTTGATGCCGAGCATCCATTCGAGCTGGTCCTCGTCGAGGTCGGCAAGTGAGCCGCCGCCGCTGACGCCGGACGAGTTCACCACGATGTCGATCCGTCCGGGATCGCGGTCGATCGCCTCGAACAGGGCGATCACGTCCTGGCGGCGGGCGATGTCCGCCTGGTAGGCGACCGCGCGGCCCCCGGAGGCCTCGATCGCGCGCACGGTCTCCTCCGCCCCGGCCCGGCTGGAGGCATAGTGCGCGACCACGGTTGCGCCGTCCGCGGCAAGGCGCTGGGCGATGACCTGCCCCATCCCCCGGCCGGCGCCCGTCACCAGGGCGACCTTTCCATCCAACGGCCTGTTCTGCATCGCTGTCTCCTTATTCCGTGTCTTCGGGCGTCGCCTGCCACCGGCCTTCGGCGATGAGCCGGCCGAGCACCGCGACAATCACGTCCTCGCACCGCATCGAGGCATGGGTGACGACCGCCGCGCCGTTCCGCACCAGCGCCAGCCGGCGGCGGACCGCGCCCTGCTCGATCCGGGCGACCGTCACCCGGCCCGCGGCGAGATCGCCCGAGACGGCGGCCAGCGGCAGGATCGAGCAGCCGTGCCCGGCGGCGATCAGCGCCCCCATGTGCGCGATCACGTCCATGTCGTGGGCGACCTGCAGGGCCACCCCGTGGCGGGCCGCCTCCTGATCGACGAGCTGGCGCAGGCCGTGGGGCAGGCCGGGAAGGATCATCGGCAGGCCGGCCAGCTCGGCCATGGTAATGTCGGGCGGGGCGTCCGGCGCGCCGAACCGCCCCGGCGGGCCGATCAGGAACAGCTCTTCGCTGGCCAGCCCGCGAAAGGTCAGGCCGCGCCGGGGGCCGAGATAGTTGAGGATGCCGAGGTCCACCTTCGCGTCCTCGATCCAGCCCCAGATCTGCGCGGTCATGGCCTCGACCAGGCGGAAGCGGACGCGCGGGGCGCGCGCCGCCATCGCTTCGAACAGGGCGATCCCGGCGACCTGGCTGAGCGAATGCGGCAGGGCGAGGATGACGCTGCCTACCGGCTCGTCGTCGAGATGGCGGAGGTCCTCGACGGCCAGGTCCACCTCGCGCAGGATCTGGCGGGCGTGCTCCTGGAACAGCCGGCCGGAATCGGTGAGGGTCACCCCGCGCGCCGTGCGCGAGAACAGCGGCACGCCGACCTCGTCCTCCAGCCGCAGCAGCTGCTGGCTGAGCGAGGGCTGCGCGATCCCCAGGGAGTCGGCCGCGCGGGTAATCGAGCCGGTCTCTGCGATCTTCAGGAAGCTGCGAAGGTAGCGTGTTTCCATCGTTCTCGGCCAGAATCCCTTTCCCGGCGCACCTGTGGACGGGAGAGGGTCACAAGGCGGCGATCTCCAACAACAGGCGCGACACCAGTTCGGGCTCGGTCAGCATCAGGTCGTGGCCCGCCTCGACCTCGCGGACGAAATCGCCGTCCGACCATCTTGGCAGAGTTTCGGGCGGACGGCGAGCGAGAGAGGCCGCGCAATTGACGATAGCGCGGGGGATGCGCCGCAGCCGGTCGGGATCGTCCAGCCGCAGCTTGCTCTCGAAGGTCCGCCACGGATGGGGCGAGAGGCGCGGCATCGCCCATTCCGCCAGCGCGGGATCGTGCAGGCCATAGAGCGGCCCGGCGACATTGCGCGGCCACAGGCCGAGCCGCACCCCGTCGACAAGCTCGACATCGGCGAAGGCGCGCAGGCCGGGCGAGGAGTCGATCAGCGCTTCCCCGTCGACCGGAATCGCGGCGTCGAGATAGACCAGCCGGCCCACGCGGTCCGCGGCGCGGTCCGCCGCGCCGGTGACGACCATGCCGCCATAGCTGTGGCCGACCAGGATCACCTCGCGCAGGTCCTCATGGAACAGCAGCGCGGCCACGTCCTCGACATGGGTGTCGAGCGTTACCTCGGGGCCGATCAGATGGCGCCGCTCGCCCAGCCCGGTCAGGGTCGGGGCGTGAACCTCATGCCCCGCGCCGCGCAGCAGCCGGGCGACCGACCGCCAGCACCAGCCGCCGTGACCGCCGCCGTGGATGAGGACGAAGGTGGCCACCGTGGCGGCCGCCCTATTCCGCCGCGATGCTCAGCGGCAGGCCCTGATGGGCCGGCTGCATGTCGACCACCCAGCGCACGCTGCGGCGCATCGGCTCGATGCCGTCATGCGGGCTGCCCGGCGGCATGTGGTGCGAATTGGCATAGACGGTCATCGGATCGCCGCCTTCGAGCGGGACCAGCCGCTGCACGCCGGCCAGGGCGAAGGCGTCACGCAGGCCGGCGCGACGGGATTCGGGATAGAGGCCGACGGTCTGGGTCGTGTCGTCGCACCACTTGAGGACGTCGGCCAGATCGTCGACCGGCACGAAGTTGACCACCCGGTTGTTGAGCTTGTCGAAGAACTCGATCCGGTCGTTGAACTTCGAGACGACGAAGCCGCCGTTCAGGGTATCGCCCTCGACATGATAGAAGTCGTCCTGGTCGAGGATGGCGTCCATCTCCGCCTCCAGCTCGCGGTTGCGCTCGACGAAGGGGACCGAGAGCAGCGGGGGCAGCGTGGCATAGGCGGCCACCATCTTGCGGCCGAGCGCCACGACGCGGGCGATGGCGTCCTCGTCCGTATCGCTCTCGACATAGACGATCCGGGTGTTGGCGCAGGCGGTCTGGTTGTAGAAGCCGGCCAGGGTGGCGAGGCCGACCGCCGCCTCGTCCATCGCGGCCTCGCTGGCGAAGACCTCGCGCCCGACCATCGACATCGAGTATTTCGGGTTCAGCGCGGTCAGGTCGATGCCCGGCGTCAGGAACTTCTGGATGTGCCGCACGGAACTCATCCCGCCCCAGGCGGTGATCTTGTCGATCCGGCTGGTGCGGACGATTTGCGAATCCATGAACTCGTCGCCGCCCTTCCAATAGGCGACGGCGATGTGGCGGGTGACGGGGTGATCCGGCGCCAGCTCGATCAGGGTGCGGGCGATGGCGTTGGCCGTCAACGGGTCGTTCGATGGCGACTTGATGAGGATGTCGGACTTGGTGAGGCCGGCCCGCGCGATGGTCATCGCGGCGACGACCGGCACGTTGCCCGCCGTGATGTGGAGCTGCCGCGTGCCGACCGCGCGGATGCTGGCGCTGTCGTAGACGCCGCCGCTCGGCACCCAGCCGTCGAGGTAGGCAAGGCCGATGGTCTTCTCGACGAGCGCGGTCATGCCGCCGGCGTCGAACATCTGCGGCAGCGCGTCATAGACCCCGCGCAGGATCGGCTCGGCCAGGCCCCCGGCCTTCAGCGCCAGCTCGAAGCTTTCCTGCAGCAGGGGATTGTCGTCCAGCACCAGGCGCTTGCCCAGCTCGGCCAGCACCTCGATGACCTCGGCCATCGGCGTGTCGTGCAGGTCGCGCAGCCGCGTGGCGTCGCCCAGCACCAGGTCGTGGATATGCTTGTGCGGATCGGCCTGGCGGAAGGCCGCGCCGCCGCGCCCCTTGAACTCCACCGCCTCGTCGCCGGGCATGATGATCCGGCCGCGGGCGATGATCGGGATGTCCAGCACCGCCTTGTCCATCACGCGTCTCCCGCGACGAATTCCATGAACTCGTTATAGGCCTGCTGCGATCCGGCGCAGGTGATCTTGTCGTCGCCGCCCTCGCTCTCGGCGAAGCGGCGGATGGTCTTGGCGATGCGCGGGCTCTTCCAGCCGCAGGCGCAATCGTCGTTCCAGTCGATCGTCACCTCGTCGCCCGAGGTGAAGCCGCCCCAGTAGGACAGCGGGATCACGTCGACCAGGACCAGCCGGCCCTTCTGCACGCCCTCGCGCGGCAGGGCCTCTCCGTCCGGGCCCATCAGCAGCGGCACCGAATAGGGCGGCAGGTGGAAATGCCCGGCCTCGCACAGCGGGGCGTTGCCGATGCATTCGGAAAAGCCGTACTGGTTGCCCAGCCGGTCGACCCCGAAGAAGTGCTTCACCTGCTCCTCCCAATCGTCGGGCGCGTCCTTGTAGCCCTTCATCCCGCCGCCGCCGGAGAGGATCGAGCCCGGCGCGAATTCGCAACGCAGGCCCTTGTCGAGCCCGGCGCGGGCGACGCGGTAGAGGTCCGAGAACGTGCCGCCGAGCTTGACCCGCCGGCCCTTGAACTGCTCGATCAGCTTGCCGAACCAGACCTCCAGCTCCTCCTCCTTGCGGCGGCCCTGTTCCAGCATGGTGCGGCGCTGCTCGATCAGCGCGGGGTCGAGGCCGAGGCTGGCGATCTCGCCCTTGTCCTCGGCCGACTGCATGCGGCCCGACAGGGCCATGAGATCGGCCGGGATGTGGGTGTCGTAGAGCGTGTAGTAGTGCTCCTCGCCGCCGGCCATCTCGACGTTGAACAGGCTCATCATCTTGAGCATCGTCTGGTAGCCGCCGCGATAGCCGGGGAAGAAGGTCGGCAGCTTGGTCATCCACGGGTCGACCCCGCTGGAGGCGTAGTTGACATTGAAGAAGTGGAACTTCCACGGTCCCAGCTCGTCGTAGGAGCGCGGCACGAACGACAGCTTGCCGGTGGTCCCGCTGGAATAGGTGACCAGCATGCCGAAGGCTTCGAGCCGGGCGAGCCATTCCTCGATGGTGGTGAGGCCGGTGAGGTCGATCCGGGTCAGGTCGTGCGCGGTCAGCTTGTCGAGCCAGGTCGTCAGCTTGGCGAAGTCGCGGTTCTCGATGATCTGGATCGGATAGTTCTTGAGCACACGGTGGTCGAAGCAGACGGGCAGGACGTCCTCAATCCGGTCGATCGCCTCCACCCCCTGGCGGTCGGCCAGCTTCTTCAGGGCGGGAATGCGGTCCCGCAGGCGGCGGAAGCTGATCCGCACGGCTTCGAGCTGGAGCTTCTCGCGCTCCTCGCGCGGGATCGCCATCAGGTCTTCCCAGCGGCGATAGGTCCAGGCGGCGGGATTGTCGGGCAACAGGCTGATGGTCATCGAAGGGTCTCCAGCGATCTTCACATTCTGCTATCGGCTGCCCTGATGCCGGGAAACGGCGGATCCCGGCTTGCAGCGATAGGACAAGGCTATGTCGTTAGTTCCTCGCCGGCCAGGGCGGGCATTGCGGCGGGCTGGCGTCCCAGCATCAGGAACAGCCCGGCGCCGCCGAGGCTGCACGCCGCGCCGATGACGAGGTAGGCGGAAAAGCTGCCCGTAAGGTGCAGGACCGCCCCCAGGACCAGCGATCCGAGCGAGGCGGACAGGGCGAGGGAGGTCACGACCAGGCCCAGCACCGTCCCGTAGATCGCGAGCGGGAAGAACCGCATGACGAGGTAGGCGGCCAGATCGCTCTCGGCGCCCAGCGACAGGCCCATCAGCACGATCGCGAAGGCGAGCACGGCCGGGCTCGTCAGGCCCGAGGCGATCATCAGCAGGCCGATCCCCGGCAGGCCGAGCGCGATCGCCGCGACGAGATGGGCGGGAAAGCGATCGAGCGCGATGCCGCAGAGGAAGCGCCCGGCCAGGACCCCGCCGGCGAAGAGCGACACCATCCAGGCCCCGGCGGTGCTGTCCATCCCGTTCTCCTCCAGCATCAGCTTCATCTGCGAGGATTGCAGGGGGTAGATCAGGTTGCAGAACAGGAAGCCGCCGGCGATGATCCAGAACGTGCCGGACCGGAAGATCCGCCGATAGTCGCCCTCCCCGGCCTTGGGCGCGGGCTTGCGGGCGCGCGCACCCGCCGCTCGCGGAATGAAGGCGAGGGCGATCGCGCCGACCAGGGCGACATAGGCCGCCACCGCCAGATAGCCGTTCCGCCAGCCAGAGGTGTCGATCACGTGCTGCAGCAGCGGGCTGCCCACGACGCCCACCAAGGCGGGGGTGGTCGCGCCGATCGCCAGGGCCATGCCGCGGGCGGTGACGAACCGCTCCGCGATCAGGCGGCTGTAGACGATCGACGACGTGGTCGTGGCGCACAGCAGGTATTGCACCATGCTGATCGCCACGAAGAGGGCGAAGCTGCCGCTCATCAGGCTGAACGCCACGAAGGTCAGCGGAAAGATGGTGACGCCGACCGTCGCGATGGGGCGGACGCCGATCCGGTCGGTCAGCCGGCCGATGATGGGGATCGTCGCCAGGTTCATCAGCCCGAAGGCGCCGACAAGGGCGAACTGCGCCTTCGACCAGCCGAACGCGTCGAGCAGGTGCGGCGCGAAGATGTTGGCGATGTAGTGGTTGAGCAGGAAGCCGGCGCCCAGGCCCGCGCTCGCCGCGACCAGGGCGCGCCAGTTGCGTCCCAGCTCCAGCCGATAATGCGGGGTCTGGACCGCGGCCGGATCGACGGGGGCGCCGCTCACCGCAGGTCTGCCCGGCCAGGCCGGCGTGGCCGCCACCGCATGGGGTTCATCGATCGTCCTCTCCGCGCGGGCGCCGGTGCGCCTCTGGTGGAAGAGAGGTTAGCCCGTGGTCATAGGCCGGCCACGGCTATTTCGATTGAGAGCGATAGGGATTGCCTATCGGAAGGCCTGTCAGGCCGGTTCCGGCGGGGTCTGCCGGAGCGGCAGGGTGACTTCCGCCACCAGGCCGCCGGCGGCGCCGTTCGCCAGGTGGATGTGGCCGCCGTGGGCATCGACCACCGACTTGGCGATGGACAGGCCCAGCCCGCTGCCCCCGGTCGCCCGGCTGCGCGACCGCTCGCCCCGGAAGAACGGCTCGAAGGCGCGGGCGAGGTCGGAGGGCGCCATGCCCGGCCCGTCGTCGGCGATCCGCACCGTGACCTCGGCGGGCGTCGTGGCCAGCGCGATCGAGACGTGGGAGCCGAACTTCACCGCATTGTCGATCAGGTTGGCGAACAGCCGGCGCAGCAGCAGCAGGTCGCCCTCGACATGCGCCGGGGCGGAGGCGAAATCGACCTTGATTCCGCGATCCTCCAGATCGTCCACCATGGACTGGAGCAGGGAGGCGAGGTCGAGCGCCTCGACCGAGAGCACGCGGCCGTCGCTCTCGACATAGTCCAGGATCGAGTTGATCAGCCGGTCGAGCTGCTTGATGTCCCCCTCGGCCGGGATGCGCAGCTCGTCCGGCGCGCGGGCGACGCGGAAGCGCAGGCTGTTGAGCGGCGTCCGCAGATCGTGCGCGATCGCGCCGACCAGCGCGGTCCGCTCGCCGACGAAGGCCCGGATGCGCGCCTGCATCTCGTTCAGCGCCTCGGCGGCGACGCGGGTCTCGGTTGGGCCGACGACGGGCACGGGCACCTGCGTGCCGCCGCTCACCCGGCTCGCCGCCTGGGCGAAGGCGCGGACCGGGCGGGAGATCTTCCGGCTGAACCAGGTGGCGAAGGGAACGATCACCAGGAAGCCGAGCCAGGGGCTCGCCCGCAGCAGCTGCCAGAAGTTCTCGAAGCCGTCCTTGCTCCGGCGCGAATAGATCACCCACTGTCCGTCCGGCCGCCGCACCGTGACGACCACCGTGCCGAACATGATCGGGCTGCCCCGGCCGTCGCTGGCATAGAGGTCGGCCTGGCGCTCCATATAGGCGAAATAATTGATCGCGCGGTTGCCGAGATGCAGATTCACGTCGCCCACTGGCCGCCCGAGATCGTCGGCCAGGATCTTCGACAGCCGCTGTTCCACCTCGGTCTGCGGCGGGCTGGCGGTGTGGGTGTCGTAGACTTCGAATTCGTCCGCCAGGGTTTCCCGGGCCGGCGGCAGCCCGCGGATCACCCGCGAAACGTCGTAGACCGTCATCGGCGAACGCTGCGGCGGCCCGGCGATCACGACGATCGCGACGCTCATCGCGGTCAGCAGGACGATCACCGCCGCGGCAAAGCCGATCATGTGCGCCTGCATGGAATTCAGCCAGGTGCGGACCGCCCCGATCATGCCCGCGAAACCTCGGCCGTGAACATGTATCCCTTGCCCCGCTCGGTGCGGATCGCCTGGCCGTTCAGGCAGGCGGCGAGCTTGCGGCGCAGGCGGCTGACCTGCACGTCGATCGCTCGGTCGAACGCCTCGGACTGCTCGCCCCGGGCCAGCTCCAGCAACTGGTCGCGGCTGAGGACCGCCTGCGGATTTTCCACGAAGGCGAGGAGCAGCTCGAACTCCCCGTCGGACAGGCTGATCAGCAGCCCCTCGGGATCGCGCAGCACCCGCCGCACCGGGTCCAGCGTCCAGCCGTCGAAGACGAAGCAGAAGCCGCTCGCCGGCGCGTCCGCCTTGGCGCGGTAGCGGCGCTGCACCGCGCGGATGCGGGCCAGCAGCTCGCGCGGGGAGGCGGGCTTGGGCAGATAGTCGTCGGCGCCCATCTCCAGCCCGATCACCCGGTCCGCCTCGCTCCCCCGGGCCGACAGCATGATGACGCCGATATCCGGCCGCTGCCGCAGCGCGCGGGCCAGGGAAAAGCCATCCTCCCCCGGCAGCATCACGTCGAGCAGGACGATCGAGACCGCATCGTCCTCCGCCAGGATACGGCGCATCGCGGCGCCGTCCTCGGCGAGAAGGACCGTATAGCCCTGGCTCGACAGATATTCGGCAACGGCCGCGCGGACGGACGGATCGTCGTCGACCACCAGGATTTTCGGGGCAGGGGAAGGAGCGGTCATGCAGCTGTCCAGGTCTCCCCCAATCATACACTGACCCCCGGCAGGAATGTTTCAGCACAGCAATAAGGAATGGCGGCGGCTTGGCTAGAGGGGCTGCGCGGTGCGCACGTTCGGACGGGGGGTCCGACCGGCGCAGTCGCCAAGAAATGGGGAGAGATACATGAGGTATATCAAGCCGCTCCTGGCCGGAGCCAGCCTGGTCGCGTTCTCGGCGCCCGCGCTCGCGCAGGATAGCGCCGACGCCCAGCAACAGACCCTGGAAAGCGGGAGCCTGACCGGCGCGACGGAAGGAAACGATATCGTCGTTACCGCCCGCCGCCGCGACGAATCGCTGCAGGAGGTGCCGCAGACGGTCAATGTCGTGACGGCGGCCGAGATCGAGAAGCTGAACCTGCGCAATTTCACCGACATCCAGGCCCTTGTCCCAGGCTTGACGATGCAGACGAACGGCACCTTCTCGGCATCGGCCACGGTGCGCGGCGTGTCGTTCAGGCCGGAGGCCAGCGGCAACAACGCGACGGTGGAATTCTATCTGAACGAAGCGCCGATTTCCTCGAACTTCCTGTTCCAGTCGATGTTCGATGTTGGCCAATTCGAGCTGCTGCGCGGACCGCAGGGCACGCTGCGCGGCCGCGCAGCGCCTTCCGGTTCCATCACCGTCACGACGCGCAAGCCGAATCTGCAGGAAGCGGGCGTTGTGGTGAACGCCACCGTCGCCAACTCCCATGCCTACAAGGGCGATTTCGCGCTCAACGTGCCGATCGTCGCCGGCGTGCTCGGCGTTCGCATTGCGGGTGTCTACGACGACAACGATGGTGGTCAGGTCCACTCGTACAAGGAAGCGGCCAACCCGGATTTCTATCCAGCGCCCTACAACCGTACCAAGGCGATCCGCGCCAGCGTCCGCTTCGAGCCCGCCGACTGGATTTCGGCCAACTTCATGTACCAGGGCCTGCAAAACCGGAGCATGGGATATGGTCAGGTCGTGTCGACTTCGATCGTGACCGGCACGACTCCGACCGCGCTCGCCCAGCTAACGCCCATCATCGGACCCTACGATCGGCTGGGTATCGGCGATCCGAGCGGCGGCGGTGTGGACCAACAGGTTTACTCGGGCAGCCTCGACCTTCGTTTCGCCGGACAGAAGCTGAGTTACGTCGGCTCCTACACCAAGATGCAGATTTACACGCCCGGCCAACAGGATGGGGCGGATTACTTCGGCCCTCCGCGCATGACGACGCTGACGCCCCGCATAGTCGTCGATCCGGCCGGCCAGGCTCCGGCCTGTGCCACCGTCTTGGGCGCGACCGGGGTCGTGATGAGCAATCAGTCCTATGCCGAATGTACGCATAGCGTTGCCACGCGTAAGTCGCACGAACTCCGGCTTTCCTCGGAAGAGCGTATCGGCGGGATCTTCGACTACGTGATCGGCGGGCTGTACGACCGGAACGAGAACCCGAGCCGGATCACGGGTGAAACCCCGGTGATCCTCCCTCCCGCTAGCCCGACCGCAACCCCAACCGTGGTGGCCAACTCGGTCATCTACCGTTTGCGCGATGGCGATTCTACCGAGAAGTCGATTTTCGCCAACGTCGTCGCCCATGTCGGCGACAGGTTCGAGTTGTCGGGCGGTCTCCGTTATATTCATTACGTTAGCAATTCGACCCTCATCGTCCCGGCCGGCGGGATCAGCTTTTCCAATCCCACGAACGAATCCGCCGTGATCTGGTCGGCGTCAGCGAAGTACCGCTTCAACGAGAACCTGATGGTCTACGGTACGGTGGGCACTTCGTGGCGCCCCGGTGCCTTCGCCATCGGCGACTTCAATGCGGTGCCGAGCCCGCGTGAGCAGTCGTTCTACGATGTCGATGCCGAGACATCGCGGTCCTACGAACTGGGTCTGCGTTCGACGCTATTCGGCGGCCGCGGCCGTTTCAACGTCAGCATATACCAGCAGGACTTCGAAAATTACGTCTATCGGCCGGGAACCAACGTCTACTTCGTCAACCAGAGCACGACGAGCGCCCCGCAGGATGTCGGTGGTTTCAACGGCTTCATCGCCGGTGTGCCGGCGCGTGTACGTGGTGTCGAAGCCGAGGCGTCGTTCCAGGTCCTGCCGCGATGGAGCATCAGCGGCAACTTCAGCTGGTCCACCAGCAAGGTCAACAACGGGCTTATCGCCTGCAACGACATCAATGGTGACGGCGTGCCGGACGTCAATCCGACCCGCCCCTCGGTCAACGATCTCAAGGCTTCGCTTGATACGGACAACACCGGTGAGACCATCGCGGCCTGCCGTTATAGCGGCAAAATCCTGAACGGGCCGTCTTGGAACGCTTCGTTCCAGACCGAAGCTGGTTTTACCCTGGCGCCGACGATCGATGGGTTCGTTCGCGGTCTCGTGACCATCACGCCCGCTTCGGACAACAGTGCCGAAAATACGCGCGACGATACGCCTGCTTATGCCCGGGTGAATCTCTATGCCGGATTGCGCCACCCGCAGGGCAACTGGGAGGTTTCGCTGTTCGCCAAGAACCTCTTCAACCAGCGGAATATCCAGTACGGTGGCTCGCCGATGTCGCAGTCAATCCGTACTCCTGCCGGCTCGTATACCTATACCTCGGAATATTACAGCGCGACCGTGACGCCGCCGCGCGAGATCGGCGTTTCGGCCAGGATCGCATTCGGTTCGCGTTGAATCTTGCCTCGCAGGACCGGCCGGGCAGCGGCGTCTCCCGGCCGGGTTTGCGCAATGTTTCCCCTGGGAAACATTGCTGGCGGGCGATTGTGCTATGATTGCCTGAAATGGGGCTTCCATGCTCCGCCAATGAAGCGATAATCTGGAGAGATCGGTGTCAGGGCAATCGGGCCGAAAGCATGTGCGGTGGACGAAGCGGGCGGTCGTGAGCCTGGGCGCCGTCACGCTGATCGGGCTGGGTTTTGCCAATGTCCCGGCGGAGCGCGCCGTCCGGGCGGCGACGCCCGCTCCTGCGGAAAACGGCTTGACGCCCGAGCTTGCTAAGGAAGTCTTCCGCAATGGCGAGGCGGGTTT
>CAZFPW010000004.1:23379-27965 GCA_964520765.1 uncultured Novosphingobium sp.
GGGCAGGATTCGTCCAGCGGCAAGCGGCCGGCGGCGGGCACCTGCGGTCATCAGGATTTCCAGGGCACCAACGGCCAGCGCGGCGTCGATAACCAGTTCTACCGCGTGGTCGGCTGCGTTCCGGGCTTCCAGTCGACCGGCGTCGCCAATGGCTGGCGAACCGAGATGTACACGGGGGCCTGGGGCATTCTGATCTCGTTGAAGGGCGTTGACGATCCGTTCAATGATCCGGATGTCGAGGTGGGCATTTATGCCAATGCCGATCCGATTCAACTTAGTGCCGCGCGCAACGCTTTGCCCTTTGCGACCTATGCCCCTGACCAAGATCCACGCTTTCGGGCAATTGCTCGTGGGCGGATTGTCAACGGGGTGCTGACGACCGATCCGGTCGGTGTGCGGTTCCACAGCGTGACGAATGCGATGTACGACGAACGGGTGTTGCGGGATGCGCGGCTGCGGCTGACCTTCACCGCCGATGGCGGGATGGAGGGCTATCTCGCCGGTTATTCGCCGATCGAGACGATGTACGACCAGCAGTTTGGCTCCCGCAAGATGCGCACGGCTAAGGGCGAGTTAGCGCCGGAGGCGAGGCGGATCGCCGTGGCGCAGGGTCGGGAAGATGCGTTTGGGCATACTTGCAATGGCGCTTATTACGCATTGAAACAGGCGGCTGACGGACATCCCGACGCCTCGGGTCATTGTACCTCGATCTCAACGCAGTATCGTATTCGTATCATGCCGGCTTTCATCGCTGACGTGAAAACTCGAAGCTCTAATTCTCCTTTGGTGGTGCGATGACAGCCATGACCCATCGTAAGCTCAAGTCGCGTTTTCTCGCCATTTCCGCCGGGCTCGGCCTGACGGTCGCCTCTATCGGCGCCGGCAGCATCGGGTTCGCCCAGCAATCGCCGACGCCCGCCGTGGCCGTGACGGAGCCGGCTCCGGTCGGTGGCCCGACGGTGATGCGGCGGCTGACCGAAAGCCAGTACCGCGCCACCATAGCGGATGTCTTCGCGCCCGACGTGGCGATCGCCGGCCGCTTCGAGCGGGGCTTGCGCCAGGGCGGCCTGATCGCGGTCGGCACCAGCATGGGCGGGATGTCGGCCTTCAGCTTCGAGCAGTATGACGCCTCGGCCCGCGGCATCGCCGCCGAGGTGACGGGCGAGAAGCGCCGCGCCGAATTCGTGCCGTGCCAGCCCAAGTCGGCCGACACGTTTGACGCGGCCTGCGCGACGAAGTTCGTCGAGACCTATGGCCTCAAGCTGTTCCGCCGGCCGCTGGCGCGGGACGAGCGGGATCGCTTTGTTGGCGTGGCCAAGGCCGCGCAGGCGCGGCTGGGCGGGTTCTACCAGGGCCTCGAATTCACGCTGGTCGGCATGCTCCAGTCGCCGCACTTCCTGCTGCGGATGGAGCGGGCCGTGCCGGACGGGCGCGGCGGCATGCGGCTCGATCCCTGGTCCAAGGCGACACGGCTCAGCTACCTGTTGACCAATTCCACCCCCGATGACGAACTGCTGCGCGCGGCCGGCGCGGGGGAACTCGATACCGAGCAAGGCCTGCGCCGCCAGGTCGATCGCCTGGTCTCCTCGCCCAAGCTGGAGGGCGCGGTGCGGGCCTTCTTCTGGGACATGCTCCAGTTCGACGGGTTCAACGACCTGTTCAAGGACCCGACGATCTACCCGGCCTACAACTCCAACGTCGCACGCGACGCCCAGGAGCAGACGCTGCGCACGATCGTCTCGCACCTGGTGACGGAGCGGGGCGACTATCGCGGCCTGTTCACCACCCGGACCACTTGGCTCACCCGCTCGCTCGGGATCATCTACCGGATGCCGGTGGCGACCCGCAACGGCTGGGAAAAGGCCGAATATCCGGTGGGCAGCAACCGCTCGGGCATCCTTACCGACATCAGCCTGCTGGCGCTGCCGTCGCATCCGGGCCGTTCCTCGCCCACGCTGCGAGGCAAGGCGCTGCGCGAGATCTTCCTGTGCCAGCACGTGCCCGATCCGCCGGCCAACGTGAACTTCACCGCCGTCGACCAGGTCAGCAGGCCGTTCTCGACGGCGCGGATGCGGCTGAACGAGCATAACGAGAATCCGGTCTGCGCCGGTTGCCACAAGCTGACCGACCCGATGGGCTTCACGCTGGAGAACTTCGACGGTGCCGGGCATTTCCGCGCCAAGGAGAACGGCGCGGAGATCGATCTCAGCGGTTCGCTCGACGGCACCGATTTCTCGGGCGCGCCGGGCCTGGGCCAGGCGCTGCACGACAACCCGACCGTGCCGACCTGCCTGGTCGACAAGCTCTATCGTTCGGCCGTCGGGCGCGAGCTTGTCGATGCCGAAGGGCCTTATCTCGACTATCTCGGCACGATGTTCGGGGCCGGCGGCTATCGCGTGCCGGACCTGATGCGCGCCATCGCGCTCAGCAAGACCTTCTACGCCATCGCGCCGGCCGCGCTGCCGGCGAAGACCAACACCGCCGTCAAAGCGAGCAAGGGAGACCGTTCATGACCAAGCTGACCCGCCGTACGATCCTGCGCGGCACGCTGAATGGTGCCGCGGTCGGCATGGCCCTGCCGTTCCTCGACATCTTCCTCGATGTGAACGGCCAGGCGCTTGCCGCCACCGGGCAGCGCCTGCCCCTGCGCTTCGGCACCTGGATCTGGGGCTGCGGCTTCATCCCCGAGCGGTGGATTCCGACTACCGAGGGTGCCGACTATGCCATGCCGGTCGACCTCGAGCCGCTCGCGCCCTACCGCAAGCAGATGGCGCTCTTCACGGGTTTCGACGTGAAGCTCGACGGCGTGGCGAACAAGCCCCACGTCACCGGCAACCTCGGCCTGCGCACCGGCCTGCCGGTGCCCAACGAGACCGTCGGCGCGCCGACCATCGACGTGCTGATCGGCGAGCAGATCGGGCAGGGCTCGCGCTTCCGCTCGATCGAGCTGAGCGCCTCGGGCATCGAGCGGTCCTATTCCGCGCGCGGCGCCGGCTCGCCCAATCCCAGCGAGACCTCGCCGGTGGCGCTCTACCAGCGCATCTTCGGGGAAGGTTTCCAGGATCCCAACGCCGGCACCTTCGCCCCCGATCCGCGCACGATGGTGCGCCAGAGCGTGCTCTCGGCCGTCTCCGAGGATCGCCAGAAGCTGGTGAAGAGCCTGGGCGCGGCCGACCGCCACCGGCTGGATGAATACTTCACCTCGGTGCGCCAGCTCGAGCAGCAGCTTGAGCTTCAGCTCCAGCCGCCGGCGAAGGTGGAGAACTTCACCAAGCCGTCCGCTCCGGAAAAGACCGTGGTCGATGCCGACATCGAGCATGTGATGGTCAATCACAAGCTGATGGCGAACCTGCTGGCCCAGGCCCTGGCCTGCAACCAGACGAAGGTCTTCAACATGCTGTTCTCCGACACGGCGTCGAACCTGCGCCGCTCCGCCTCGTCGGACACGCACCACACGCTGACCCATGAAGAGGCGGTCAATCCCAAGCTCGGTTATCAGGAGCAGGTCGCCTGGTTCGCCGCCAAGAGCATGGTCGCCTGCCGCGATTTCGTGGATGCGCTGGCCTCGATCAAGGAGGGCGACGGCACCCTGCTCGACAACACCCTGCTGTTCGCCCACTCGGACTGCTCGATCGCCAAGAGCCACGCGGTCGAAGGCATCCCGATGATGGTGATCGGCAGTGCGCAAGGGCGCATCAAGACCGGCTTCCACAAGGCCGGCGGCGCCGATGCGGCCTCACGCGTCGGGCTCTCCATCCAGCAGGCGATGGGGGTCCAGGTCGAGCGCTGGGGCACCAAGTCGATGGACACCAACCGGACGATCACCGAACTGGTGGCCTGACGGAGGGCCTGATTCTCGCGATTTGACCCCTTCGGGCGTTGCTCTATAGCCGCGCGCCGATGCTGCGTCTTTCAGGCCTTTCCCTACCGCTGGACCATGAGCCTGAGGCATTGCCCCAGGCGATCTGCGCGCGCCTGGGGATCGCGGCCGAGGCCTTGCGTGGCTTCACGATCTATCGCCGCGGCAACGACGCGCGGCGCCGGGGAGCGATCCAGCTCGTCTATACGGTCGATGTCGAGCTGGCGGACGAGGCCGAGGTGCTCGCGCGCCTCGCCGATGACAAGGACCTGCGCCCGACGCCGGACATGACCTACCGCTTCGTCGCCCGCGCGCCGGAGGGCTGGCCCAACCGACCGGGGGACCTGCGCCCGGTCGTGGTAGGGGCGGGGCCGTGCGGGCTCTTCGCCGGGCTGATCCTGGCGCAGATGGGCTTTCGCCCGATCATCCTCGACCGGGGCAAGGTGGTGCGGCAGCGCACCAAGGACACCTGGGGCCTCTGGCGCCGGGCCGAGTTGAACCCTGATTCCAACGTCCAGTTCGGCGAGGGCGGGGCGGGCACCTTTTCCGATGGAAAGCTCTATTGCCGGGTCAAGGACCCGCGCTTCCTCGGCCGCAAGGTGCTGGAGGAATTCGTTCGCGCCGGCGCGCCCGACGACATCCTGTGGGAAGCCCACCCGCACATCGGCACCTTCCGCCTGGTGTCGATGGTGGAGGCCATGCGCGCGACGATCGAGGAGCTGGGCGG
>CAZFPW010000004.1:28065-32501 GCA_964520765.1 uncultured Novosphingobium sp.
GGACGGCCGCATGAAGCTGCGCGGGCTGCATCTGCAGGACGGCTCCTTCCTTGAGGCCGATCACGTCGTCCTGGCTGTCGGCCACAGCGCGCGGCCGACCTTCGAGATGCTTCATGCGCGCGGCGTGCACATGGAGGCCAAGCCGTTCTCGATCGGCGTGCGGATCGAGCATCCGCAAGGCTGGATCGACCGCGCCCGCTACGGCAACTGCGCGGGGCATCCCGATCTCGGCGCGGCGGCCTATAGCCTGGCGCACCATTGCGCCAATGGGCGCACGGTCTATTCCTTCTGCATGTGCCCTGGCGGCCGGGTGGTCGCGGCGACCTCCGAGCCGGGGCGCGTCGTCACCAACGGCATGAGCCAGTATTCGCGGGCCGAGTTCAACGCCAACTCGGGCCTGGTGGTCGGGATCGATCCGGCGCGCGACTATCCCGAGGGGCCGCTCGCCGGCATCGCCTTCCAGCGGCATTGGGAATCGCTGGCCTATGAGGCAGGCGGCGGAAACTATGCCGCGCCCGGCCAGAAGGTGGGAGATTTTCTCGGCGGCCGGCCCTCGACCGCGCTTGGGGAAGTGGTTCCTTCCTACAAGCCGGGCGTGACGATGACCGACCTCTCGCTGTGCCTGCCCGGCTTCGCGATCGAGGCGATGCGCGAGGCGCTACCCGTCTTCGGCCGGAAGATCGCGCGCTACGATCATCCCGACGTGGTCATGACCGGGGTGGAGACGCGCACGTCCTCGCCGGTGCGGATCACGCGCGATGCGGACTTCCAGAGCCTCAACGTGGAGCGCCTGTTCCCGGCGGGCGAGGGCGCGGGCTATGCCGGCGGCATCCTTTCCGCCGCGATCGACGGGATCAAGGTGGCCGAGGCGGTCGCCAGGAGCATCGTGGCGGCCTGAGCCACGAAAGCGACGAGCGGAAGGCGCAAACTCCCAAGGCCTCTTGTGTCGTTTGATATGACATAGTAGGTATCGCTTCGATGGAGTCGCGATTGCGGCCGCGCTTTTTTTGGGAGAGAACCGTTGGGACGGAATTGTGACGAGCTGTTGCGCCATGCGACGACGCCTGATGCCTATTTGCCCTATGCCGAGGTTCGCGAGACGCAGATCGCGGCGATGAACGAGCGGCTGCAGGAGCAGGGCCAGCGGATCAAGCTGGTCGCGCTTCGGGCGAAGGACGCGGAGATTTCCGAGATCGCGACCCTGGCCGACGCCGTGCCGCTGCTGCTGCCGCATACCGCCTACAAGAGCTATCCCGAAAGCTTCCTCACCGAGAAGAAGTGGGACCGGCTGACCAAATGGCTCGGCACGGTCTCGGCCTGCCCGACCGACGGGGTCGACCTGTCCGACGTCAAGGAGATCGACGATTGGGTCGAGGCTTGCGCCAAGGCCGGTCTGTTCGTGGCCTGCTCCAGCGGGACGACCGGCAAGTCGGCCATGCTGGTCGCTTCGCAGAACGACGTGGACTTTGCCTGCAAGGACGGCATCGCTGCGGTGCAGTGGGGGTCGGACATCCGCGCGGGCGACATGCGCACCCCGGCGGGCGCGGCCGGCGCGGTTGCCTTCACGCACAAGAACCAGGCGATGGGCCAGGCGATGATGGCCGCCTTCGTCGATCCCCAGGCTACCCATTTCCGGTCCGGCCTGCCCCCGGTGACGATTGGCTCGCTGACCAAGATGATCACCCTGCGCAAGTCCATTGCCGACGGCACGGCCAAGCCGGCCGAGATCCAGGACTACGAGCGCGAGACCGAGGAGCGGCAGCAGGGCCTGGACCGGGCCCAGGTCGGCGCGGTCGAGGACATCATCTCCAAGCGCGACAAGAAGCTCTACATCACCGGCATGTGGGGTTCGCTCTATCCCTTTGCCGAGGCGGTGCGCGCGCGCGGCTACAGCGCCAAGGATTTCCACCCGGAGAACGCGGTCTATCTCGGCGGCGGGCTCAAGCGCGCGCAACTGCCCGACAACTACCGCGAATACGTCTACGAGACCTTCAACCTACAGCCGCGCTTCATCTATCAGATGTACGGGATGCAGGAGCTTGGCACCTCCATGCCGCGCTGCCAGGAAGGCAATCGCTATCACCTGCCCGCCTGGCTCGTCTGCCTGCCGCTCAACAAGGAGGGCGATGCGCTGGTCGAAGGCGTTGGCGAGGGCAAGGTCGAAGGTCGCGCCGCCTTCTTCGACCTGTCGATGGAAGCGCGCTGGGGCGGAGTGATCTCGGGCGACCATATTGAGATCGATTACAGCCCCTGCGCCTGCGGCAATGCCTCGCCGTCGATCGCCGACAATATCTACCGCTATGCCGACCTCGAAGGCGACGACAAGATCGGCTGTGCCGGCACGGTCGACGCCTATGTCCGCGGCCTGTCCTGACGAGTGGGAGAACTGCGATGAATACGCTGACCGATCTGAGCAAGACGCCCGCCGCTGACGGCGCGGCCATCGATTCCGCCCCGTTCTTCATCCGCGGCAAGGTGGTCGAAGGCGCCGAGCAGGTTCACCGTTCGCGCGATCTCGGCGTGGATTTCGCCACGCCGAAGCTCGACCTGAATGCGCTGGTCCACCCGCGCACCGAGCTGCCGCCGCTGCTCAACACGCCGCTCTCGGAGATCATCGATTTCCTCTACGAGGCGGGCCAGAAGCTGGCCGATCCGAACAACGAGCATATCCAGTCGACGATCGACCGGATGGCTAAGGTCAGCCTCCAGCCGCGCCTGTCGATCGAATACCAGATGAAGTCGTCGATCGACTATCTCGACCGCAAATCGCTGTGGGAGCTGGTCGAGCAGAACTTCCCCAATCCCAAGGCGCTCGACGAATGGGTGCCCCACACCGATCACCAAGGGCGGCGCAGCTTCATCCGCGCCTTTGCCCCGCGTCTGATCCACGTCCTGCCGGGCAATGCGCCCAGCCAGGGCATCCGCTCGATCGCCCAGTCGGCGCTGGTCAAGTCGGTCAGCCTGTTCAAGATGGCCTCGGCCGATCCGTTCTCGACCGTCGCCTTCCTGCGCACCATGGCCGAGGTCGATCCGAACCACCCGGTGGTCCAGTCGATGTCCGCGATCTATTGGCGCGGCGGCGAGGAGAGCGTCGAGCGCGTGCTCTACCGCCCGCAATATTTCGACAAGCTGGTCGCCTGGGGCGGCGGCGATGCGATCAACAACGTGATGAAATACATCGGGCCGGGCTTCCAGCTCGTTTCGTTCGACCCGAAGACCTCGATCTCGATGGTCGGCAAGGAGGCTTTCGTCGACGACGAGACCATGGCCCAGGTGGCAGAACTCAACGCCTTCGACGTGTCGATCGGGGGGCAGGAGCCCTGCGTTTCCAGCCGCTTCACCTTCATCGAAGCGACGCCGGAGCAGGCCGACCGCTATTGCGAGCTGCTGGCCGAGCGCATCCGCATCGACCGCGTGGGCGAGGGCACGCCGCGCCCGCTCGACCGCGAACTCAAGGAAGAGATCGACACCCTGCGGGTGATGGATGACGAATATGCGGTGTTCGGCAAGACCGACGGCCGTGGGGTCGCGATCCGTTCCGAGGAGCCGGTCGACTTCCATCCGCTGCGCAAGACCTCGAACGTGGTCTGCGTGCCGAGCCTGATGGAGGCGATGAAGTACGTCAACGTCGCGACCCAGACGGTCGGCGTCTATCCGTTCGAGCGCATGGCGGAACTGCGCGACCACCTTGCCAGCGGCGGCGCGCAGCGCGTCGTGCGCCTGGGCGAGTGCGGGCCAAGCGCGATCGGCAATCCGCACGACGCGATGTATCCGCTCCACCGTTTCGTCCACTGGATGGCGAACGAGGACGGTTGCGAGCCATAGCCGGCCTGAGATCGCGCCTTGGCCAGGCCGCGGACGAATACGCCGATCCAGCCTGACGACCCGCGTGCCCGGCGGTCGATGGAAGCCTTGCGCGCGGCGTTGCTCGATCTGCTCAAGACCAGGCGCTTCGAGCAGATCGAGATCAAGGAGATCACCGACGCCGCGGGGGTGAGCTACCGGACGTTCTTCCGCCGCTTCGCCAGCAAGGAGGAGCTTCTCGAGGAGATCGCGGCCGGGGAGGCGCGCAACCTGCTCACCCTTGGCGAGGCGGCCATGGGGCGGGGGCGGCCCGACCGCTCCGTGGCGGACATGTGCGAATATGTCCAAGGGCAGCGCATGTTGTGGACCGTCCTGCTGACCGGCGGGGGCGCCTCGGCGATGCGGGAGGAGTTCATGCGGGTCGCCAGGGAGATCGCCGGCGCGGGCCCCCGGATCAATCCCTGGTTGCCGCTGGACCTGGCGGTGACTTTCGTCGCGAACGGGATATTCGACATCTTCGCCTGGTGGATGGGCCGGCCCGAGGACTATCCGATCGAGAACGTCATCAAGCTTTTCAATGCGTTGATCATCGATTCCGCCGGGCGGCCCCGCGACATAACCTTGGCCTGAGC
>CAZFPW010000004.1:32601-38870 GCA_964520765.1 uncultured Novosphingobium sp.
TCGGTCTTGTTCGAGTAGCGCGCATAGACGCTTTTGCGGGAGAGGCCGGCGACTTGCGCCACGGCGTTGATCGTCGCGGCTTCGCCGTGCTCGAGCAGGACCTGCAGCGCCGCGGCGCGGATCGCGCGGTCGATTTCCGCTGTTTCGGTGAGCTTTGGCCGGCCCTTGCCGCGCGCTCCGCTCGCCGTTGCCTTGGATTGCACGGCGCCCCTTTCCTGTTCCCGGACGGACGATAGCCGGTTCCGGGGATAAAAGAAACATACTTGTGTATTTAGTTCGCCGCGCTAGATTTGCCGCCACTTCGACGGACCGATCCGGGACTATGCTGGCCGCCAGACACCTCATTTCCGCGCTTCGCCTGCTGCCTGGCCTTGCTCTTTTCGGGGCAGCCAGTTGCGCACCATCCGTCCGCCTTCCGTCCGCCAGCGTCGGCCTTCCCGCCGAATTCGAGCGCATTCCGGCGCCCACCGGTTCGGAGGCCGTCTCGCTCGACCGCTGGTGGGAGCAATTCGGCGATTCCCAACTCGCCGGCCTGGTCGCGACCGCGCTGGAGCGGAGCACCACGGCGCGGCTCGCCTATGCCCGGATCGCGGAGGCGCGGGCGGTGCGCAATCAGGCGCGGGCATCGACGCTGCCTTCGGGGAGCTTGTCGGGCACGGTCACGGAGCAGGGCAGCGGGTCGCTGTGGGGCAATGGCCTGGGCCAGAACGCCAGCACCGCGTTCCAGGCGAATTTCTCTCCGAGCTGGGAGATCGACCTGTTCGGCCGGCTGGCGGCGACGCGGGACCGGGCCGATCTGGACTATCGTTCCTCGGCGCTGGATTTCTATGGGACGCGGCTGGCCCTGGCGGGGGACGTGGCGGCGAGCCTGTTCCAGGCGCGCTATCTGGCCGTCCAGCTCGACAATGCGCGCGAGACGCTGCGGATCGCGGGCGAGCTGGCCGCGACGGCCGAGCTGGGCTTCTCGCGGGGGCTCACCTCCGGCCAGGACGTCGCCCGCCTGCGCGCCGACCGGGCGAGCGGCGAGGCCGAGGTGGTCCGGCTGGAGGCGGAGCTGCGCGCCGCCAAGCGCTCCCTGCTGATCCTGATCGGGGAGCCCGACCGGACCACGGACAGCCTGCCGATCGAGGCGCGGCTGGCCCCGCCGCCCGCCTTGCCCGCCGCGACGCCGGGCCTGATCCTGACCCGGCGGCCCGACGTGCGCGGGGCCGAGGCCGATCTCGCCGCCGCCGCGCGGACCGTGCAGATCGACCGCCTCGCGCTGTTCCCGCGCTTCACCCTCCAGCCCGGCCTTGGCCTGTCCGCCGCCGCGGGCGCGGGGACCGGCTTGTGGTCGCTGGCCACCGGGGTCGCCGTGCCGATCCTCGACCGCGCCCGCCTGCTTGCCGCCCTGCGGATCAGCGAGGCGCGCGGGCAGCAGGCGGTGATCGGCTATGAGCGCGCGGTCCAGACCGCCTTCGGAGAGGCCGAGAACGCGCTGACCCGGGTCGAGGCGGGCAGCCGCCGCGTCGTCCAGCTCGAACAGGCGGAAAGCCAGTCCCGCTATGCCTTCGAGGCCGCGCGGCGCGGCTATGCGGCCGGGCTGACGGACCTGACCACCCTGCTCCAGTCCGAGCGGACCTGGCGGCAGAACCGCGCCACGCTCAACGCCGGGCGCTTCGCCCTGCTGTCCGACACGGTCGCCGCGATCCGCGCGCTCGGCGGCGGCTGGGACCCGCAGGCGGACCTCGGCCCCGCTGCCGTCCTGCCCGCCACCACGCCCGACGAGACGAAGGCCCCATGATGCTCCGTTCCCCGCTTTCCGCCCTGGCGCTGGCGCTGCTCCTGGCCGCTTGCGGCAAGGGCTCGGCCGACAAGAAGACCGAGCTGCCGCCGCAGACCGTGACCGTCGCCGTCGCCGCCAAACAAGACATCGCCGGCGCGCTGAGCGCCTCGGGCCGGCTGGTCCCGCGCGAGGAGATGGCCGTCGCCGCCGATCTCAACGGTTTCCGCGTCGCGCGCGTGCTGGTCGAGGAAGGGGCGCGGGTGCGCCGCGGCCAGGTCCTGGCGGTGCTCGACGACAGCCTGCTGCGCTCGCAGATCGACCAAGTCCGCGCCACCCTGGCGCAGCAGCAGGTCGCCGCCGAGCAGGCCGCCGCCCAGGCCGAGCGGGTCGAGGGGCTCGATGGGCAGGGCGTCCTTTCCAAGGAAGCGATCGACACCCGCCGCTTCGCCGTGCGCTCCAGCCGCGCGGCGGTGGCCTCGACCCGCGCCCAGCTCAACGATCTGCTGACCCGCCAGGCCCACCTCCAGATCCGCGCGCCGGCCGACGGCGTCGTGCTGGAGCGTGCCGTCCGCCCCGGCGACACCTCCAGCACCGGCACCGCCATGTTCCGCATGGCGCGCGACGGGCTGATCGAGTTCCATGCCGAGATGGCCGAGGGCGACGTGCAGCAGATCCAGGTCGGCGACCCGGCCGAGGTCGTGCTGCCCTCCGGCCGGCGCCTGGCCGGCCAGGTCCGCCTGATCGGGATGCGGGTGGAGGCGCAGACCGGGCTGACGGTCGCCCGCATCGCCCTGCCGCGCGATCCCGAACTGCGCCAGGGCGGCTTTGCCGAGGCCCGCTTCACCCGCACCTTCTCGGTCCTGGCCGTGCCCGAGGCGGCGGTGCATTTCGATGCCGACGGAGCCTCGGTCAGGATCGTCGACGGGCAGGACCGCGTCCGCCGCGTGGCGGTGCGCACCGGCCAGCGCGCGGCCGGCCTGGTGGAAATCGTCTCCGGCCTACCCGAGGGTAGCCGCGTCGCGGTGAAGGGCAGCGCCTTCGTGCTCAACGGCGACAAGGTCCGCATTGCGGGCGCGGCCCAGCCGGGCACGGGCAAATGAGGATTTCCGCCTGGGCGATCCGCAACCCCATTCCGGTTGTCCTGCTGTTCATCATCCTGACCCTGTCGGGCATGGTCGCCTTCACCCGGATGCCGGTGAACCAGTTCCCCAACGTCCAGCTTCCGATCGTCACCGTCACCGTCTCGCAGAGCGGCGCGGCGCCGAGCGAGATGGAGAACCAGATCACCCGGCCGATCGAGAACGCCCTGACCGGCGTGGCCGGGATCAAGAACGTCAGCTCCACCGTCACCACCGGCGTATCGAGCACGACGGTCGAGTTCGAGCTGGGCAGCGACCTGCAGAAGGCGGTCGACGACGTGCGCACCATCGTCGAGCGCACCCGCGTCCAGCTTCCCTCCGGCATCGATCCGCCCTCCGTCCAGCGGCTCGACCTCGATAGCGCGCCAGTGATGACCTATGCGGTCGCCGCCCCGCAGATGACCGAGACCCAGCTCGCCTGGTTCATCGACAACGACGTGGCGCGGATACTCCAGGCCCAGGCCGGGGTCGCCCAGGTGGCACGGATCGGCGGGGCGAGCCGCGAGATCGTGGTGATCCTCGATCCCGAGCGGATGGCCGCGCTCGACATCAACGCCGCCCAGGTCAACGCCGCGCTCAACGCCTTCCACAGCGACAACCCCGGCGGCCGCGCCGACGTGGGCGCGGTGGAGCAGACCATCCGCGTGATCGGCTCGGCCAACGACATTCCGGCGATCCGCAACCTGACGATCCCGGTCCAGGGGCGCTACGTCCGCCTCTCCGACATCGCCGAGGTCGGGGACGGGCAGGGCGAGGTGCGCGGCTTCGCCCGGCTCAACGGCCGCCCGACCGTGGCGATCCAGATCTCCAAGACGAGCAAGGCCAGCGACGTCACGGTGGACGATGCGGTCCAGGCCGGCATCGCCCAGATCGAGCGCGCCCACCCCGGCGTGACCTTCACCCGGATCGTCTCCACCGCCGACCTGACGCGCAGCTCGTTCGAGGCGACGCTGGACGTGCTGATCGAGGGCATCGTGCTCGCCATCGTGGTGGTCTACCTGTTCCTGCGCGATTGGCGCGCGACGGCAATCGCGGCGGTGGCCATGCCGCTGTCGCTGATCCCGACCTTCATCTTCATGGCGGCGATGGGCTTCAGCCTGAACGGGCTGACCCTGCTGGCCCTGACCCTGGTGATCGGCATCCTGGTCGACGACGCGATCGTCGAGATCGAGAATATCGAGAAACGGATCGAGCGCGGGGAATCGCCCTATCGCGCGGCCCTGATCGGCGCGGACGCGATCGGCCTGGCGGTGATCGCGACCACGGCGACGATCATCGCCGTCTTCGCCCCGGTTTCCGCGATTCCGGGGGAGATCGGCCAGTTCTTCAAGGAGTTCGGGCTGACGGTGGCCGCGGCGGTGGCCTTCTCGCTGGTCGTCGCGCGGCTGCTCACGCCGCTGATGGCCGCCTATTTCCTCACCCCGCACGAGCATCGCGGCTCGATGAGCGCGGGGGGCGGACTGCATCCGATGCACGCCCGCGTGCTCGACTGGGCCCTGGCGCGGCCCTGGACCAGCGCGGGGATCGGCGGCGGCCTGTTCGTCGTGGCGATCGCCATCGCGCTGACCCTGCCGACCGGCTTCCAGGCGACGCCCAACCGCAACTACCTCTACATCGCCGTCGAGGGCGCGCCCGGCGCGACCCGCCAGGACATGGGCAGCGCGGTCGACCAGGCGACCCGGATCATCCGGCAGCAGCCCGACGTGGAGACGGTCTTCGCCCAGGTCGGCTCCAGCAGCGGCGGGATGATGGGGCTGGGCGGCGGATCGGACCTTTCCAACGGCACGCTGACCGTGGTGCTGAAGCACGACCGCGAGCATACCTCGGAAGAGTTCCAGGCGCTGATCGGGCCGCAGCTGCGCGCCATTCCCGAGGCGCGGTTCTACAACCAGGGCAATTTCGGCCAGGCCGGGGTCAGCGTCGTGCTGGCCGGGCAGGACGGCGCGGCGCTGGAGCGGGTGCAGATGCAACTGCTGCGCGAGATGCGCGACGTCGCCTCGATCACCGATCCCCGGCCCAGCCCCTCCGCGCCGGGGCCGGAGCTGATCGTCACCCCGCGCCCGGCCGAGGCCGCGCGGCTCAACGTGGACAGCCGGGCGCTCGCCAACGTCCTGCGCGTGGCGACCATCGGGGAGATCGACGCCTCGGTCGCCAAGTATTCGGCCGGCGAGCAACGCCTGCCGATCCGCGTGCGCCTGCCCGAAAGCGCGCGGGGCGATCTCGACACCATCGCCAACCTGCGGGTGCCGACGCTGGACGGCAAGACGACGCCGCTGTCCAGCGTCGCGGACTTCCGCTTCCAGTCGGGCCCCGGCAAGATCGTCCGCTTCGACCGCGAGCGCCGCGTCGCGGTGGACGCCGACCTCGCCGTGGGGGCGGTGATAGGCTCGGCCATGCAGGACGTGCGCAAGCTGCCGACCATGCGCAACCTGCCGGCCGGCATCCACGAGGCCAACCAGGGCATGACCCAGCAGCTGGGCGAGCTGTTCATCGGTTTCGCCCTGGCGGTGGTCGCGGGGATCGGGCTGACCTTCACCGTCCTGGTCCTGCTGTTCCGCGGGTTCTTCAAGCCGGTGGTCATCATGGGCGCCCTGCCGCTCTCCATGATCGGGGCCTTCGCCGCCCTGCGCGTGATGGGCATGGCGCTGGACCTGCCGGTGTTCATCGGCCTGCTGATGCTGCTGGGGCTCTGCGCCAAGAACTCGATCCTGCTGGTCGAGTTCGCGATCGAGGCGGAGCGGGCCGGGGCATCGGCGCGCGACGCCCTGTTCGAGGCCTGCGCCCAGCGGACCCGGCCGATCATCATGACCTCGATGGCGATGATCGCGGGCATGCTGCCCACCGCCTTCGCCGTCTCCGAAGGGGCGGAGGTGCGCCAGCCGATGGCCGTGGCGGTGATCGGCGGCATGCTGACTTCGACCGCGCTCTCGCTGTTCCTGGTGCCGGTGATCTACGAGATCGTCGACGGCTTCGAGCAGCGCATCCTCCCCCGCCTGTCCCGCCTGGTGACGCAGAAGCGTCCTGGCGACGACGACGACATCCCCGGAGAGACGGCCCCGGCGCGATAGGCCGGCCCGCTCGCCGCTTGCGTCGCCGCGCCTGGCGTGTACCACAGGACGCGACGGCCGGCGGGCAGGAACGCCGGGCATGGCGAGCGAGGACGATGGGCAAGAGGCCGGCATAGGATCGATGCGACTTTCCCGGGATCGCCACCGCCGGATCAGATCGCCGGGCCAGCAGCTGCTGGTCCTCGGCCTGCTGTCGGTCCTCGCCTTCGCGCTCGTCATGGTGGGTCTGTCGTGGGTCTCGGGCCGGTCGGACGTGGCGGCCGGGGTCGATCCGAAATCGGGAACCGTCACCCTGTC
>CAZFPW010000004.1:38970-42377 GCA_964520765.1 uncultured Novosphingobium sp.
GCCGGTCGGACGTGGCGGCCGGGGTCGATCCGAAATCGGGAACCGTCACCCTGTCTCTGGCGGAGGAGCCGCCGCAGCTCGACAGCAGCCTGTCGGCCGACCAGATCAGCGCCTTCGTGCTCGGCCATGTCGCGGAAGGCCTGCTACGCTTCGACGAGAACAACCACGTCGCGCCGGGCGTCGCCGAGCGGTGGGAGATCACGCCCACGGGCGCGATCTTCTGGCTGCGGGCGGATGCGAAATGGAGCGACGGCAAGCCCGTGACCGCCCGCGATTTCGTTTTCGCCTGGCGCAACGTGGTCAATCCCAAGAGCGCCTCGGAATATGCCAACATCATGTTCGGCATCAGGAATGCCGAAGCGATCAACGCGGGCAAGCTGCCGATCACCGCCCTGGGTGTGCAGGCGGTCAACGACCGCGAGTTGCGCGTGGAGTTCGCCTATCCGGTGCCCTACTTTGCGCAGCTGACCGCGTTCAACGTGTTCTATCCGATCCGTGAGGACTTCTACCGCGCGATGCAGGGCCGCTATGCCTCCAGCGCCGACACCCTGCTTTACAACGGACCGTTCCGCATGACCGTCTGGGTTCACGGTGCGCATATCCGGCTGGAGAAGAACCCGCATTATTGGGACCGCGACCAGATCAGGATCAACGTCCTCGACTTCCCCTATTTCACCACCGATCCGGGCGCGCGGATCAACCTGTTCCGCAGCGGCAAGATCGCCACCACGGGCATCAGTCAGGAGAACCTCGAGGAAGCGCAGCTCCAGCGGTGGAAGATCAACAGCTTCATGGACGGCAGCATGTTCTACGTGGAGTTCAACCACCGTCCCGAACGGCTGACCCGCAACCGCAACCTGCGCAAGGCGATCCAGTACGCGCTCGATCCGTCGGAGCTGGTCAACCAGGTCATCAAGATTCCGGGCTACGTGCCCGGCAAGTCCCTGTTCCCGGTGTGGCTGGACGGGGTGCAGGGCAAGTTCCGCGACGAATATCCCGCGCCGGAGATCGTGCCCGACCGGGCGAAGGCGCGGCGCTATCTGGAGCTTGCCCGAAAGGAGCTGGGCCTCAAGACCTTCCCGCCGCTGATGCTGCTGACCGGGGACAGCCCGCTGGCGCAGAAGGAAGCGGAATACTACCAGGAAACGCTCCGCCGCCAGCTTGGCCTGGAGGTGCGGATCGACAACCAGATCTTCAAGCAGCGCCTCGCCAAGATGCTGGCGGGCGACTTCGACCTGGTGTCGGCGGGGTGGGGGCCGGACTATTCCGATCCGCTGACCTTCGGCGACCTGTTCACCAGCGACAACGGCAACAACCGCGGCCGCTACCGCAACCCCGCGCTCGACGCGCAGGTACGGATCGCCCGCACCTCGACCGATCCCAGGACGCGCATGGACGCCTTCGGGAAGATCCAGCAGATCATCATCGACGATGCCGTGATCCTGCCGGCCTACGAGCGCGCCCAGCTCTACGTCGTCGATCCGGCCGTGACGGGGATCGCGCGGCGGGTGACGGGGCCCGATCCCGACTGGACCCGCGCGCGGATCGTCGGGGGCAGGTAGGATGCTGCGCTACACCCTCAAGCGGCTGGTCCAGGGCCTCATCACCATCTGGTTCATCGCCACGGCGACCTTCCTGGCGATGCATGCCGTGCCCGGCGACCCGTTGAGCGGGGCCAAGGCGATGACGCCGGAGATCCGCCACAACCTTGAGGTCAAGTACGGCCTCGATCAGCCGCTCGGCCGGCAATACCTGATCTACATGGGCAACCTCGCCCAGGGCGACCTCGGCATCTCGTTCACCCAGAAGAACCGCCGGGTGAACGACATCATCCGCGAGCATTTCCCCGTCTCCGCCGCGCTCGGCATCCTGGCCATCCTGTTCGCCGCCCTGGGCGGCATCCTGTTCGGGGCGCTGACCGCGCTCTATCGCAACAAGTGGCCCGACGTGGTCATCATGCTGGCGGTGATCCTGGGCATCTCGGTGCCGAGCTTCGTCTTCGCCGCCCTGGGGCAACTGGCGGTGGTGAAGCTCAACAACCTGCTGGGCGTCTCCGTCCTGCCGGTGGCCGGCTGGGGCACGGTCTCGCACATGATCCTGCCGTCGCTGGTGCTGGGCCTGGGCACCATGGCCTACCTCACCCGCCTGATGCGCAGCTCGATGCTGGAGATCGTCAATGCCGACTTCATCCGCACCGCCAAGGCCAAGGGCCTGCCCGCCACGCGCATCTTCACCCACCACCAGCTCCGCAACGCGATCCTGCCCGTGGTCACCGTGCTCGGCCCCGGCATCGCCGCGATCACCACGGGCAGCTTCGTGGTGGAGCTGGTCTTCGCCATTCCCGGCCTCGGCCGCTATTTCGTCCAGGCCGTGCAGCAGCTCGACTATACGGTCATCATGGGGACCACCGTGTTCTTCGGGGCCTTCCTGGTGCTGATGGTGATCGTCGTCGACCTGCTCTACGGCTTCATTGATCCACGCGTGAGGGTAAGCTGACCATGGCGACGCATCCCCCGCTCGATACCCCGTTCCCGCCCGGCGCGCTGGAGCCGCTGGAGGCCGAGGCGCGGGTCGCCCGGATCGACCGCCCCTCGCTGTCCTACTGGCAGGACGCCTGGCGCCGGCTGAAGGCCAACCGGCGGGCGATGCTGTCGCTCTACCTGGTCCTGGCGATGCTGGCCTTCACCCTGTTCGGCCCGCTGGTCTGGCGGGTCGACCCTTCGGCGCAGGACCTCCAGCAGGTGAGCATGGCCCCCGGCGCGAACCGCGCCGCCGTGATCGTGCCGCCCTACGCCCCCTGGCCCGAGGGTGACCCCGCGGAGGCCGCGGACGGCCTGCGCCTTGCCGGGCCAGCGACGACCCAGCAGGTCCGCCTCACCTGGCAGCCGCTGCCGGGCGCGGCCGGATACCGCATCTACCGCAACATTCTGTCGGTGGGGGAGGGCGATGCGCCCGGCCTGCCGCTCGGCACCGCGACGGCGACCCGCTACGAGGACCGGCTCGACCTGAGGGCCGGCACTTCGCACTATTCGGTGATCGCGCTGGACGCCGCTGGCGCGGAGCTGCCCGAGCGGCGGACCCTGCGGGTCGAGGTTGCGAACGCCATCACCCTGGCCGACGCCACCGCGCGCGGGCTGGTCGCGCCCGATGCGGGGGCCAGGCCCGGCGACCGCGTGAAGCTGGCGCTCCATCCGCTCGGCACCGACTACCTCGGCCGTGACATGCTCGCCCGGCTGATGCAGGGCGCGCGGGTGTCGCTGTTCATCGGCATTGTCGCGCCGCTGCTCTATGTCCTGCTCGGCGTCGCCTACGGCAGCATCGCCGGCTTCATCGGCGGGCGCGCCGACCAGCTGATGATGCGCTTTGCCGACTTCGTGATCGCCCTGCCGTTCCTGCTGTTCATGATC
>CAZFPW010000005.1:0-7118 GCA_964520765.1 uncultured Novosphingobium sp.
GCGCCACCGACATCGCGGTCAAGACCCCGCAGGAAGCCCTGGCCCTGGCCGCGATCGTCGAGAAGGAGACCGGCAAGCCCGCCGAACGCCGGATGGTCGCGGGGCTCTATTCCAATCGCCTGCGCCAGGGGATGATGCTCCAGGCCGATCCGACGATCATCTACCCGATCACCAAGGGCAAGCCGCTCGGCCGCCGCATCCGACAGTCGGAGATCCAGGCGGTAAACGCCTATAATACCTACACGATGGTCGGCCTGCCCGCCGGCCCGATCACCAATCCGGGGCGCGCCTCGATCGAGGCCGTGCTGAACCCGGCCAAGACCGACGCGCTCTACATGGTGGCGGACGGCACGGGCGGCCACGCCTTCGCCGCAACGCTCCAGCAGCACAACGACAACGTCGCCAAGTGGTTCGCCATCCGCCGCGCGAAGGGCGAGATGTAGGAACCGCCCGGCGGCGGCCGCATTCGGCTTTGCAAAGGAGACCGTCCGTGATCGACCGCCAGATTCCCGACGTCACCCTCAAGACCCGCGTCCGCGACGAATCGGTCGGCGGCCCCAACCCTTTTCGCTGGCAGGATCTCAAGGTCCGCGACGAGTTCGCCGGCCGGAAGGTCGTGGTCTTTTCCCTGCCCGGCGCCTTCACCCCGACCTGCAGCAACGAGCAGTGCCCGAACTTCGAGCGCCTGGCCGACGAGTTCAGGGCGGTCGGCGTCGACGGGGTCTATTGCGTCTCGGTTAACGACGCCTTCGTCATGTACCAGTGGGGCAAGAGCCTGGGGATCGCCAAGATCCGCTTGCTGCCCGACGGCTCGGGCAATTTCACCCGCCGCATGGGCATGCTGATCAACAAGGACCACCTTGGCTTCGGCCAGCGTTCCTGGCGCTATGCGATGGTCGTGGACAACAATCGCGTGACCCACTGGTTCGAAGAGCCGGGAATCAACGATGTCGGCGCGGACCAAGACCCCTATGGCGAGACCGCGCCCGAGCATATCCTCAAGGTCCTGCAGGACGAGGCAGCCGCGAGTCGGTCCTGAAAGGGAAGTAGTAGATAGGCCCTACACCTCTGGGACGGTCGGGACCGTATCTGGGAACTAGTCGGCGGCCATTGGCAGACCTTCGACCTGATGAAAATGCCAGCGCCCGGACCGTGCTGACTGCCCAAGCCGCCGGTGGGCTTTCTATCGGCTCAACGTCGGCACCATCGGCAACTCTGGAAAGGACCCATGCGAGCTTCTGCGTGTTTCGACATTGGACGGGGCGCCCGGCACCCTACCTTCGCTGCCGTTGCACTGGTCCAACACTCAGCCCGCCAACGCTGGTCAAACGGTTGAGCGTCTCCGCCTCTTCGGGCGTTTTGGCTTAGGGAGTGCCTTACGCAGACTTTTTGCTCTGCGAACGAGTGCAGCGATGTTTGCCATGATCGCCGGAGCGCCACCCTTCATCGTCTGCGGGTCAATCGAGCGCAGCCCATCGATCTTGCGCTGAATGATCCTTAACTGCTCCATAAGGAAAAGGCGTCTGGCTATGGTTTGCCTGCCCTTGAGCGCCCCCGGCGACAGCGTTCTTCGCCGGTTGTTCTCCTCGGGCGTGATTTTCCGGTCGATCGGTTGAGCCCTGAGCTTCTCAATGACGGGGTCGACTTTCTGATCCGCAGCCATGTCCCTCAGACCGTCCTCGGTCCGCTCAGCAATCTGCTCGGGAAATTTTGCAGCCCCCATTATCAGAGAATAGCAGGACCAATGGCCTCAGGCCAGTAAGACTGCCTGCCTCTCTAGGGTACAGGGTCCCAGAGGACATGCCCGACGTCGGGCCGTCCCTCATACAGCTCGGCCCCCAGGTCACGCTCCGTAGCAGGCAGCTTTGTCGGACATTGCGCCATTAGGTCCAGGACCGACAAGACGGCGGTGCAGGTCGGCAGCACCTGAGAATACCGGTCTTGGGGTCGGGTTGTAGCTTTTACGTCCAAGTCCACAGGTACGTCCAAGTCCACAGGGGTGCTCTTTGTACCACCGGATGTACGGATTGCCCCTGGGACCTGCAGTTTTCCGCAATTTCCTAAGAAAATGCAACATGGGGTTGTAATGGTAGCGGAGGAGGGACTTGAACCCCCGACACGCGGATTATGATTCCGCTGCTCTAACCAGCTGAGCTACTCCGCCACACGCGCCTGAACGGTGCAGGCGGCGCTCTTAGGGCGCGGAAAAGGCGGGGTCAACCGTTGGATCGCGCATTATTTCAAATGGCGCGCGGGCGGCTCATGCCGCCCGCGTTCCGGATACCTTCGCCGACCCCAGCAGGCCCAGCTTGCACTTGCCGCTGAGCGTGTCGCCGTCGACCGTCAGGTCGTATTTCAGCGTCAGGCAAACCGGCTGGGTGACCTTCATTTCCCACTTCAGCCGGTTGCCGTCGACCGTGCCGGCGAACTCCTGGGTGCCCTCGGGCGAATCCAGCTTGCCGGTCAGGGCGCCGCCGTCCGTCTGGAACGTGGCGACCATTTCCTGCTGCGGGCCCATCGGCGGCTTCATGACGACGTTCCATTGCCCGTCGATCGTGGCGGGGCCGCTTGACGCCGGGGCCGGCGGAGCGGCCTCCGCAGGGGCGGCGGCTGCGGGCGTGGCGCTCGCCGGTTCCGGCGCGCTGCTTTCCTCGGCCGGTTCTGGCGCGGTCGTCCCCTCGATCACGTCGAGCAGGCGCGAGGGCGTGAGCGGCAGGGTCAGCGGCACTTCACCGAAGGGCGAGAGCGCGTCTGCGATGGCGTTGAACAGTGTCGGCGGGCCGATGATCGCGCCGCCTTCGCCCACCCCGCGAAAGCCGCCTTCGGACTTCGAGGGCGTATTGGCGTGGACATATTCGAAATCGGGCACGTCCGAGATCGCCGGCAGGAGGTAGTCCTTGAAGGTCGCCGCGGTTGGGTTGCCGCGGGAATCGAAGTGCATTTCCTCCAGCAGGACCATGCCGATCGCCTGGGCCAGGCCGCCGGCGATCTGCCCCTCGACCACGGCGGGATTGATGACCGTCCCGCAATCCTCGCTGCTGATCCAGCGCAGGATCTTCACGAAGCCGGTCTCGACATCGACCTCCACCACGCAGGCGTTGGCCGCGCTGGCGAAGGTCACGGGCGGCGGATCGTAGCGGTACTGAGCCTCCAGCCCGGTGCCCACGTCGTGCGGCAGGCGGGCCGGCTCGCCATAGGCGATGGCCGCGATCTCCGCGAGGCTGCGGGTCATCTCCTCCGCGCCGGAGACCCGGACCATGCCGTCGACGATGTCGACATTCTCCGGGTTGGCGTTGAGCAGGTGCGCCGCGACGCGCTTCACCTTGTCCTTGAGCAGCTTGGCCGCCTTCATCGAGGCGCCGCCGCCCAGCACGCCCTGGCGGCTGCCCGCCGCGCCCGGGCCATAGCCGCCGCGCGAGGAATCGCCCTCGAACACGGTCACGTCCTCATAGGGCACGCCGAGCTGGTCCGCGATCACCTGGGCCATGGTCGTGGCCGTGCCGTGGCCCTGGCTGTGGGTGCTCATCAGGGCCGAGACCTTGCCGTTGGGCTCGATCCGGATCTGGGCGGTCTCGCCGGTCATGGCCGGCATCGAGCCGGCGCTGCCGGTCGGCTCGACATAGGTCGCGAAGCCGACGCCGAGGTAGCGGCCCTGCTTACGCGCCTCCTCCTGCTCCTTGCGGAACGCGGGGAGGTCGAAGTTCTCAAGCAGCTTTTCGAGGCATTCGGACGGGGTGATGTCTTCCAGCACCATGCCGAAGGGCGTGGTCCGGGGCTGGTCGGCCGCGGTGACGAGGTTCTTACGGCGAATCTCGATCGGATCGATGCCCATCTGGCGGGCCGCCATGTCGAGGATCGTCTCGCGCGCCAGGGTCTCCATCGCCCAGGGACCGCGATAGGCGGCAAGGCCCACCGTGTTGGTGTACCAGCCGCGCGTGCAGAACTCGTAGTGCGGCATCTTGTAGGCCGCCCACAGGAAGATGTGGACCGCCACGTTGGCGTCGGCGCCCTGGGGATAGGCGCCGTTGTTGCTGTGATAGTCGCCGTGCGAGGCCAGGAGGCGGCCCGATGCGTCGAAGGCGACCTGCAGGGTCAGCTCCTGCTCGCGCGCCTGGCAGGAGGCGGTGAGGGCCTCCAGCCGGTCCTCGATCCACTTCAGCGGCCGGCGCAGGATCAGCGAGGCGACGATGATCGCCATTTCCTCGCGGAAGGGGGTGTTCTTGAGGCCGAAGGAGCCGCCCACGTCCTTGGCGATCACCCGGATGCCGAGGTTGGGCAGGTTGAGCGACTGGCTGAGGTAGCGCGCCACCATGCTCGGGCTTTGGCAGGTGATGTAGACCGTCAGCTCCTCGTCGCCGGACGGGGCGGACAGCACGCCGCGCGTCTCCATCGGCGATTGCGAGATGCGCTGGTGAACCACCGTGCGCGTGATCCGGTGCGGGGCCCCGGCGATGGAGGCGGCGAGGTCCTCGTCGATCTCCTCCTCGCCCATCAGCGCGGAGACGTTGCTTTCGGCGTCGGGATGGACCTTCGGCCCGCGCATGGCCTGGGCGAGGGTGACGACCGGGTCTTCCTCCTCGTACTCGATGGCGATCACGCTCGCGGCGTCTTCGGCCAGGTAGCGGTTCTGGGCGATCACCAGGACGATCGGGTCGCCGACATGGGCCACGCGGTCGCGGGCGAGGAGGGGTGTATCCACCTCCATCGGCGCCAGGAAGAAGCTGAGCAGCGTCACCGGCACCCGGTCGAGGTCGGCCATCGTCAGCACGGCGGCGACGCCCGGCATGGCCTTGGCCGCGGAGGTGTCGATCGAGACGATCCGGCCGCGCGCGATGGTGCTGCGGGCGAAGGCGCAGTGCAGCATTCCCGGCACCACGACATCGTCGACGAAGGTGCCGCGCCCGGTCAGCAGCCGGCCGTCCTCCTTGCGGGGCACGCGCTTGCCGATGTAGCGGGCGGCGCCCAGGCCGGGCGTGATCGGCGCGTTCATGCCGCGACTCCCTCGTTCTTGCCCGCGAGCTGGCGGATCGCCCGGCGGATGCCCTGATAGCCGGTGCAGCGGCAGATATGCCCCGACATGGCGGCAAGCAGGTCTTCCTCGCGCGGGCGCTCGTCGGCGGGGGTGAGGGCCGCCATCGTCATCAGCACGCCGGGCGTGCAGAAGCCGCATTGCAGGCCGAAATTGTCCCGCATGGCCTGCTGGACGGGATGGAAGGTGCCGTCGGCCTGGGCCAGGCCCTCGACCGTCGTGATCTCCGCTCCGTCGGCCTGGACGGCGAGCATCAGGCACGACCGCACGGCCGCGCCGTCGACGATCACCGTGCAGGCCCCGCAGACCCCATGCTCGCAGCCGAGGTGGACGCCGGTGCAGCCGGCCCCGGTGCGCAGGAAGTCGCCCAGCGAAAGCCGCGCCTCGACCCGGTCGGAGATGCGCTGGCCGTTGACGGTCAGTTCGATGTTGTGGTCGCTCATGCGGGTTGCCTCGCGTTCAGGGCTTCGCCAAGGGTGCGCGCGAAAAGGCGCTTGCCGACCCTGCGGCGGTAGTCGGCCGTGGCATGATGGTCTTCGAAGGGCGCCGTCTGGCTGACCGCCAGATCGGCGATGCGGGCGGGATCGATCGCGTCGACGGCCTGCCCGACAAGGGCCTGCTCGGCCTCGCGCGCCTTGATCGGCGTCGGCCCCATGCCGAACCAGGCGAGCCCGGCGCGGGCGATCCGGCCGCCATCGACGTGCAGCGCGCCGACCAATCCGACCAGGGCGAAGTCGCCCGGCCGCCGGGCCAGCTCCCGGAAAACCGTGACCGTTCCCGCCGGCCACTGCGGAAAATGGATCGCGGTGAGCAGCTCGTCGGGCTCCAGCGTCGTCATGTAGGGGCCGAGGTAGAATTCATCGGCCCGAATGCGGCGCTCGCCCCGGACGGAATGCACCTCAAGCTCAGCCCCGAGCGCCACGCTCGTCGCTGGCAGCTCGGCGGCCGGTTCGCCCAGCGCGATCGAGCCGCCGACCGTGCCGCGGTTGCGGGTCTGGTGGTGGCCGACGTGGCGCACGGCCTTGACCAGGGCGGGCTGCCGTTCCGCCAGTTCGGGATCGCTGAGCAGGGCGGCCTGGCGCGTTCCCGCGCCGATCCGGGTGCCGGCGGCGGAATGGGTGATGCCGGTCATTCCCGCGGTCTTGTTGATGTCGACGAGGATGAAGGGCTGGCTCATCCGCAGGTTGAGCAGCGGCATCAGCGTCTGCCCCCCGGCGATCACCTGGGCGCCGCCTCCGGCCTCGGCCAGGGTCTGGCAGGCTTCGCCGATGGTCGGCGGCGCGACATAGTCGAACGGCGCTGGCTTCATCGTCCGCCTCCCCCGCTGCGCTTGCCGGCGTCGTAACCGGCCGCCGCCGCGACTACGAGGAGGATCGCCACGAGCAGCAGCCAGCCCTGGCCCATGTGGCTGAGGCCGAGCCAGTATCCGGCGATCAGGGCCAGGACGACCACGCCGATCCAGGCCCATGGCGTGCCGCCCGCCGGCGCGGGCACGCGAGCCGGAGGGGCAAGGGCCGGCGATGCCGGAGCAGCCGCGGCTGCCGGCGTTCCCGCCGCCGCAGGCTGGGCGGTTTCGACGGCCGTCGAGGCCGGGCCTTCCACGACCTCTCCGAACTTCTGGAAGAACTTGCCGGCAAGCTGCTTGGCCGTCGCATCGATGATCGGGCCGCCGAGCTGGGCCAGGCGGCCTCCGACCTCGGCATCGACCTCATAGGTCAGGACCGTTTCCTGGCCTGCCGGGGTCAGCCGCACCTTCGCGCCGCCCTTGGCCGTGCCGACCGTGCCGCCCTGGCCCTGGCCGGTGATCGTATAGCTTTCCGGCGGGTTGAGATCGGAGAGGGTCACGGCTCCGTCGAACTTCGCCCCGATCGGGCCGATCTTTATCTCCACCGTGGCGCGCAGGCGGTCGTCGGCTTCCTTGTCCAGCGAGCGGCAGCCGGGAATGCATTGGCGCAGCACTTCGGGATCGTTCAATGCCGCCCACACGCGCTCACGCGGCGCGGCAATGCGTTGTTCCCCGGTCATCTTCATGATTCGATCCGCCTCCCGAGATGCGATCTATTGTGTATCGAAACCGGCCTAGCCGATC
>CAZFPW010000005.1:7218-13292 GCA_964520765.1 uncultured Novosphingobium sp.
GCGGTCAGGCCCTTGTGCTTGGGCACGGTGGGATCGGTGCGGACGATGATCTCGCCATAGTCGGAATGCTGGGCATAGGTGGTCCACAGCTTCTGGCCGGTGACGATCCAGTCGCCGCTGTCGTCCCGCACCGCGCGGGTGCGCAGGCCGGCGAGGTCCGAGCCGCCGGAGGGTTCGGAAAAGAGCTGGCACCAGATTTCCTCGCCCTTGAGCGCGGCGAGGCAGCGTTCGCGCACGAAGTCCCGATCCTGGCCGTAGCGGATCAGGATCGGCACCGGCATGCCGAGCGAGACGCCGAAATAGGCGGTCGGCATGCCGAAGGGGATTTCCTCGGCCTCGAACACGAGCTTGTGCAGCGGGGTGAGGCCCCGGCCGCCATATTCGGGCGGCAGGGTGATCCCGGCAAAGCCCGCATCGAACTTGGCGCGCTGGTAACGGCGGCCGAGCGCGAGGTCCTCTACCTCGTCCAGTGTCCGGCGCGCCTCCTTGCCGAATTGCGGAGCCATGCTTTCCAGCCAGGCCCGCGCTTCGGTCCGCCAGGTGTCGAGATCGCTCATGCCGCCACTCCGGTTAGTTCCTCGACGAGAACATCTTCCCAGAACAGGCCGTTGCCGTGCTCGACCGCGAGGCTGCGGGCGCGGCGCATGTGGAGGTGCAGGCCCTGATCCCAGGTGGTCCCGATCGCGCCGTGGATCTGCACGCAGTCGCGCGCCGCCGTGTCGTAGGCCTCGGTCGCGGAAAGCTTGGCCGCCGCAGCTTGGCGGACGAACTCGGCCTGACCCTCGGCGGCGGCTGCCCGGATGCAATTGGCGCGGGCGATTTCGACCAAGCCATATAGCTCCGCGATGCGGTGCTTGACCGACTGGAACGCCCCGATCGGCTGGCCGAAGGCTTGGCGGCTCAGCGCATAGTCGCGGGCGATGCGCAGCAGCGCTTCCGCCCCGCCGAGCTGCTCATGGGCCGAGGCGACGGCGAGGCGGGCGAGCAGGTCTCGTGCATCACCCCCGAGCGGTATTGCCGGCCTATCGGCAAAGACGAGATCGGCATTGCAGCGCGAAAGATCGTAGCCGGCGATGGGCGGGCGTTCGAGGCCGGCAAGCTCGGCGAGTACCAGCACGGGTGCTCCTTCGGCTGCGGCCAGGACGACCGCGATATCGGCGCGTGCGCCGTTCGGGACGCCGGGCTTGGTGCCGGAGAGGCGGCCGTCGCGATAGGACACGCCGGGTTCGAGGGGCAGGGCGGACCACGCCTCCGCCAGGGCCACCGCGCCCGTCGCCTCACCCGAGGCGAGCAGGGGCAGCCACCTGTCCCGCATTTCTCCCGTCCCGTCGGCCAGCAAGGCCTGCGCCACGCCATAGCTGCCGGTCAGGAACGGCACGCCGGCGGGAGCCTCCCCCAGGGCTTGGCAGACGATGCCAAGCTCGGTCAGGCCAAGGCCCAGGCCGCCATGGGCCTCGGGAATGGCGAGCGCGGTCCAGCCCTGTTCGCGAACGATCCGCCACAGCCCCTCGTCGATTGCACCGGGCGTTTCGAGCAGGGCGAGGAGGCCCTGCCGGTCGCTCGCCCGCTCGACGATGCGCCGGGCCTCGCGCTGGATCGCGAGCTGATCATCGTCGTAGAGCAGCGCCATCGCTTCAGGCCACCAAGCGTGCCCAGCCGTGCATCCGGTCCCACATCAGATGGCGGGTGCCGGCGAACGACTGGCAGTGCCCGGCGCGGGGCAGCAGGTGGATCATGAAATCGTTGCACTTGGGGAACAGGGCCGGCTCGGCGCTCACGTCGGGCGAGACGTCCCGCTCCGAATTGCAGAAGTAGATCGGCACGTCGATCTCGCGCGCCTCGTCGCGGATGATGTCGGTGGCGATGGAGATCACGCCGATCTGCGAGGGCGTCTCAATCGCCAGCAGATCGTCGGCCGCGATCACCTCGGCCGGCACGTCTTCCCAGTGGAAGCCCTCGTGCAACGGCGCCCGGTCGTTGGAGGTGTAGTCGGCCGGTTCTTCCGCCGGCGTGAAGTCGGCCGCCCGCAGCTTCCGGCCGCCCATCGTGAAATGCACCCCTGCGGCGGTATAGCCGATGACCATGATCGCGTCGTAGGTGCGGTGGTTCGCCTGCTGGATCACCGTCAGCATGCCGCCCATGGAGTGGCCGCCGCCGATCCGGGCGAAATCGGGGATCGCCGGCAAGCGCGGATCGAGCGTGCCCTGCGCCAGGCCCGCATAGGACCTCGTCAAGGCGGCATCCATCGCCTGGGCCACGATCTGCCGCGTGGCCTTTTTCTGGTCGGGCACCCTGGAGCTTTCGCCGACGCCGAGATGGTCGAGCAGGATTACGATATTGCCCTGCCCGGCGAGGTGCTCGGCCGCGCTGTATCCTTCATGGCCGTCGATGACGACATGGTGATAGCGCTTGTCGTAGCTGCCGCCCGCCAGCAGCGCCATCGTCACGGGACGTTCGCCCAGCAGCGACAGGTCATCGGGGAAGAACAGCCAGGCGGAGATCATCGTGGGCCGGCCGCCAGTCACCTCGGCGGGCAGGGCGTCGGTCACGTCGAGGTTCAGCGGTATGGGGCCCATCGTTTCTCTCCGCTTATGGATTCGTATCTGCCCGGATGCCGGCGGCGGGGCCGGTCCACCCGCCTGCCGTCGCGACATAGAGCCGGGCGACGTCAAGATAGCGCCGCGCCCTGGCTTCGACGAGGGCGATCTGGGCGCGCTGGTGGGTGCGGCTCGCCTCCAGGACCTGGAGCACCCCGCTGTTGCCGACCTGGAAGGAGCGGCGCGAAAGGTGGAGCGAGCGGCTCGTGATGTCGACTGCCTGCTGCTGGTTGGCGAGCGAGCGGCTGTCGGCGTCGAGCGCGGCGAGAAGGTCGGAAACCTGGGCGAAGGCTTCGAGCACGGTCTGCTGATAGGTCGCCGCGGCGGCGCGCGCGCCGGCCTCGGCCCCGCGCTTCTCCGCCTTCAGCGTGCCGCCGCGAAAGATCGGGGCGGTGAGCCCGGCGAAGATGTCGTAGCCGCGCGATCCGCCGTTGAAGATCGTGCCGGGATCGGTGGCCGCCTGGGTCAGCGTCGCGCCCAGGGTGATGTCGGGATAAAGGTCGGCCGTCGCCATGCCGACCGCCGCGGTCGCGGTATGGAGCTGCGCTTCGGCCTGGAGGATGTCCGGCCGCTTGTGGACCAGGGTCGAGGGCAGGGCGACCGGCACCGTGGCGGGCAGGGCGAACTGCGCCAGGGAGAACCCGGTCGGGCCAAGCTCGGCGGGGGAGACGCCCAGCAGAACGGCCAGCATGTCGCGCGCGGCGGCGAGCTGCTGTTCGAGCTGGGGGATGTTCCCCTGGTCGGCGGCGAGCTGGCCCTCGGCGCTCAGCACCTCGACCAAGGTGCCTTCGCCGCCGCGCCGGCGGGCCTCGGTCAGGCTCACGTTGCGGCGGCTTTCCTCGAGCAGGGCCTGCTCGGCGGCGATCCGGTCGCGCAGGGCGGCGATGGTCAGGACCTGGTTCACCACCCGCCCGGCGATGGTGAGGTGGGCGGCCTCCGTCTGGCGAAGCTGGGCCTCGGTCTCCGCATTGGCCTGCTCCAGCGCGCGGCGGTTGCGGCCGAACAGGTCGAGGTCGTAGCTGACCCCGGCGCCCACGGTGTAGAGTTCGAATTCCGGACTGCGCACCGCGCCGCCGAGCGCGCTGCCGTCGAGGCCGAAGGCCGACAGGTTGATCCGCTCATGCTCGATCCGGGCATTGGCGTCGATCTGGGGCAGCCCGCGCCCGGCCACGGCCAGGATGCGCTGCCGGGCGCGTTCGAGGGTGGCGTTGCTCGCCTCCAGGCTGCGGTTTCCGGCAAGGGCGCGGTCGACCAGCCCGTCCAGCTCCGCCGAGCCGAATGCCTCCCACCAGCGCAGCCCAGGTCCTTCGGCAAGCGCCGCCTTGGCCGAGACATTGGCGTAGCCGGCCGTCTCCGACAGGGCCGGCCGCGTAAACTCAGGGCCGACCGTGCAGGCGGCGGGCAGCAGGGCCGCCGCCAGGATCGCCAGGCGCAAGGCGAGGGGAGAAGGGCGAGGCATCGGTTACTCCATGACCGGAAGCGCCGCGTCCGTCGAGCGGCGCTTGGCGACGCGCAGGAACAGGATCAGCGGGATCATCGCGACGGAGAGCAGGAAGACGACCTGATAGACCTCGACATTGCCGACCATGGCCGCCTGGCGGGCGACTTCCTGCGTCAGGCTGATGGCGGTCGGGGCGGATTCGAGGTCCAGCCCTGGGCGGTTCATCTGGAGGATCGGATTGTCGGGCCTCAGCCCCTCGGTGAGGTGGGAGCGCGAGGCCGCGGTATAGTGGATCAGCTCGCGCTGGAGCAGCGAGATGCCGATGGCGTTGCCGATGTTGCGGGTGAGCGCGAACATCGCCGCGCCTTCGTTGCGCAGGTCTTGCGGCAGGGTGGCGAAGACGATCACCGATAGCGGCAGGAAGATCAGCCCGCCGCCCAATCCCTGGACGAAGCCCGCCCACAGCAGGACCCGCTCATCCACATAGAGGTCGATCCTGGTGTACATCAGCATGCCGACCGAGAGGATGGCCATGCCCGTGAAGAGGATGAGCCGGGCGTCGATCTTGTCGATGACGCGCGGCAGGAGCATCAGGGCCACCACCGTGCCCACGGCGCGGGGCAGGCCGATCAGGCCCGTGTGCAGCGCGGTATAGCCCAGGATCGACTGCATCATCACCACGATCAGCGGGATCATCGCAAAGGCGACGATGCCCAGCAGCACGGAGAATATGCTGCCGATCGCGAAGTTGCGGTCGCGGAACAGCTCGGGCCGCACGAAGGTGTTCTTCGCGGTGAACATGTGGACCAGGGTTGTGTAGAGGCCCAGGCCGACCACCGCGGCGTAGATCCAGATTTCCGTCGAATCGAACCAGTCGAGCTGCTCCCCCCGGTCCATCATGAGCTGGAACGCGCCCAGCGCGGCCGACAGGGCGAGGAATCCGAACATGTCGAATCGCGTCGGCTCGCCGCGCCGCTTGCCGGTGAGGAAGGCCATCATGGCGATGCAGGCCAGCACGCCGAAGGGAATGTTGATGAAGAACACCCAGCGCCACGACAGGGTATCGGTCAGCCACCCGCCCAGCGTCGGCCCGATGATCGGCCCGGCCATGGAGCCCAGGGCGAAGATCGCCATGGCCTTGCCGTGCTGGTCGGGCGGATTGATGTCGAGCAGGATCGCTTGGCTCAGCGGGATCAGCGCCGCCCCGCAGGCCCCTTGCAGCGCGCGGGCGAGGAGGATCATCGTCAGGCTGTTGGCCGCGCCGCACAGGGCCGAGGCCAGGGTGAACCCGGCGACCGAGGCGACCATGACCCACTTGCGGCCATAGCGGCTCGCCAGCCAGCCGGAGAGCGGCGTCGCGATGGCGCTGGCGATGAGGTAGGAGGTCAGCACCCAGACCACCTGATCGGCCGAGGCCGACAGCGAGGAGGACATGTGCGGCAGGGCGACGTTGGCGATGGTGATGTCCACCGCCACCATCGTCGAGGCCAGCATGGAGGGGATGGTGATCAGCAGCCGGCGCGCCGGATCGGGATAGTCTCCCTCGCTTGCCGACGAATTCACGGCCGGGCCGCCGCCTTTTCGGGGGTGCGGGCGGGCGTGTCCGGGCCGAAGAGGTGGCGCTGGTGGCCGGTATCGACCTCTACCCCGACGCTCAGCCCGGCGCTGAGCGGCAGGCCGGCGGGCATCTCGTCGATCGCGATCTCGACCGGCAGGCGCTGGACGACCTTCACCCAGTTGCCGGTCGCGTTCTCGGCCGGGAGGACCGAGAAGCTGCTGCCCGTGCCGGGGCTGAAGCTGGCGACGTGGCCCTTCAGCTTGTGGTCGGGGAAGGCGTCGATCTCGACCGTGGCGGGCTGGCCGACGCGCATGTAGCGCAGCTGGTTCTCCTTGAAGTTCGCCTGGACCCAGACCTTGAGGCCGGTCAGCACGAAGACCGGCCGCCCGGTGACGACGTAGCTGCCCACCTGAAGCTGGTTGACCCGGGTGACGATGCCGTCCTGCGGCGCGCGGACCACGGTGTTGCCGAGGCGGAT
>CAZFPW010000005.1:13392-20028 GCA_964520765.1 uncultured Novosphingobium sp.
GGGCGAAGGCCAGCCGCGCCTCGGCCGCCTGCACGTCGGACAGGCTGGCGCGATAGTCCTGCTGCTTGGCCCCGATCTCGGTCCGCGCGGCGGCCAGCTGCGCCTCGGCCTCCGCCACCGTGGCGACGGGCGTGTCGGAGGCGATGCGGAACAGGACCTGGCCCTTGGTGACGTGCTGGTTCTCATGCACCTCGATCGCGACGACCTTGCCGTCGATGTCGGGCGCGATGCCGACCAGGCCGGTCTGGATCGAGGCGTTGTCGGTCGATTCGTAGCGGCCGCCGGTCAGGTAGAAATACACCGCGCCGACCAGCACCACGGCCGGCGCGACGAGCAGCAGCGGCCGGCGCCAGCGCGAACGGGTCCGTGTCGTTTCCTCGACGGGGAGGGCGGCGATATCGCCTTCTGCCACGGTTGTGTTCCTCGAAGAATCCAGCAATTGGGTTTGCTATGCATACCGATAGTAAGCATGGCAAGTATCAATCCCCTGGAGATTCAGACGTATGGCCGACGATCGTGTCCTGACGCTGGAAGGCGTCCATAATTTCCGCGATTTCGGCGGTTATGCGACGGCCGGGGGCGGGCGGCTGCGGCGCGGCGCGCTGTGGCGCTCGGGCCAGCATTTCGGCGCGACCGACGCCGATCTGGAGCGGATCGCCGCCCTGGGCCTGACCGCGATCTACGACCTGCGGGGCGACAAGGAACGCACCCTGCATCCCTGCCGCCGCCCGGAGGGGTTCGCCGGGACGATCCATTACGCCGAAAGCCTCTCGCTAAGCCACGCGCCGCACCTTGCCGCCGCCCGCGCGGTGCCGCGCCAGCGCGACGCGGTGTCCACGCGGGAGAGCTTGCGAGCCAACTACGCGAGCCTCGTCTTCCGGCCGCAGCTCACGGCGATGATCCGCCGCATGCTGGCCGACCTGGCCGCGGGGGAAGCGGCGGTCCTGGTCAACTGCATGGCGGGCAAGGACCGCACCGGTATCGCCGTCGCCGCGATCCATCTCGCCGCCGGGGTCCACCGGGACGACATCATCGCGGACTATCTGCTGACGAACACGGCCGGCGACGTCGAGGCCCGCATCCGCGCCGGCGCGGAGACGATCGCGGCGGCGCGGGGCCCGGTCGACGAGGACATCCTGCGCATCCTGATGGGGGTCGAGGCCGAATACCTTGAAACCGCCTTCGCCGCGATGCGCGAGCGGTACGGCTCGGCAGACGCCTGGCTGGCCGAGGAGCTGGGCGCCGACCCGGCCCTGCGCGAACGGCTGCGGGACCGGCTGCTCGATTCCTAGAGGAACGCCTTCAAGTCGCCCATGAACCGCTCGAACTGGTCGTGGTGCAGCCAGTGCCCGGCGTTCTCGTACTCGATCACCCGCGCGGTGTTGAAATGGCGCAGCCGGCCGTCCCTCTCGGGATTGGAGGCGAAGCTGTCGCGGCCGTAGAACAGCAGCATCGGGCAGGTGATCGCGCCCCACAGGCGCTCGATCTCGGCCTGGGGCGTATAGTCCACCGGCCAGACGTTCAGGTAGTTGTCGAACTTCCAGCTCCAGGTCCCGTCCTCGTTGCGGGCGACGCCGCTGATGGTCAGGTGGCGGGCCTGGGCGTCGGTGAGATAGGCGTTCTCCTCCTTCATCCGCTGATAGGCCGCCTTGAGCGTGGGATAGCGCCTGGGCATCCGCCCCGCCGCCGCGCGCTTGTTGTCGATCCATTCGCGGATGCGGACGGCGTAGCCGACCTTGTCCCGCTCGGCGAGGTCGGCGGGCGCGGGGCCGAGGCCCTCGATATTGGCGAGCTTCCGCACCTTGTCGGGATATAGCCCGGTGAAGCGCGTCGCGATGTTGCCGCCCAGCGAATGGGCCACGATCGTCACCTGGTCATAGCCCAGCGTATGAACGAGCTGCGCGAAGTCGTAGAGATAGGCGTTCAGCGAATAGTCGCCGTCGGGCGACCAAGCGGAATCGCCGTGGCCGCGCAGGTCGGCGGCGATCACGTGCCAGTCCTTGCGCAGCTCCTGCGCCACCCAGTCCCACGAGCGGCAATGGTCGCGCCCGCCGTGCTGGAGGATTAGCGGCGGGGCCTCCGGGTTGCCCCAATCGACGTAGTGGAGCCGCAGCCGCTGCGACATGAAGCTGTTGGAGGTCGGTCCGGATAAGATCATGCGCGGCGGTTTGCGCGTCCTGCGCCACCGCGTCAATCGAACCCCACTTGGGACTCGATTTCCCCGGCACGAATACCTATCTGCGGCGGCACTATCGGAGGGCTTTCATGACGACGCACACCACCCGCATGCTGATCATCGGTTCCGGCCCGGCGGGGCTTTCGGCAGCGATCTACGGCGCGCGCGCGGGACTTGAGCCGATCGTCGTCCAGGGCCTCCAGCCCGGCGGCCAGCTTACCATCACCACCGATGTCGAGAACTATCCCGGCTTCCGCGAGGTGATCCAGGGCCCCTGGCTGATGCAGGAGATGCAGGCCCAGGCCGAGCATGTCGGCACGCGGATGATGTGGGACACGATCGTCTCGGTCGATACGACCTCCTGGCCGTTCCGCGCCGTGGGCGACGGCGGCGAGGTCTATGAAGGCGAGACCCTGGTGATCGCCACGGGCGCCCAGGCCAAGTGGCTGGGCGTGCCGGGCGAGCAGGAGCTGGGCGGCAAGGGCGTCTCGGCCTGCGCCACCTGCGACGGGTTCTTCTATCGCGGCAAGAAGGTCGTGGTGATCGGCGGCGGCAACACCGCGGTCGAGGAAGCGCTGTACCTCACCAATCACAGCCAGGACGTGACCCTGATCCACCGCCGCGATTCGCTGCGGGCCGAGAAGATCCTGCAGGACCGGCTGTTCGCCCATCCGAACGTCACCGTGGTCTGGAACAAGGCGGTCGACCGCTTCCTGGGCGATCCGCTGGCCGGCGGCCTCACCGGCCTGGCCCTGACCGATACCGTGACCGGCGAGAAGTCGGAGATTTCCGCCGACGGGGCCTTCGTCGCCATCGGCCACGCCCCCGCGACCGAGCTGTTCAAGGACCAGCTCGAACTGGACGACAGCGGCTATATCCTGGTCCAGCCGGGCACGCCCAAGACGGCGATCCCCGGCGTCTTCGCCTGCGGGGACGTGATGGACCGCGTCTATCGCCAGGCGGTGACGGCGGCCGGCACGGGCTGCATGGCCGCGCTGGACGCCGAACGCTTCCTCGCCGCGCGCGAGTTCGAGGAAGCCCAGGCCGTGATCGCCGCGGCAGGGTAACCCGGAGCCAATGGTGAAGTCGTCGTCCCGGGTGAGGTCGTCGTCCCGGGCTTGACCCGGGACCGCTGGCCTCATCGACGGGACCCGGATCGAATCCACATCCGTCATGCTGAACTTGTTTCAGCATCCATGGTGCCCCTGTGCCGATAGCGCGACGGTCGCGGAAAACGGCATGCGTTGCGCCATGGACCCTGAAACGAGTTCAGGGTGACGATGAGGGAACGGATGGTTCAATCCGGATCGGAGGGACTCTCGCCGATAGCGAAAGGGCGCACCCGGCCGCCAGCGGTCCCCGGGTCAAGCCCGGGACGACGCGAGATTCCCCAACGCCAGAACTTCCACCACCTGCGCTTCGAGCCATTCCCGCGCCTCCGGCTCGACGTAGCTGTGCGAGGCCCCGGCACAGCGCCGGATGCGCGGATCGGCCTTGTCCCAGGTCCCCAGGAACGCGATTCCCGTCCGGTCCCGCTCGGCGATCAGGATCGCGACCGGCCCAGCGAACCCGGCGATTCCCGCCGCCATGTCCTGCGCCAGCGAGGTCGGCGCCGGGGCGGGACGGACCGCCGCGATCAGGCTGCGGATCAGCTTGCCGATGGGAATCTGCCCGGTCAGCAGCCGCTTGAGCGCATCGGGGCTCGCCAGCCGTCGCTTGTAGTGGTCGCGCAGCACTTCGGGCGGCGGGGCATCATCGTCGCCCTCGATGGTCCAGGGGTTCGACAGGATCAGCCCATCGCAGCCCGCGCCCCCGGCCAGCATCAGGCTGCTCGCCGCGTCGCAATTGCCCAGCGCAACCACCCGCGTCACCTGCGGCGCGGCGGCGCGGAAGGCGGCGAGGGCGGCGGCGATGTCCGGCCCGCCGGTCTTGAACTCACCGTTCGGCCCGTCGCTGTCGCCCACCCCGCGCCGATCGTAGCGGAACACCGGAAAACCTTGCGCGGCGATTCGCGCGGCGAATTGCGCCTGGCCGGCCCAGGCGCCGGAGCGCAACTCGTTGCCGCCCGAAACCAGCAGCAGGCCGGTCGAGCCCGCTGCCCCGTCGATCGTTCCCACCAGGGTCGCGCCCTCACAGGGGAAGGTCAGGTGCCGCCGGCTCATGCCTTGATCCCCACGGCGAGGATGGCCGCCAGCGCATCGGCCTGGGCGCGGTCCTCGCCCGGCTCGGCGCGCAGCCAGAGGCCGCTGCCGCCCACCATGTCCTGGCCGATGTCTGCGGCAAGCGCCGGCTCGGCGGCCTGGAGCCCGCCCAGCAGGGCCGGGCCGAGCCGGTAGCCGACCAGTTCCAGCCCGTCGCGGGAGCCGGCCTCCAGCAGGCCTTCCTGCGTCTCGGCCAGGCCCAGCTCGCGCGAGACCACGATCCGCGCGCGGAGCATCTGGCGCAGCAGGTTCGCGCCCTTGACCGGGGCATAGCGCCAGCCGGGCAGGTCGGGCTGGACCAGCGCGCCGCCGCGAATGCCCAGCACGTGGGTCGCATCGAAATGCCCGGCCGCCGCTGCCATGGCCGCCCGCCAGATCTCCAGCGTCTGGGTTTCCAGCCTTTGCAGGCTTTCGTTGCAGCCGGGCAGATCGGGCAGGAAGCTGTCGATCCCCGCGGCGTCGAGCCGGCGCATGACCTCCACGGTCAGCCGGCGCAGGCGATTGGCTTCCTCGAACAGCGCGGGCACGATCAGAAGGCGATGCGGCCGCCCCTTGTCGAAGGCCAGGGTGAATTCGGCGTCCCCGCCCGGGCAGGGGTAGCTGGCGATCACGCTTCGGTGCGTTTCGCCTCGGCGAAGGCCAGCAGCGAGCCGTAGGTTTCCAGCAGCTCCCCGTCGATCTCGTCATCCTCGATGACGATGTCGAGGCGGTCCTCCATTTCGGTCAGCAGGCCGGCGACGGCCATCGAATCCAGCTCGGGCAAGTCCCCGAACAGGCCGGTGTCCAGCGTGAACGCATCCGCCTGGCCCGGCTTGAGGCCGAGCACGTCGGTCAGGATCTTGCGGAGCAATTTATCGGTCGTCTTGCTCATCTGGCCCCCAAATTTTCCGCGCGCTCTAGCCACGCCCCGCCGCCTGGGCAAGTCGTCGCAGCCCCGCCTTGGCGATTAACGGCCAGTTTTTCGGCTGAAAGGGCCGCAGCAGCTCGATCCGGTAGCGGGTGCGGACCTCTTCCATCCAGTCCCGCTTATAGCCGTCGTCGCCGGTGCCGAAGTCCACCAGGGCCACCTTGTCGCGGTCGATCACCTCTTCGAACAGGGCGGCGCTGAGCGTGGTGCCGGGGGAGAGCGGCTTGGCCTCCTCGACATGGGCGAGCTTGTGGATGAAGGCCGTGCCGGCCTCCACGGTCCAGAACTGGGCGGCGACCGGCTTGCCCTCGGCCAGGGCCAGGGCGAAGCGCAGGCGGCCCGCCGCGCCTTCCTCCCGCGCGAAGCGGCGCAGGAAGGCGGGGGAGCCCTCCTCGGGCTTCCAGCTTCGGGCATAGATCGCCTCGTAGGCGTCCCAGGCCGCATCGTCGAACTGCCGGAGCAGGCGGACCTCGACCTTGCCCGCCTTGCGTTTCAGCGTGGTGCGGACCTGGCCGGGGCGGCCGGCGAGGTATTCGGCATAGGTCCGCCCGTTCACCCGCAGCACGTGGTTCACGTCGCATGGCGTCATGACGGCGAACCATCCGGCGGCGCGAAACGCTGCGACCAGGATGGCCGCGTCTTCCTCGGCGATCCGGGAAAGGACGATCCGCCCGGCGCGCTCCCCGATGTCGCGGGCGATGGCGCTCAGCAGGATCGCGGCATCGGCCCCGGCGCTGACGACCGGGCCGGTACGGAACGAATACCAGTTGCCGAGTTCCCGCAGCTCGTCCCCCTCCCGGCGCAGCGGCAGGACCGCCAGGGCAGCCCCGTCGCGGGCGACCGCCAGCAGCGGTTCTATCCCGCATTCCTCCGCCAGTCCGCGCCACCAGGCGAGCCGGTCGAACGGCGCGGCGGCAAGCGGCGCATCGAGCAACTGCGCCAAAATGGCGTCGCCTTGCACTTCGTTAAGATCGTCGTGATACTCGACCGTCATCGCTTCAACCAACCACCTGGACACCTGTGACCGAACAGCTCGAACCTGCGATCCGGCCGCTCGACCATCTCGCCTGTCGCGGGGCCGATGACGCCCCCGCGCTCGTGCTGCGTGGCGAGACGCTTAGCTACAAGGACTTAAGATCGCGTGTCTCCCGTCTCGCCGCCTGGCTGCGCAGCCAGGTCGATGAGGACGGCGCGCGGGTCGCCACCTGGGCCGCCAAGGGCGAGCTGACCTGCCTCATGCCCCTGGCGGCCGCGAGGGCGCGGTTGGTGCACGTTCCGGCGAACCCTTTGCTCAAGCGTGCGCAAATTGGTCACATACTGGCTGACAGCGGATCGCGCCTGCTGATCGGCAC
>CAZFPW010000005.1:20128-29426 GCA_964520765.1 uncultured Novosphingobium sp.
GTCCTTCCGCTGTCCTTCGACTACGGCCAGAACCAGCTCCTTTCGACCTGGTTCGCAGGAGCCTGCGCTATCCCATTGGATTACCTCACTCCGCGTGACGTCGTGAAGGCAGTAGACCGCCACGACGTCACGACCCTGGCCGCCGTCCCCCCGCTTTGGGTCCAACTCACCGAGCAGGACTGGCCAGCCCCGATCGCGGCCAGGCTGCGCCGCCTGACCAACAGCGGCGGCGCCTTGACGCCGGACCTCGTCCGCCGTCTCCGCGCCCTGTTCCCGCAGGCCAAGCTCTATGCGATGTATGGCCTAACCGAAGCATTTCGCTCGACTTTTCTCGATCCGGCGCTGATCGACACCCACCCCACCTCGATGGGCAAGGGGATCCCCCACGCCGAGATCCTGGTCGTGAACGACGCCGGAGAAATCGCCGCCGATGACGAGGAGGGCGAACTGGTTCATTGCGGCCCGCTGGTGGCCCAGGGCTACTGGCAGGACCCCGCCCGTACCGCGGAGCGCTACAAACCCGCGCCGGCGGCGTCGCGCTATGGCGGCATGGCCGTCTGGTCGGGCGACCGGGTGCGGCGCGATGCGGAGGGCTTGCTCTATTTCGTCGGGCGTCGTGACGCCATGATCAAGAGCGCCGGCAACCGGATCAGCCCGCAGGAGATCGAGGAAGCCGTGCTCGCCAGCGGCCTGGTGGCCGAGGCGGTGGCGCTAGGCATTCCCGACGAGCGCCTGGGCCAGGCGGTTCACTTGGTGGTCCGCGCCGTTCCCGGAATTTTAGATGCTGAGGAAGCTTTGCCTCGTATCCTTATGCAGGAACTACCGAATTTCATGCAGCCCAAGGTCATTCACTGGCGCTCCGCCATGCCGATCGGCCCCAACGGCAAGATCGACCGGACCGGCCTCTATGCGGAGCTGGCGGCGTGAAGCCGCTCGGTCCGATCCCCGCCGGCTATGCCGCCCGCGACGGGGTGCTCGCCATCGAGGGGCTCCCGGTGACCGAGCTGGTCGACATGGCCGGTGGGACGCCCCTGTTCGTCTATTCGACTGCGTTGATCCGCGACCGCGTGGCGTCACTCCGCCACGCGTTGCCGGAGCGGATTGCACTACATTATGCTGTAAAAGCAAATTCCTATGCTCCAATCCTGAAGCTGTTCGACACGCTGGTCGATGGCTTCGACATTGCCTCGGGCGGCGAGCTTGAGATGGTTCGGGCCGCGGGCGTCGATCCGGCTCGGGTCAGCTTCGCCGGGCCGGGCAAGCGGGATGGGGAGCTTGAGGCGGCGATCCTGGCGGGGGTCACGCTGAACCTCGAGTCCGAGGCCGAGGCCGATCGTGCCCTGCGGATCGCTGAAAAGCTTGGAAAAATTCCGCGCCTGGCGATCCGGGTGAACCCCGATTTCGATCTCAAGGGCTCTGGCATGAAGATGGGCGGCGGGGCCAAGCCATTCGGCGTCGATGCCGAGCGGGTGCCCGATCTGGCCCGCAGAATCGTCGCCAGCGGCGCGGAATGGCGTGGGTTTCACATCTTCGCCGGTAGCCAGGCGCTGGACGCCGAGGCGATCGTCGAGACCCAGCGCCAGACCTTCGAACTGGCAGCCAGTTTGCGACGGGCAAGCGGCGTATCGCTACCACATTGCAACCTTGGGGGCGGATTTGGCATCCCCTACTTCCCGGGCGACATCCCGCTCGACACCCGCCGGATCGGGGAGGCGCTGGAAGAGCGCCTGGCCGCCCTGCCGGACGAACTGTCCGAGACGGAATTCTGCATCGAGCTGGGCCGGCATCTGGTCGGCGAGGCGGGGGTCTATCTATGCCGTGTCGTCGATCGCAAGATCAGCCATGGCGAGGTGTTCCTCGTCACCGACGGCGGGCTCCATCACCAGCTTGCCGCATCGGGCAATTTCGGCACGGTGGTCCGCCGCAACTATCCGGTCGCCGTCGCCACGCGCTTCGACGTGGAGGTGGAGGAGGAGGCCAGCGTGGTGGGCTGCCTGTGCACCCCGCTCGACATCCTGGCGAACAAGGGCGGTTTCCCGCGCGCCGAGGTGGGCGACCTGATCGCGGTGTTCTGCGCCGGAGCCTATGGCGCAAGCGCCAGCCCGGCCATGTTCCTGGGCCAGGGTCCGGCGCGCGAAATCCTCGTTTAACGATCCGGCGCCGCGCTGTCCCGCTTTGGGACCGGGCCGCCAAAAGCCTCGTGAGCCCCGGCATTTGGGCGCAAGGCTAACGCTATGTTCACCCTTTGGCGCGATAGCGGAGGCTGAATAGCCGTCTTTAGCCCGGACCAGGCGGTCCGCGGCCGGGTCGGCGCTGCGAGGAAGCCGTCGATGTCCACTAGCCGTTTTGCCCGCCTGCTCGCCGGAAGCGCGGTGGCGGCCATGTGTTTCGCGGGCAGCGGCCAGGCGGCCAAGCCGCCGCAGCTTCCCCCCGCGTCCTTCGTCGCCATGCAGGAAGGCCCCGGCGAGGAATACGTGATCGGCCCGCTCGACGAGCTGACGATCTTCGTCTGGCGCAATCCCGAACTCGGCGCGAGCGTCCAGGTCCGGCCCGACGGGCGGATCACCACGCCGCTGATCACCGACATGCCGGCCGTGGGCAAGACGCCCTCGATGCTGGCCGAGGACATCAAGCTCCAGCTCTCGCAATATATCCAGGAGCCGCTGGTCTCGGTCATCGTCAACAAGTTCGCCGGCACCTTCAGCCAGCAGGTCCGCGTCGTCGGCGCGACCGAGAAGCCGGCCTCGCTGCCCTACCGCGCGAACATGACGCTGCTCGACGCGATGATCGCGGTCGGCGGCCTGTCCGAATATGCCGCGGGCAATCGGGCCAAGCTGATCCGCTTCGACAAGGAATCGGGCCGCCAGCAGGAATATGCGATCAAGCTGGGCGACCTGCTCAAGAAGGGCGACAGCCGCGCCAACGTGATGCTGAAGCCCGGCGACGTCATCATCATCCCCGAGAGCATGTTCTGAAGCCGGGGCGCGGGGGAATATGACCAACCTTTTCGAAGAGCTGCGCACCGCGCTCTACGCCGTCTGGCACCGCCGCTGGCTTGCCCTGGGCGTCGCCTGGGCGATCTGCCTGCTGGGCTGGCTGGTCGTGGCGATGATCCCGAACAAGTACGAGGCGAAGACGCGCATCTTCGTCCAGCTCGACGATCCGCTCGCCGCCAAGATCGGCATCAATTCCGAGGATCAGCGGCGCGCCGTGGAGCGCGTCCGCCAGACCCTGGTGAGCGCGATCAACCTGGAGAAGGTGGTGCGCGGCACCCGGATCGGCGACGAGGTCAAGACGCCCAAGGACATGGAAGGCGCGGTCGGCGGCCTGACCAAGGCGGTCAAGGTCGTCTCCGCGCAGGACAACCTGTTCGAGATCACCGCGACCTCGGGCCGCGGCAACCTGTCCGACGCCGAGAACGCCAAGCTGGCCCAGGACATCGTCCAGAAGCTGATCGACATCTTCCGCGACGACAACGTCGCCGGCAACCGGGGCGAGATGGCCCAGACGCTGGAGTTCCTGAACGCCCAGCTCGCCGACCGCCAGAAGCAGCTCGAAGCGGCCGAGCAGCGCCGCATGGAATTCGAGGCGCGCAATCCCGACCTGGCCCAGGGCGGGGCCACCCTGCAGCAGCGCATGGAAGCGAGCCGCAGCGAGATGCGCGGGCTCGACGCCGATCTTGCCGCCGCGCAGTCCGCGCTCGCCGCGATCAACGGCCAGCTTGCCGGCACGCCGCCGACGCTCGCCGGCGCCGGTCCCGCGGGCGGCGCGCGCGGGGCGCTGGCCCAGGCCCAGGCCGACCTTGCGGCGATGCGCTCGCGCGGGCTGACCGACAGCCACCCGGACGTGATCTCGGCCCGCAACCAGGTCGCCATGCTGCGCGCCCAGGTCCAGGCCGAGGGCGCCAGCCCGGCGGGCGGCATCCCGAACCCGGCCTATGCCTCGCTCCAGTCGATCCGGGCCGAGCGCCAGGCCAATGTCCAGGCGCTGATGGCGCGCCGCGCGGCGATCCAGGGCGACGCCGCCAGCCTGACCGCGCGCCAGATCGCCAATCCCGAGCTTGCCGCCGAAGCCGCGCGGATCAGCCGCGACTACAACGTGCTGAAGGAACAGTACGACAAGATGCTCCAGGACCGCGAGGAGCTGCGCCTGCGCGGCCAGGTCGAGACCGAGCGTTCCGTCGTCAAGTTCCAGGTCATCGATCCGCCCGTGATCCCGCGCGCGCCCGCCGCGCCGAACCGGATGCTGCTGATCCTGGGCGTGCTGTTCGTCGGCCTGGGCGGCGGCTGCGGCGCGGCTTTCGCGATGAGCCAGCTCCGCTCCACCTTCGCCACCAGCGCCAGGCTGGAGAAGGCGCTGGGCCTGCCGGTGCTGGGCGCGATCTCCGAAACCGTGACCGACGCGGCCAAGGCGCTGCGACGGCGCACGCAGAAGCGGTTCTATGCCGCGACGGCCGGGCTGGGGGGACTCTTCGTGATCCTCATGGCCGCCGAGACGATCCAGTTGCGGATGGTGGGATAAGCCGATGACCGAGCACACCAAGATCCCCGTGCCTTCCGCCGACACCCGCTCGCTGATCGAGCGCGCGGTCAGCAAATATGCCCTGGGCGGCCTCGCGCCGCCGCCGGTGCCGGCCAACCTGGCCCCGCCGCCGGTGAAGCCGGGCCTGCGCCACCGCGCGCCCGAGCCGGTGGCGCGTCCGCCGGAACCCATCGTCGTGGCCGAGCCCGTTGCGGTTGCGGCGCCGGCGGCGGTCGTCGCGCCGGTCGCACCGACCCTTGCCGAGCCGGCGGTTCCGGCTGCGGCGGCGGTCGAAGCGCCGGCCCCGGCTGCCCCCGTGCGGCCGCTGGCCTTTACCGCGCCGCGCCATCCGGTCGATCGCGGTCACCTGCGCGACCAGGGCCTGATCGTGCCCGAAGGCGCGGTCAGCGCGCTTCTGGAAGAGTTCCGCATCGTCAAGCGCCAGGTCATGCTCCAGGCGGCGGAATTGCGCCGCGAAGGCGCGGGACCGGCCGCCCAGCGCGTGCTGATCTGCTCGCCCCATCCCGGCGAGGGCAAGACCTATTGCGCGCTCAACCTCGCCCTGGCCCTGGCCGCCGAGAAGGAGAGCGAGGTCCTCCTCGTCGACGCGGACTTCGCCAAGCCCTCGGTGCTCTCGGCGCTCGGCCTGCCGGGCGGGCGCGGGTTGATGGACGCGCTGTCCGATCCTTCGGTCGATGTCGCGGACTGCGTGATCGGCACGGACATTCCGGGCCTGTGGGTCCTGCCCGCCGGCGAGGCGACGACTTCGGATTCGGAATATCTCTCGACCTCGCGGGCCGCGACCGTGCTCGATCGGCTCAGTGAAATCCGGCTGGGCGAGGGCGCGCCGAACCGCATCGTGATCTTCGATTCGCCGCCGGCTCTCGCGGCATCGCCCGCGGCGGAGCTGGCCAAATATGTCGGCCAGGCGCTCGTCGTCGTGCGGGCCGACAAGACGGGACAGGGCGCGGTGGAGGATGCGGTCTCGCTCCTTGCGGGCTGTCCGAACATCCAATTGCTGCTGAACCGCGTGCAGTTCAGCCCGAGCGGCCGCCGGTTCGGCGCCTATTACGGATATGGAGGGTGACGATGAGCAATCGTCTTGCAATCGGCCTGCTGGCCTGCGCGGCCGTCATCGGCCTTGGCATGCCGGCCCAGGCCCAGTCGATCGGCTATGGGGATGAAGGCGGATCGCGCGCCTCCTCCAAGGGGGATCGCGGCAAGGATCGCGCCAACCGGGGCCAGCGCAGCGGCCGGATCGGCATCCAGCCCTATATCGAGGTCGCGCAGATCATCGATGCGGAGCTTTCCCCCGGCAGCGACACTCTGACCTATACCACGCTCGCCGCGGGGGTGGATGCCCATGTCAACGGCCGGAACAACGCCGCCTCGGTCTCGCTGCGCTATGAGCGCCGCTTCGGATACGGCCGCGCCGAGGACAGCGATACGATCAGCGGCGTCGCCCGCGCCTCGCTGGGCGTGGTCCAGCAGTCGGTCCGCTTCGATGCGGGGGCGATGGCCCAGCGCACGCGGGTCGAGGCCAACGGCGCCTCGGTCGGCGCGCCGATCGATCGCGGGGACAACGTCAGCAATATCTATTCGGTCTATGCCGGTCCCTCGGTCTCGACCCATGCCGGCGACGTCAAGATCGATGGCCACTATCACATCGGCTATACCAAGGTGACGGCGCCGGATTCGCTCGTCGCCGCGCCCGGCGCGGCGCCGGTCGACGTGTTCGACAGCTCCGTGGTCCACAATGCCGAGCTTCACCTGGGCACCCGCCCGCATGACGTGCTGCCGGTGGGCCTGGGGGTGGGCGCCGGCTATTATCAGGAAGACGTCTCCAACCTCGACCAGCGGGTGAAGGACTTCCACGCCCGCGCCGACGTGACCGTGCCGGTGGGCCAGAGCGTCGCCCTGGTCGGCGGCATCGGCTATGAGGACGTGGAGATTTCGAGCCGCGACGCCGTGCTCGTCGGCGGGGTGCCGGTGGTCGGATCGGACGGCCGTTACGTCACCGACAAGTCGGCTCCGCGCCGCATCGCCTATGAGGCGGAAGGGATCATCTGGGATGTCGGCGTCCTGTGGAAGCCGAGCCCGCGCACCAGCCTGGAGGCCCATGTCGGCCGCCGCTATGGCTCGACCAGCGTCTATGGCACCTTCGGCTGGGCGCCGAGCCGCCGCCAGAGCGTGAACATCAGCGTCTACGACAACGTCGCCGGCTTCGGCGGCCAGGTGAACCGCGCGCTGGAGAGCCTGCCGACGCAGTTCCAGGCGATCCGCAATCCGCTGTCGGGCGACATCACCAATTGCGTCGCCTCGCTCGACCAGGGTTCGTGCCTGGGCGGCGCGCTGGGCTCGATCCGCTCGTCCACCTTCCGCGCGCGGGGCGTGGCGGCGACCTGGGGCCTCGACCTCGGGCGCATCCAGACCGGCGTGGGCGTGGGCTACGACCGCCGCCGCTTCTTCGCCGCACCGGGAACGATCCTGGCCAGCGCCAATGGCGTGGTGGACGAGAACTTCTGGCTGGCCGCCTATGTCGACGCCCAGCTCGACCAGCGGTCGAGCTTGAGCGGCAACATCTACGCCAACTGGTTCCAGAGCGGATTCGCCGCTACGGGCGACGCCACCGCGATCGGCGCGACGGTCGCTTACCGCCGCTGGCTGACCAACCGCCTCTCGGGGTCTCTCGCCCTCGGGATCGACGGGATCAACCGCCAGTACGAAGACGATTACTGGACCGCCTCGGCCCTCGCCGGCCTGCGGTACAGCTTCTAGAGCCCGATGGAGTAGGCTGCGATGTTCGACGATTTCTTCGGGCTCACCGGGCGCCCCTTCCAGCTCACGCCGGACCCGGGCTTCTATTTCGAGAGCGCGACGCACCGCAAGGCGCTGTCCTATCTCGGCTATGGCCTGGCGCAGGGCGAGGGCTTCATCGTCATCACCGGAGAGGTCGGGGCGGGCAAGTCCACCCTGGTCGCGCACCTGATGGCGACGATCGATCCGGGCCGGCTGACCGCCGCCCAGATCGTCACCAGCAAGCTCGGCGGGGAAGAGCTGGTCCATGTCGTGGCGCAGGCCTTCGGCCTGCCGGTCGAGGGGCATGACAAGGCCTCGGCGCTCGGCGCGATCGAGGGCTTCCTTCACGAAGAGGCGCGGGCGGGGCGGCGCTGCCTGCTGATCGTCGACGAATCGCAGAACCTCTCGATCGAGGCGCTGGAAGAGCTGCGGATGTTCTCGAACTTCCAGCTCGGCGCGCATCCGCTGCTCCAGACGCTGCTGCTGGGCCAGCCCGAGTTCCGCGATACGCTGAACCATCATCCCGGCCTGGAGCAGCTCCGCCAGCGGGTAATCGCGACCCATCATCTCGAGGCGATGGAGCCGGACGAGGTCCAGCCCTACGTCGAGCATCGCCTGGCCCTGGTCGGCTGGACCGGCAATCCGCTGATCGATCCGCGCGTCTATCCCGCGCTCTACGAGGCTTCGGGCGGCGTGCCGCGGCGAATCAACCAGATCGCCAACCGCCTGCTCTTGCTCGGCGCGGTCGAGCAGCGCCGCGAGCTGGACGCGGCCATGCTGGCGCAGGTGGTCGACGAGCTGAAGGGCGACGGCACGCTGGGCCCGGCCCGGCCGGCGGAGGTCCAGCCCGTTGCGGACCCCGAGGAACCGGACTTCTTCATCGAAGCCCCCGCCGCGCCGGACAACGGCGCGATCTTGGCCGAGATGCAGGCCGCCCTGGCCGAGCGCGACGCGCAGATCGCGGAGCTGCAACAGGCGGTGATCGAGCTGGCCAATGGTGACCACCAGGCCCCGCCGCCTGCGGATTCGGCGGAGATCGCCGCGCTTGCCGAGCGGCTCGCCCTGCTGGAGAACCGCCTGACCGAGCAGGACCGCACGATCCGTCACACCCTGACGATGCTGATCGAGTGGATCGAAGGCGACGACGCCCAGCGCGCCGCCGCCTGATCGGGGGACAGCGGCCATGGCCTTGCCGACGCCCATCAACGGCCTCTCGGTCGACGTCGAGGACTGGTTCCACGTCGGCGCCTTCGAGGACGTCATCGCGAAGGATAGCTGGGACGGCCTGACCGACCGGGTCGAGCGCAACTGCGACGCGATCCTCGCCATGTTCGCGGAGGCCGGGGTGCAGGCGACCTTCTTCACCCTGGGCTGGGTCGCTGAGCGGCATCCCGCGCTGATGCGGCGGATCGCGGCGGCGGGGCACGAGCTGGCCAGCCACGGCTGGGACCACGCGCGGGTCTTCACGCTCGACGCGCGCAGCTTCGCCGTCGATCTCGACCGCAGTCGCAAGGTGATCGAGGATGCCTCGGGCGTGGCCGTCACCGGCTATCGCGCGCCGAGCTTCTCGATCGATTCCCGCACGCCCTGGGCCTATCCGGTCCTGGCCGAGCAGGGCTTTGCCTACAGCTCCAGCGTCGCGCCGATTGCGCACGATCACTATGGCTGGCGGGAAGCGCCGCGCTTTGCCTTCCGGCCGCTGCCGGGGTCAGACCTGATCGAGATTCCGGTCACCACCGCCGAGTTCGCGGGTCGGCGGCTGGCGGCGGGCGGCGGGGGCTTCTTCCGCGTCCTGCCCTATGCCTTCTCGCGCTGGGCGATCCGCCAGGTGAACCGCCGCGACGGGCGGCCGGCGGTGTTCTATTTCCACCCCTGGGAGATCGATCCCGGCCAGCCGCGCGTCGGCAATGCCCCGCTGAAATCGCGGCTGCGGCACTATTCGCGGCTGGAGCAGATGGCGGGCAAGCTGCGCCTGCTG
>CAZFPW010000005.1:29526-31004 GCA_964520765.1 uncultured Novosphingobium sp.
GGGCAGCCAGTTGGCGGCCTATCTGCCGCTGAACGCGATCTCCTCGCCGATATTCGGCCGTCTGCTCGCCGCCAGCGGCTTCGCCGTGGGGGGAGGGCTGCTGACCGCTCCGGAGGGCGATGCCGATGCCGTCTTCGCCGCGCTGGAGGAACTGGCCCAGCGCCGATCCTGCCCGACCATCGAATTGCGCGGCGGCCAGTTGCCGACCTCGCGGCCGGGTTGGGCGACGCGCGGCGACGCCCATTGCGGCTTCGTCGCCCCGCTGGCCGAGGGCGACGAGGCGCTGCTGCTCGCCATCCCGCGCAAGCAGCGCGCCGAGGTGCGCAAGGGCCTGGACGCCGACCTGATGATCGAGATCGGAAGCGGGGAGGATGATCGCCGGTCCCACTACGAGGTCTATGCGCAAAGCGTCCGCAATCTCGGCACCCCGGTCTTCCCGCGCGCCCTGTTCGACGCGGTGCTGGACCTCTTCGGGGAGGATGCCGGCATCCTGACCGTGCGGCACGAGGGCCGTCCCGTGGCGAGCGTCCTGTCGCTCTATCATCGCGGCGCGGTGCTGCCCTATTGGGGGGGCGGCACGCACGAGGCGCGGCGGCTGCGGGCGAACGACCGCATGTATTTCGAGCTGATGCGCCATGCCCGCGCGCGGGGGTGCGAGCGCTTCGACTTCGGCCGCTCCAAGACCGGCAGCGGGGCCTATCACTTCAAGCGCAACTGGGGCTTCGAGCCCGAGCCGCTGACCTATGCCGTCTGGACCGCGCCCGGCGCGCCGGTGCGCGACGCCAATCCCAACAGCGCCGGCAATGCCGCCCTGGCCGCGCTGTGGAAGCGCCTGCCGCTGCCGCTCGCCAATCGCCTGGGGCCGAGAATCGCACGGGGGCTGGGCTGATGCGCGAGATCCTGTTCCTGGCGCACCGCATCCCGTTCCCGCCCAATCGCGGGGACAAGATCAGGTCGCACAACCTGCTGAAGCGCCTGGCCCGCCTGGCCCCGGTCCACGTCGCGACCTTTGCCGAGGACGCCGCCGACCTGGCCGAGGAGGTCGAGCTGGCCGGCATGGCCAAGAGCTATTGCCTGGTCCAGCGTTCCCAGCCGCTGATCGTGGCCGGGCTGCGCTCGCTCGCCTCGGGCAAGCCGGTGAGCCTGCACGCCTTCCATTCCCAGGACCTGGCCGACTACGTGCGCCAGGTCCTGCGCGAGCGGCCGATCGGCACGATCTTCGTCTTCTCCGGCCAGATGGGCCAGTATGTGCCCGACGATTTCACGGGCCGCGTCGTCGCCGACTTCGTGGACTGCGATTCGCTGAAGTTCGAGAACTACGCCAAGCGCCCCCGCAACATCGCCCGCTGGGTCCACGCACGCGAAGGGCGCCTGCTGCGCGACGAGGAAGCGCGGATCGCCCGGCGTGCCGACACCAGCCTGCTGATCAGCGCGGAGGAAGCCGCCCTGTTCACCGCGCGCCTGACCCCGGCCGAGCG
>CAZFPW010000005.1:31104-38615 GCA_964520765.1 uncultured Novosphingobium sp.
TCTGGGGCGCGGTGCCGGACATCCGGCCCTGGCTGAAGGGCGCGGACATGGCGCTGATCCCGCTGGAGATCGGGCGCGGCGTCCAGAACAAGGTGCTGGAGGCCATGTCGATGGCCCTGCCGGTCGTCCTGACCCCTCCCGCCGCGACCGGCATCCCCGGCACCGATGGGACGCATTTCATGGTCGCGGACAGCGACGCGGCGCTTGCCGAGGCGGTCCGCCGCCTGGCCGCCGACCGCGACGGCGCGCGCCTGCTGGGCGAGGAAGCCCGCCGCTTCGCGATCGAGCGGTTCGGCTGGGCGGGCGCCCTGGCCGATCTGCCCGACATCGTCGGCGCGCGCCAACTGGCGATCCGGGATGCCGCCTGAGGTCCGTTCCCGGCTGTTGGCGCGGATCGAGGCGGCCGGATGGTTCGGCGCCTGGCCGGAGGCCTGGCGCGGCGCGGCGCTTCGCCTGGGCCTGACCTGGCTGGCGCTGATCGCGCTGTTCCATGCCGATTGGGTGGCCATGGCCGGGCAATGGTGGAACAGCTCCACCTATACCCATATCCTGGTCGTGCCGGCCATCGTCGCCTGGCTGGCCTGGACGCTCGCCCCGGAACTGGCCCGGCTGCGGCCCCAGGCCTGGTGGCCGGGCCTGATCGCCTTCGCGGGCGCGGCTTTCCTCTGGCTGCTGGGCGGCGTCTCCGGCTTCGCGCTGGCGAGCCAGGCCGGGGCCGTCGCCATGCTGATCGCTGCGGCGCTGGTCCTGCTGGGCCCCAAGGCTTCCGCCGGGCTGGCCTTTCCGCTGGGTTACATGGCCTTCCTCGTGCCTTTCGGGGACGAGCTGGTCCCGCCCTTGCAGCTCATCACCGCGGAGCTGACCATCGCCCTCGTCGGGATCAGCGGCATTCCGGCGGCGATCGACGGGGTGTTCATCGAAACCCCGGCGGGCCTGTTCGAAGTGGCCGAGGCCTGTTCGGGCGTGAAGTTCCTGATCGCGATGATCGCCTTCGGTGTGCTGGTCGCCGGCCTCTGCTTCCGCAGCTGGCCGCGCCGGATCGCCTTCCTGGCCCTGGCCATCGTCCTGCCGATCCTGGCCAACGGGGTGCGCGCCTGGGGCACGATCTTCGCCGCGCAATATATCGGCGCGGAGCGGGCTACGGGAATCGACCACCTGATCTACGGCTGGATCTTCTTCGCCGTGGTCATGGGCCTGACCCTGGCGCTGGCCTGGCGGTTCTTCGATCGTCCGGCCGACGATCCGATGATCGACGTCGCCGCGATCGAGGCTTCGCCGCTGCTGAGCCGGCTGGAGCGCCTTTCGCTGCCCCGTCCATGGCCGCTGGCGGGCATGGCGCTGCCCGCGCTGCTGGTCTTCGGCTGGGCCACGGCCGCCGACCGCCTCCATGCGCCGCTGCCCGAGCGGATCGCGCTGCCCGAAGTCGCGGGCTGGCAGCGCGTCGACTATGATCCGCAGGTGTGGTGGGAACCGCGCGCCACGGGGGCGGAGCACCGCCTGCTCGGCCGCTATCGCGATGGACAGGGCCGGCAGGTCGACGTGTTCTTCGCGCTCTACGCCTCGCAGAGCGACGGCAAGGAGGCGGGCGGCTTCGGAGAGGGCGCGCTGACGCCGGACACCGCCTGGGCCTGGCTCTCCCCCGGACCGCCGTTCGCCGATGCCAAGTCCGACCGCCTGCTGGGCGCGGGCCGCCACGGGCGGCTGGCCGAGACGACCTATCGCACCGGCGGCGTCGTCACGGGCAGCAACCTGCGCCTCAAGCTCGCCAACATCGCGGATCGCCTGCGCCTGCGCGCCCGGCCGACGATGCTGCTGATCCTCTCCAGCGAGGAGCCGCAGGCCGAGGGATCGCTCCGGGCGTTCCGCCAGTCGGCCGGGCCGCTGGGCGAATGGATGGACCGCATGGCCCAAGTCCGTTAGGCGCAGGGCGATGTGCGGGATTGCGGGGATTTTCCATCTGTCGACGCCCAAGCCGGTCGATCCCGCGCGGGTCGAGCGGATGTGCGATGCCCTGGTCCACCGGGGGCCTGACGGCCACGGCGTCTGGACCGCGCCGGGCGTGGGCCTGGGCCATCGCCGGCTGTCGATCATCGACGTCGCCGGATCGCCCCAGCCGATGGCCTCTACCGATGGCCGGGCGATGCTGGTCTTCAATGGCGAGATCTACAACTACCGCGAGCTGCGCGCCGAGCTGAAGGCCCATGGCGCGGTGTTCCACACCGATGGCGACAGCGAGGTGATCCTGGCCGCCTGGCAGCGCTGGGGCGTCGATTGCCTGCCCCGGCTCAACGGCATGTTCGCCTTCGCGATCTACGACCTCGACCGGCGCACCCTGTTCCTCGCCCGCGACCGGCTCGGCGTGAAGCCGCTGTTCACCGCGCAACTCAGCGACGGCAGCCTGATCTTCGCCTCGGAACTCAAGGGGTTGATGGCCCATCCTCTGCTGCGGCGTGAGATCGATCCGCTGGCGGTCGAGGATTTCCTGACCTGGGGCTACGTGCCCGACACGCGCTCGTTCCTGAGCGGGGTGGAGAAGCTGCCGGCGGGCCATTACCGCCTGCTGCGCCACGATGGCTCCGCGCCGGCCCCGGTCCGCTGGTGGGACGTTTCCTTTGCGGAACGGCGGCGGGGCAGCGACGCCGATCTGGAGGCCGAGCTGCTGCACCTGCTGCGCGACGCCGTGACGTCACGCATGGTCGCGGACGTGCCGCTCGGCGCGTTCCTGTCCGGCGGGGTGGACAGCTCCGCCGTGGTCGCCCTGATGGCCGAGGCGAGCGCGAGCCCCGTGCGGACCTGCTCGATCGGCTTCGACGTCGCCGCCCTCGACGAGAGCAGCTATGCCAGCGCGGTGGCGGAGCGGTTTGGGACCGATCACCGCAGCCGCCTGGTCTCGCCCGACGATTTCGCGGCGGTCGATCAGCTTGCCGCCCTGTTCGACGAGCCCTTTGCCGATGCCTCCGCCCTGCCGACCTGGCGCGTTTGCCAGCTCGCGCGGGAGACTGTGACCGTGGCGCTGTCCGGCGACGGGGCGGACGAGGCTTTCGCCGGCTATCGCCGCCACCTGTTCCAGCATCGCGAGGGGCGGATGCGCGGCTTCCTGCCGCAGGCGCTGCGCGGGCCGCTGTTCGGCGGGCTCGGGGCGATCTATCCCAAGGCGGACTGGGCGCCCCGGCCGCTGCGGGCCAAGACCACGCTGCTCTCCCTCGCCAGCAGCGACGAGGAGGGCTATGCGCGGGCCCTGTCGGTGACGCCGCCGGAGGTCCGCGAGACGATCTATACCGACGCCTTCCGCCGCCTGCGCGGAGATCACCGGGGCGAGGACGAGCTGGCCGCCGTGATGCGCGCCGCGCCGGGCCGCTCGCCGCTCGACCGGGCGCAATATGCCGATCTCAAGTTCTGGCTGCCCGGCGACATCCTCACCAAGGTTGACCGCGCGAGCATGGCGGTCAGCCTGGAGGCGCGCGAGCCGCTGCTCGACCATCGCCTGGTCGAATTCGCCGCCACCCTGCCCGAACGGCTGCGCCTGCGCGGCGGGGAGGGCAAGTGGCTGCTCAAGCGGACGATGCGGCGCTATCTGCCCGACGACATCCTCTATCGGCCCAAGCAGGGCTTCGTCACCCCGATCGCGGCCTGGTTCCGCGGCCCCCTGGCCGAGGTCGCCCGCTCCATCGGGGCGAGCACGGCCCTGGCGCGGACGGGCTGGTTCGACCCCCAGCGCCTGCGCCGGATCGCGGAGGCGCATGTCGCGGGCAGGGCGGACAACTCCCGCCTGCTGTGGCAGCTCCTGATGCTGGACAAGGCGCTTGCCCGGATGGGCCTGGCCTAGGCTTCGCAGGCAAAACGGCCGGGTATTTTTACCTAGGAACTGGTCCGGGTGTTCGCCCGGCGGCCGCGGGGCGGTTCTCCAATGGTAAAAATATCTTTTACAATCGTGGTTAACCGGTTTAGATTCCTGATAAATAGGACCGGGGAAGCACGGCGTTTCCTGCCGTGGGGTCGACGGATCAGGGGGTCGCATGGATCGGCTTGCGAGCGATCTGGACAGCGAATACGGCGGCATGTCGGATGTCGACGGGCCGGCTATTCCACTCAATCCAGGTGAAGAGTCCTTGCTGGAACATTCGGTCCAGCGTCTTGCCGTGCCCGAAGGGCTGCTCAATCTCGATGAGCTGGAAGTCTTCTATGAATCCGAGGCCAGGGCGCTGTGGACCTTCATGCGTCCCGCCAACCGGCCGAGCTTCACGCCGCCGATGCTCAACGATTTCGAGCAATGGCAGCGGCTCATCGTCGGCAATTTCGGGCCAGGCAGGCTGGCGCTCGACTACCTGATCCTCGGCAGCCGGGCGCCGGGCGTGTTCTGCCTGGGCGGCGACCTCGAGCTGTTCCACGGCCTGATCCGCGCCGGCGACCGGGACGGCCTGGTCGGCTACGGCAACCGCTGCGTGGAGATCCTCCACCGCAACATGCATGCGCTCGACCTGCCGATGATCACGGTCGGCCTGGTCCAGGGCCAGGCGCTGGGCGGCGGGTTCGAGGCCTTGCTCTCGTTCGACCACATCATCGCCGAGCGCGGCGCGACCTTCGGCCTGCCGGAGATCGTCTTCGGCCTGTTCCCCGGCATGGGCGCGCACACGCTGCTCTCGCGCAAGCTGGGGACGGCGCTGGCCGACCGCATGATCCTTTCGAACGAGACCTATTCGGCCGAGGCGATGTACGAGATGGGCATCGTCCAGCAGCTTGCCGAGCCGGGCGAGGGGATCGACGCGGTCCGCAAGTTCATGGCCAAGTCGCACCGCAAGCACGCCGGCCTCGTCGGCGCGCGCCGGGCGATGCGCACCGCCGCGCCGATCGCCTTGTCGGAGCTGCGCGACATCGTCGGCCATTGGGCCGATGCCGCGCTTCAGCTCAGCGAAAGCGACCTCAAGCTGATGACCCGCCTGGCGAGCGCGCAGGTGCGGCTCGCCAAGGCGGGTTGATCGCCGGGTCTAGCGCGAATCCACCAGGACGACCTCAGCGTCGTCCAGCGCCTCGACGACGATCTCCGTCTCGCCGGTGACCGCCACGCCGTCGCGCGGCTGCGCTTCGACGCCGTTGACGGTTATCCGCCCGGTCGGCGCGACCAGGTAGAGGTGGCGCGCCGGATCGGCCGGATAGGCGATCCGCTGCCCGGCGGAGATCGTCGCGGCCGCGATCCTGGCATCCGCACCGATCGGCAGGGCGTCGTCCTTCTCGGGCGTGCCGCTCGCCAGGATTTCCCAGCGACCGGACCGCTCGCCGCGCGGGAATTCGCGCTGGCCCCAGCTCGGCGGCGCGCCGGGCTTGTCGGTCAGGAGCCAGATCTGGAACAGCGTCGCCGCCTCGTCCTCCAGGTTGTATTCGGCGTGGGTGATGCCGGTGCCGGCGCTCATCACCTGGACATCGCCGGCCGCGGTGCGGCCCTTGTTGCCCAGGCTGTCCTGGTGGGTGATCGCCCCGGTGCGGACGAAGGTGACGATCTCCATGTCGCTGTGGGGATGCGGCGGAAAGCCGGACCTGGCGGCGATGGTGTCGTCGTTCCACACCCGGATCGCGCCCCAGCCCATGCGGCTGCGGTCGAGATAGGAGGCGAAGCTGAAGTGATGGCGGGCGTCCAGCCAGCCGTGATCGGCGTGGCCCAGGCCAGCGAACGGTCGTACTTCGATCATAGGGATTATCCACCTCGGCGGGGTGTTGCCGCCGGTATCCAACACAGATGGGAAAGGGCGGCAAACGGTTCAAGAGGCGGGGCATGACGATAATGTAATGGTGTATCATATCAAAAATGGGCTTAGAGGCGCGGACAATGACCATCGCTGATTGGAGCTGACGTGCGATTCGCCCAAACCGCCAGCAGGCTTGCCCTGGCCATCGCCTTCGCGGCCGTCGCCGCGCCCGCCTTCGCGCAGCAGGCGCCGGTCCACGACCACGCCGACGACGATTACCACGAGCGGCCGACCGAGGACATCATTGTGACCGCGGGGTTGCCCGTGGCGCGGGTCGATGCTCTGTCGGGCGTCGCGGTGCTCAAGGGCGGGCAGCTTACCGCCGTGCTCCGCCCATCCATCGGGGATACCCTGGCCCATACGCCGGGCGTCACCGCCAGCTCGTTCGGGCCGAGCGCCTCGCGCCCGATCCTGCGCGGGCTGGAGGGCGAGCGGGTGCGGGTGCTGACCAACGGGATCGGCTCGATCGACGTGTCCAACACCTCGGCCGACCATGCGACCGTGGTGAACCCCTTGCTGGCCGAGCGGATCGAGGTCCTGCGCGGGCCGCAATCGCTGCTCTATGGTTCCTCGGCCATCGGCGGCGTGGTCAACGTGATCGACCGGCGCATTCCCAACGCCGTGCCGGACGAGCCGGTGCACCTCGGCGCGCTGGCCACTTATGGCTCGGCGGCGAACGAGCGCTCCGTCGCCGCTTCCGCCGACGTGCGGATCGGCGGGGGCTGGGTGCTCCATGCCGATGGCAGCTATGCCAGGTCCGACGACCTCAGGATCGGCGGCTATGCCCTGACTCCGGCGCTCCGGGCCGAGGCGCTCGCCTCCAGCCTGTTGCCCAATCCCGATCCCGAGATCGACTTTGCCGCCAATGCCGGCGTCCGGGGCACCTTGCCCAACACCGCCGCGCGGACCTGGACCGCCGCAGTGGGCGCGGCCTACATCGGCAGCGGCGGCTCGATCGGGCTGGCCTACAGCCACTACGACAGCCTTTATGGCGTGCCCCTGCGCTTCGCGACCGAGATCGGCCAGGAGCAGGAAGGCCCGCGCCTCCAGCTCCGCCAGGACCGTATCGACGCCCGCGCCGAGGTCACGCCGCGCGGCCGCGTGATCGACAAGATCGGCCTGCGCTTCGGCTATGCCGACTACAAGCACTTCGAGCTGGAGGAGGACGGTTCGGTCGGCACCGCCTTCTACAACCAGGGCATGGAAGGCCGGCTCGAGATCACCCAGGCCAGGCATGGCGGATGGCAAGGCGTGACCGGCGCGCAGTTCGCGATCCGCGATTTCGACGTGGAGGGTGACGAGGCCTTCCTGCCGCGCAATTCGACCCGGCAGCTGGGGTTCTTCACGCTCCAGCAGATCGAGAGCGGCCCCGTGAAGCTGGAGGCCGGCGCCCGGTTCGAGCATACGAACGCCACGGCCAGCCCCGAGGCCGCGCAGCCGCAATTCTTCGCCGGATCGCGCAGTTTCGACGCGTTCTCGCTGTCGGGCGGGGCGGCCTACAGCTTCGCGCCGGGTTGGAAGTTCGGCGTGAACGTCTCGCGCAACGAGCGCGCGCCGGCGGCGGAAGAGCTGTTCGCCAATGGCCCGCACGCCGGGACCGAGGCCTTCGAGGTGGGCGATCCCACCCTGTCCAAGGAACGCGCCGTCAGCGTCGAGGCGATCCTGCGCGGCAACGGGCCGGGCTACAGCCTGGAAGCCTCGGTCTATCACACCTGGTTCACCGGCTTCATCTATCAGGCCGCGACCGGCGGAACCGAGGACGGCTTGCCG
>CAZFPW010000006.1:0-19298 GCA_964520765.1 uncultured Novosphingobium sp.
TCACCCGCCAGATTTCGTTTGTCCCCATCACCGGAAAGTACAGCTTGCCGTCCGGACCGACCTCGAAGGCATTGGTCATCGGTACATGGTCCAGGATGACCCGCGCAGCCCCGCCGTTTCTGTCCAGTTCCATGATGCGGGCGTCATTGCGGCACTCCCCGGCGATCAGGTGGCCGTGGTGGAAGGTAATCGGATTCGCACCGAAGATCTCGCCCTGAAGGATCTTCGTGACCCCGCCGGGGCGGCGCATGCTGACGCGATTCTCGGTGAACTCGGTGACGAACAGGTTGCCCGCCTCGTCGAACACCAGATCGTCGGGACCAATGATGTCGCCGCCGGATGTCGGAAGATGTTCGATTTCGCCGCTGTCGACGGCCATCGCGCTGATGCGGCAGCCCGTGAGCTGGGCAACATAGATGCGGCCGTCTGCGCCGGCGCGAATTCCGTTCGCACCGTACAGCCGGCTCGGCTGCAACAGGTATTCGAGCCGCCAGCCCTGCTGCAATACGAGTTCGGACGGTCCGAAGCGATCCATCTTGCCAGGCAACATGCTCTCCCAGCTCTTCAAGAAGCCTTAGATTTCCTATTTCAGTCCACCGAGCGGCGGGCACGCGCAAGCACGCCTCCCGAAATGTTCCACATTATGATGCTTCGGATTTGATGATCATTCGATTTGCAGGAGATGCAAATGCTGAATGGAAAACATCGCTCATAATCCGGGAAAAGTATGCCGCTCTGATCACCCACGTTGGCCTCGTGGCGGACCGCGCCGGAAAACCCTGGGCGGGTTCAGGGCTGGTGGGCCATGCCAATCAGCGCGGCGCCGAGATCCTCGGCGTTACGGGTGCCGGGTTTCAGGCCGTAGCCGGCCTGCATGTCTTCTTCGACCCGCAAGGTGATCGAGGTGTCGCGGACGCAGGTCCGGTGCTTGATCTTCCACCGGCCCTCAATCCGCTCCAGCTTATCGACGAAGCGGCCGGCGAGCTGATTGAGCTTTGAGACCCCGTCGACCGGCTTGAGCCGCATGAAGCCCAGGAAGAACGTTTCCACACCGGCGATATCACCGTCCACCTTGATCATCGACTGACCGAGCACGTGCCAAACCGCGTCCGTCCGCTCCAGGATATTGGCGGTCATCCGCACCGCATATTCCGGGCCGGAAGCCCGGACCAGGCCGTGATCGTCAAAGCTGTCCTCCCCGGCATAGACGCTGGCCATCAGCCCCGCATCCCCGCGATCGCAGGCATGGCAATAGAGCGTGAGAACCTTCCGGATCTCGTGATGATCGATAATTTCCTGTAGCTGCGGATCCATGGGGGATCTCCCAAAAGGAACGACGCGCTAAGCCGCCAGGGGATGGGCGAGCACCGACCGGGCAACGGCAAGCCGGCCGCCGACCAACTGGTCGTAGACATGCGCCCGCTTCATGAACCAATGGACGTCGCACTCCGCCTGGAAGCCGATCGCGCCGTGCATCTGGATGCTGGCGCGGGCGTTCTCGTGGGCTGCCTCGGCAGCGAGGAGCAGGGCGCTGTCCACTTGGAGGCCGGCGTCCCTGGCCTGGGCCATCACCTTCAGGCAGGCGACGTTGGTCTGATACCAGGCAAGCCGCGAACGCACGCCCATGTCGGCGCAGCGGTGCTTCACCGCCTGGAAGGTGCCGATCGGCTTGCCGAACTGCTCACGGATCTTGGCATATTCCACCGCCAGTTCGCAGGCGTGGTCGGCCAGGCCGTTCAAGGCGGCGGCGATCAATACCCGTGCCCGTGCCAGCAGCGGCGCCTTGTCGGCAGGAACCCAATAGCCGGCCTTGTCCAGCGAGAGGGTGCCGACGTGCAGGGTGACCGAATCGTCGATCGATTCTTCCCGCCGCGCGGCGGTGAAGGCCTCGCTCGGGAACAGGCCCATGCCTTTGTCGGTCCAGGCGAGAATCCGGCCGCCGTCCTGCCAGTCGAAGACGTAGGCGCGGGCATTCCCCTCGGCGTCGGCGCGGAGCAGGGCCAGGCCGACCGGGCGATTGCCAGAGGCTACCTCGCCCGCCAGCCCAGGATCGCCGGCCGCGGCGCAGACATGTCCGGCCAAGACGATCGCCAAGGTCGAGAGGCTCGTGACGTAGCGGCCGAATTCGCGCTGGATGAGCATCTCCTCGACCAGGCCCAAACCGGATCCGCCGCAGGCTTCGGGCAATCCGACGGAAAACCAGCCGAGCTGGCCCATGCGCTTGTGGATCTCCGCCATGTCGGGCGCGGGAGCCTTGGGGCGCAGCCGTTCGAGCGGCAGTTCGGCGGCGAGGAATTCGCGCACGGAATCGGCGATCATCACCTCATCCTCGTTCGGCAGGATGTTCCACATAGCTTTTGCCTTTCCAGGATGTTCAGCGCGGCAGGCCGAGCAGGCGCTCGCCGATGACGCTGCGCAGGATCTCGGGCGTTCCGCCGGCGAGCGTGGCGCAGAAGGAGTTGAGATAGGTCGGCACCCAGTTGCCGGGGGCGGAGCGGCTGAGCCCGCCGGGCCCGGCAATGTCCATCGCAAGGCGGGAGAGGGCCTGCAGCGTCTCTCCGAACGGCAGGTGCAGGAACGAGGTTTCCGCTCCAAGATCGACATTGGCTTCCGCCGAAGAGACCATGAGGTACATCATCGCGCGCAGGGATTCGATCCGGGCGCGCAGTTCGGCGAGGCGGACGGCGATCGAGCCATCCTCGATCGGGGGCGGACATCCCCATTCCGGTGGCTGCTTGGCCAGGGCGATCAGCTCGTCGATCAGCACGATCATTTCGCAGATGCCGCCGAAGGTGGCCGATCCGCGCTCGAAGCCGAAGGTGGTCATCGTCACCGACCAGCCGCCGTCGATCTCGCCGACCACGTTCGAAATCGGGATGCGGACGTTGTCATAGAAGACTTCGCAGTTGTGGAAGTTGCCGTCGAGCGCCTGGATGGGCCGGATGTCGATACCCGGCGTGCGCATGTCGCAGATGACCCAGGTTAGGCCGCGATGGCGCGAATCCGGGGCGCCCGTGCGAATGAGCAATTCCTGAAAGTCGCAGAGGTGGGCGTTGGTCGTCCAGATCTTCTGGCCGTTCACGACGAGATGATCCCCGTCGATCTCACCCTTGGTGCGGAGCGAAGCGAGATCCGATCCCGCGTTCGGCTCGGAAAAGCCCTGGCACCATGACGCTTCGCCGCGGAGGATCTTCGGCAGGTGAAAGGCCTTCTGCTCCTCGGTGCCCCGCACGATCAGGGTCGGGCCGGCATGATTGAGCGAGAGCCAGAAACTGTCGTGGACGAGCGGACAATGGGCGCGGACATATTCCTCGCACCAGATCAACTGCTGCGACGGCAGGAGCCCGCGGCCGCCGTATTCCTTCGGCCAGGAAATGCCGGCCCACCCGCCGTCGAACTGCTTGCGCTGCCAGGCGCGGTCGAAGTCGATCTGCCCCTGGAAATCGTGGGGCCGCTCTTCCTTCGGCTTGTTGGCATCGAGCCATTCCCGAACTTCTTCGCGAAAGAGCTTGAGATCGGTCGTTTCAGCGCAATCCATCGTCAGATCCTTGGGCCATCGCGTGGCGATACGTGGGGGCGGGGCGGTGTCGAAGAGGCGAGTGGGCTTGCCCGGCTCATTCGGCGAACTCGAAGATGAGGCCGAGATTGGCTTCAGCGGGAACCGCGATCGTTCCCGGTGCGCTGCCGGGCACGCAGGGCAGGCCGCGATCCGCCAGGTAGCGCTCGGCTTCGCCGACATTTCTGACGCCGAAGACCGTCGAGCGAATGCCGTCGCCATAGCGGTAGAGGTGCCGGGCAAGTTCGCCCTCGCCGGTAGGCGTCTGGAGTTCCACGGTCACATCGGCGATTTTCAGGCCGACGGCCCTGGCGCCGAGCCCCGGCCGGTCGATTTCGTAAACGGGCTGGGCCGCGAGGAAGCCCTGCAGGAAGGCGCTGGCGGCCTCGATATCGGCCACGGCATGGGTGTAGCCCTTCTGCCCCGTATGGCCGAGCGGGTGCGACGACCAGCCCTCGACCGGCCTTATCCTGCCGTTCAGGGCGGGCCAGTTCCAGGTGTGGAAGTCATCGTGATAGAATTCGTAGGAGACGCCGAAGCCGTCGGCCGGATGGGTGTGCAGGGCGTAACCGGGATTGCCGGCAAGGTCCTTCTCATAGCGGCTTTCGCGCACGATGCGCATCTTGCGCTCGGCCACGGCTTGAACGACGGCGTCCATGTCCGCCTGGTATTCCACGCCGACATAGTGGGGGCCGTAGCGCGCATTGAGCAAATAGACGCTCGGGCAGAAGGCCTCGAAGAGGACGCTGCCGGTGGCGAACAGGAAGGCGTGGTATTCCGCCTTCGGGACATCGGCGACCAACTCGGCGTCGTACTTCTCGCGGACGTGCCGCAGACCCGCTTCGGCGCTCTCCAGCACGACGTTCATGTGGTTCAGGCGAATGGGCTGGATGGTCGTCATCGACGTCACGGCTTGACGTCCACCGCCGGGTTCGGCGGCCAGTCCATATTGTATTCGGGCGCGCGCTTTTCCGCGAAGGCCTTGAGACCCTCGGCCACGTCGCCGGAGGAGAAGACCCGGTTGACGACGTGCTTGTAGAACTCGTGATGCTCATCGAGCGCGCGGTTGCGCCAGTAGCGGATGACCTGCTTGGTGCCCCACAGCGCCGATTGCGAGAAGCGGCTCATGCGCTCGGCGCGGTCCATCGCGGCTTCCATCACCTTATCGGGGGGCAGCACTTCCTGCACCAGCCCCAGCCGAAAGGCTTCCGGCGCGGTCAGGCGATTGCCGGTGAGCATGAGATCCATCACGGCGCCGACCGGCATCAGCCGGGGCAGGGTGACGGCGGCCACCCCCGCCAGAAAGCCGCGCTCCACCTCGGGCAATCCGAACCATGCGGTATCGGCCGCCAGGCGGATGTCCGCGCAAATGGCAAGCTCCAGCCCGGCGCCGACCGCCAGGCCGTTGATCGCGGCGATCACCGGCTTTTCGCACTTGCCGATGCCCATCATGTCCTGATCCGGTGCGGTCGGCAGCTTCATGCCGGCATCCGCCACGTCGCGAACCTCGAGCAGGTCCGCGCCCGAGCAGAACGCCTTCTCGCCGGCGCCCGTCAGGATCAGCACGCGCTGATCGTTGTCGCGCCCGAACTCGGCGACGGCCTGCTCCAGGTCGTCGGCAAGGCCCTGGGTCAGCGCGTTGCGCCGTTCCGGCCGGTTCAGCGTCATGACGGTCACGCGGCCGTGCCGGTCGATCTTCAGCTCGTCTGTCATTGCTTTCCCGTCCATTGTCGTCAGGCGGCTTCCTCGAGGAGGCGCTTCAGCGCCATCCGATCGACCTTCATCATGTTGGTGTAAGGCAACTGCTGCACGAAGCGCCAGACGGCGGGAACGTGCGTTGAGGCCAGGTGCTGGCGCAGATGGGCTTCCAGTTCCTCCACCGAGGGCGCGGATTGCCGGGGATCAAGCTCGATGGCGGCGCCGGGCACCTGCCCGAGGCGCTTGTCGGGAATGCCGGCCACGGCCGCCGCGGCAACCGCCGGATGCAATTGCAGCACGCGCTCGATGTCGTCGGGCAGCATCTTGAATCCGCCGCGATTGATCGCGCCATCGGCTCGCCCCTTGATGAACAGGAAGCCGTCCTCGTCGATCAAGCCCTGGTCGGACGTCCGAATCCAGTGTCGCCCCATGCGCGGTGCCATGACCTCCAGCACCCCATCCGTTCCGGGCGGAAGGACGGCGCCGGTCTCGGGGTCGACAACCCTGAGTTCCGCACCCGCGAACCCCTTGCCCACGCTGTTGAACTTGGCATCGCCCCACTCCTGGCGCAATTCGTACGTGTTCTGGGCAACGGGGCCGCCGAACTCGGTCGCGCCATAGGTCAGGAGGATCGGAATTCCGTAACGCTGCTCGAACGTCTTCTGCAGGTTGGGGTCCAGCGGCGCTGCCCCGGTGCCCGCATAGCGCAGCGAAGACAGGTCTTCGCGCGGCAAGTCCGCGTCGACGATTATCTGGATCGCCGGCGGAGGGAGCCCGGCCATCGATGGCCGATGCCGGACGACCCACTTGTGCCACTCCTTCAGGTTGAAGCGGTCGACGAGGGTGATGCGGATGCCGTGCAGCAAGGTGGGCAGCACGAGGTAGAGCCCGGTGATCGTGCTGAACGATAGATACTGAAAGATCGGGGCGATCGTCGCCGTGTCGGTTGCGTTCTGGGTGCCGAAGATATTGTTCTGGACCATGTGCTCGGCCAGCATGTCGTAGCTCAGCTCGAACTGCTTGGGCGGGCCGGTCGTGCCGCTGGTCAGCAGTTCGAATTGTGGCGGGCCCTGGCGCAAGGGGCTTTCGATCGAGGAATTTCCAAGGCCTCCCGCGAACTCCGCCGCGAGGCCGTCGATGGCGATGCCGGCGATCCCAAGCTCCATGAGCGTGTCTCGCACGCCATCGGTAAAGTCGTCTTTCATGGCCACGACGACAGCCGGCCGGAGCCGGGCGATGTCGCGGGCGATGCCCTCGGGCGATTGATAGACGTGGATCATCTGCAGATGGCGCGCCTCGCAAATGATCCCGAACATCGCCCCGACCGATCCGGGATAGTTGCGAGGGAGGAGGGCGACCGGAGCGCGCGGATCGGCTCCGGTCGATCGGATCAGCTCGGCGATGCGTTCGGCGACCGCCTTGAGCTGGCCCCAGGTAAACCACTCGTCACGCCATTCGATCGCCTGACGGTCCGGATCGAACGCCAATGCCGCCTTGGTCAGCGCCTCAAGAGAGTTCATTCCGCACCTTATGCTTTCCCTCCGCTTCGACCGGGAAGAGAGGCGTGACATGCATGGAGTTTTGACCGGAAAGGGTTAAACCACAAATCGCACGGATGGCCTCGGCATGGTCGCCGATCGTCATGGCAATGATGGTTAGGTGCGGCCGAGCCGCCGTCACAAGAGTGGGAATATAATAATCTCACAATATGGCACTTTTGTCCCGTCGAAGTTTCGCGGATCATCGGCCCTTGCTTGAGGGGGCGCCAGGTGGCCATGATCTTGAGAGCGTTAGGGCGGGAAACCAATGACCTTCAGCTTCGTGCCATCCGACGACGTGCGCCATGATATCGCTGGCGGAGTTCTGACCGTCGTCATCGATCGGGCGGAAAAGCGAAATCCCCTATCGCTCGGAGTCCTCGAATCCTTGCGTCGGATCTTTTCCGCGCTGGCGGCGGACGAAAGAATATGCGTGGCCGTTCTCACCGGGGCGGGCGACATGGCTTTCGCGTCAGGCGGCGATCTTGATGAGCTTGCCGGCTACCGCAGTCGCGAAGATGCTGAGGCGTTCTCGCGGCACGGCAAGGCGGCCCTGGATGCCGTCAGGTCGTTTCCGGTCCCGGTCGTTGCCCGCATCAACGGGTTCGCGCTGGGGGGAGGGTGCGAACTTGCGCTGGCTTGCGATCAGCGGCTGGCGGCCAGTTCGGCCGCGCTGGGGATGATCCATGGCCGGCTGGCGATCGGGCCGTCCTGGGGAGGAGGGAACGATCTGGTCCGCCTCCTCGGCCCGGCGAAGGCGTTGAGGCTGATGGTCGCGGCAACGACGTTCACCGCGGCGGAGGCGCTTGCCGAAGGGCTGGTCGACGCCGTCTGCCCTCCAGGGGAAGACTTCGAGCAATGGTTTGCCGATCTACTGGATACCTGGCGCCAGCATCCTCGCCAGGTGATGCGCGCTTTCAAGGCTGTCGCAGGCGGGCCTCGTGGCCTGGGGCGGGCTGAGCTAGACGCGCTCGAGACACGCCATTTCGCCGAAGCCTGGGCGCATAAAGATCACTGGGCGGCGGTCGCTGAGCGAAGGCGGCCTGGCAAGCCGGGCGATGGCAAGCGGCATCCCGGTGAGCCCCTGTCCTGATAGTTGCCGCAATATGGGAACTTCGATGCGTCCGCGTTGACGGCCCCTAAAGCGCGCCCAAGACGTAGGCGCCGCTCATCAGCACTTGAGGCGAGATGGGCGGTCTTGCTCGGCTTGCCGCGGGAGGCAGCTGGCTTGATGGAGGGGGCGTTCCGTGGCAGCCGGCTCGGCGAAACTGGGGGTGGAAAAGGGCGGCGCTGCGGCCGATGCCGCTGCGCAGGCCCTGCCCACGGAGGCTGAGACCGAGACTGGGGCCGGCACGCGACGGGCGGACGGGCAGGGCCTGCTCCATCGTTGGCCGTGGGCGACCGTGGCTTTGCTCACCTTGATCGGCACCGTGAACTACGTCGACCGCACGCTGCCCATGATCCTGGCGGAGCAGCTCAAGGCCGATCTTGGCCTGAGCGACACGATGCTGGGTGTGGTGAATGGCATAGGCTTCACGCTTGTCTATGCCCTGGCTGGAATTCCGATCGCGCGCATTGCGGATCGCGGGCGTTACGGCGGGGTGATTGCCATCGCGTTGGCTTTCTGGAGCCTCATGACCGCGCTGGGTAGCCTTGCCTCCACGGCCTGGATGCTGATCGTGACGCGGTTCGGGGTGGCGGTCGGCGAGGCGGGCAACACCCCGGCGGCGCATGCTTTCGTGTCGCAGACTTTCGCTCCGCGAGAGCGGACCATCGCCTTGGCCTTCCTGACCATGGCGACGGCGTTCGGCAGCATGCTGGGCCTCGCCGGAGGCGGGCTGCTGGCCCAGGCATTGGGCTGGCGGAAAACCATGCTGATCCTGGGCGTGGCGGGCCTTGCGCTGGCGCCGATCGCGCTCGTTCTGCTGGGCAGGGGAGCGCCGCTGCCCCATGCCGGGCAATCGGACTTTCGGGATCTGGTCGCCCAGTTCCGAAAGCGCAGCATCATCGCGATCATGCTGGCGTTCTGCTTCATGTCGATGGCGGCCTATTCGCTGGGCGGCTTTGGCCCGACGTTCCTGATCCGCGTGCATGGGCTGTCGGTCGGGAGCGCGGGGGTGCAACTCGGCCTCATCAACGGCTTCATCGGCATCGTGGCTCTTGCCGGCACCGGCTGGATCGCAAGCGCGCTGACCGCGCGCGACCCGCGTTGGGGGTTGGGAGTCCTGGTGCTCTTGATCGTCGTCTCGATACCCGTTTCCACGGCTGCCTTCCTGGTGCCGGGTGCCGGCGCCGCGACGGTGCTTTCCGGGCTCTCCTATGCGGTCATGGCGTCCTATATGGCGCTGACCGTGGCGTCGCTCCACAGCCTAGTGCCGATGACCATGCGCGCGCAGGCTTCGGCCGCATTGCTGCTGTGCTCCGGGGTGGTCGGCGGGCTGGGGCCGCTTTTCACCGGGGTCATCAGCGACCGGCTGGCGTCGACGCATGGGCCTCAGGCTCTGGGCTATGGCCTGCTGCTGGTGCCCATCTGCCTGGCGATCGGGGCGGTGTTCTACCTCGTCGCCATGATGAACTTGCGGCGCGATCTGTCGGAATAGCGCGTTGGGCGGCGGCCCCTGTGCAAGGCAAAGCCGCTGGAAGAGCCTTCGCAGTTTTATGAATAGAATTCCATATAGTGGTATTTTATTCATGGAATATTCCACTTTTACAGAATTAATGCCTTGAATTCCAATTTCTATTGGAAACTATAGCTCATAATATGGAATAAGTATAAAAATAAGCTTGGCGGCTGCATCGGTTCCCACTCTCCTGAGACGCATACGAAAGCGAACAGGCAGGAGGGGAAATGAGCAAGATCGGCTGCATGAAGGGGGCACTGCGCGCATCGGCCGCGCTGGTCGCGTTGAGCTTGCCGGCAACGGCCTTGGCGCAGGACGCCGGCGAGGATCAGGGAGAGATCGTCGTGACGGCCCAGCGCCGCGCGGAAAATATCATGGACGTGCCGATCTCCATCACGGCGCTGTCCGCCGAAACGCTGGCGCAAACGGGCGTAACGGATTCCCGCGATCTTGCCCTGGTCACGCCGGGCTTGCGGATCGATTCCGTGGGGGCTTACGTGCAGCCCGCGATACGCGGCGTGACCACCACCTTGACCTCTGGGCCCGAGGCCAACATCGCGACCTATCTTGACGGGGTTTACCGGCCGAACATCTTTGGCGCGATCTACGACCTGCCCGATGTGCAGCAGATCGAAGTGCTCAAGGGGCCGCAGGGGACGCTGTTCGGCCGCAATGCCACGGGCGGCGCCATCCTGATAACGACGCGCAGGCCCGATCTGCACGCGATGGTGGGAACGGTCAGCGCGGGATATGCGAGCTTCAACACCCTGACGTTGAGCGGGTTCGTCAGCATCCCCCTCGTCGAGGACAAGATGGCCCTCAGCCTGTCGGGATACTGGGAGAATATCGCCGACGGCTGGAAGACCGATCTGCAGACTGGCCGGCAGGAAGGGGCGAGGATCAAGACCGGCCTGATCCGCGGCAAGCTTCGGGTCCTGCCGTGGGATGGCGCGGATTTCACGCTTACGGCGCTATACAGCTCGCGGATCGATGGCAGCGCCTACAAGACTTCGATGTGGCGAGGAAACCACGATGCCCGGGGAGTGAGCGGGGTCACCTTCGGGGTGGAGCCCTACACCTATGCCAACGATTGGGATTCCACGCATAATACGCGCGGGTTGGACCTCAGTTTGCGCGGGGACATCGAACTTGGCCGGGGAACGCTGACGAGCACGACGGCCTTTTCGCACACCTGGGCCGACACCCTGTTCGATCCCGACAATGCGCGGAGCGGCGGCGGGTACGCTTCCATGAACACCGACTATCGCAGCGTCACGCAGGAACTGATCTATGCGTCCGATAAGATGGGGGCGTTTCGGGCCATCGGTGGGCTGTTCTTCTATGACAGCGAATCGAATACACAGCCTTACTTCGTCCAGGCCAACGGCTATCAGTTGTGGGTCAGGGACAAGGCGACGTCCTGGGCCGCATTCGGTGAAGTCACCCTTGACGTGACGGACCGGCTCTCGATCATCGGCGGACTGCGGTACAGCTATGAACGGCGCACCGCCGAAGCCGCAAACGGAGGCGGCCAGCCGCCTTTCGTGCGGCCGGCGATGGCGACCCTGGGAGAGCAATCCTGGAATTCCGTCACGCCGCGCGTTTCCATGATGTACAAGGTCACTCCATCGACGAACGTCTATGCGACGTTCTCGCAAGGGTTCAAGAGCGGGGTCTACAATACGCCCGGCTTCCAGATCGTTCCGGTCGATCCTGAAAATATCGATGCATATGAGTTCGGCATAAAGAGCGAGCCCGCGCCTGGCGTTCGCATAAGCGCGGCGGTGTTCCACTATAACTACCGGAACCTCCAGGTTCCTTCGATCGAGCTGGCGAACAATGTTCTGAGCCAAAGAATCCTGAATGCGGCTACGGCGAAGATCACCGGGGCCGAGCTGAACCTCGACTGGCAAATCGTTCCGGAATTCAAGATCGTCGCGGGGGTGAGCTACCTCCACGCGAAGTACAAGTCGTTCAAGAACGCTTCGGTGAACGTCCCCGTCGCGGAACTGCCGGATAACTCGCCCTGCACCGAGACGGTCAAGCCGACGTCCGGGCTATGCAACGTCATCATCGATGCAAGCGGCAATCGCATGATCCGCTCACCCGAATGGAGCGGATCGGTCACGGCGACCTATACCCGTGAATCCGATGCTGGCACGTTCAACCTCGCCGGTACGGTCTACTTCTCATCGGAAGTATTCTACGAATTCGCGAACCGCGTGCGCCAGCCTGCCTATGCGAAGATCAATGCCTCGGCGAGCTGGAAGTGGAAGAACGGTCCCGAAGTCCGGGTGTGGGGCCGGAACCTTACCAACCGGGCGGTGCTGACGAGCCTTGTGGGAACCAGCTCCTACGACAGCGTCGATTATGAACGGCCGCGCGAATATGGCGTAACCCTGAAACTGGATTTCTGAACGCGGCAGCCAGCCGATCATGCGCGCGGCGATCTGGCGCAGGCGGATGTTTCCGCTCCGCGCCATGGCGCGCGGTAGGGTCAGACGGGTATGGCTATCTCCACCGAAGGGCGGGCAGATGCAGATCGCCGCCGCGCCTGTTGCAGGCACGGCGGCGATGGTCTTCGGCAATGTCGAGTGTCTGGTACGGCTTACTTGATCTGGGCCAGGTCGGCGTCGATCTTGGCCAGGACCTCGTCGCTGACGGCGTCGCCGGCATAGCCCTGGATTTGCTTCAGGGTGAGGGCGCGGGCCATGGCCATCTGCGGATTGCTGACGAGATCGGGCAGGTGCTTTTCAAGCACGGCCTTGGCGGCCGGATTGTCGAGCAGATCGCCCATAGTGGAGCCGGCCGTGGTGTACTTGGCGACCGCGGCCGGGGCTTCGGTGGCGAGCGCCGGAGTGGCGACGGCGGCGATGGCAAGGGCGGCTGCGGCGAAGAAATGACGGCTCATCGAATATATACCTTTGCTTGGAAACCGGCGCCTTGGCGCGCCACATCCCTGGTCCTCCCCGACTCAAGGTCGGGCAAGTTTATGCGACACGTTGGCGCATAGGGCAATAGTGTCTGCTTCAGTGGAGGAAACTCTCACGACATGACGGTGAGCGGTGTCGACAGCGCGCCGTCGAGGCGGATGGTCTGCCCGTTGAGGAACGGAGTGCGCAGGATGCCCTCGACCAGCGAGGCATATTCGTGCGCGTGGCCCAAGCGCTTGGGGAAGGCCACGTTGCGCGTTAGCTCGGCTTTGAGGGCTTCGGGCGCGGCGGCGAGGCGCGGGGTCAGGATCGGCCCCGGCGCGATCGCGCAGGCGCGCACGCCGATCGGGGCGAGATCGCGCGCCATGGCCAGGGTCATGCCGGCGATGCCCGCCTTGGCCGCGGAATAGGCGGCCTGCCGTGCCTGCCCGTCATAGGCGGCGGTCGAGGAGGTGTTGATGATGACCCCGCGCTGCCCGTCGGCGTCCGGCGGGTTCTGCGCGAAGGCGGCGGCGCAGAGGCGCGAGACGTTGAAGGGCGCCATCAGGTGCAGCTCGATCATCTCGCGAAAGGTCGCCATGTCGTGCGCCGTGCCCTCGGCATCGGCGGTGGCGGGCGCGGTGATCGCGACGCCCGCCGCGTTGACGTTGATCGAGAACGTGCCGAGCTGCCGGGCCAGCATGATCGCGGCGTCGACGTCGCTTTCGCTGCCATGGTCGCCCGCGAAGGGATAGGCCCGCTCGCCCAGCTCGCTCGCCAGGGCGCGGGCCCGCGCGATGTCCGGCTCGAAGATGACCACGGCCGCGCCCAGCTCGATCAGCCGCCGCGAGGTCGCGCCGCCGAGGCCGCCCGCGCCGCCCGTCACCAGGGCGGAGGATTTCGTGAAGTCCATCGGTGCTCGTCCGCCCCCGTCAGATCGTTTCGCCGGCGTCGGCCAGCAGGGTGCTGCCGGTCATGAACGCGGCCATGTCGGAGGCGCAGAACAGCACGACCCGCGCGATGTCGTCGGGCACGCCGACGCGACCGAGCCGGCTCGTCAGCATCGCCGGAATCTCGGCCCCGGCGCGGTCGAGGTCGGGGTTCTGCGCGGCGGCGATCTGGTTGCCCTCGGTCACGCAATAGGTCGGCGCGACGCCCAGGACGCGGATGCCCTGCGGCGCCAGCTCCAGCGCCATCTGCTTGGTCATGCCGCGCACCGCGTGCTTGGAGCCGACATAGGCGGCGAGGCCCGGAGCGACGCCCTTGAACCCGGCGGTCGAGACGATGTTGACGATCACCCCGCCGCGACCCGATCCGGTCATCGCCCGCGCCGCCTCGCGCGAGCCCAGGAAGACGCCGCGCGTGTTCACCGCCATGACCTGATCCCACAGCGCGTCGGTCATCTCGGTGACCGGCACGCTGGGGAAGATGCCCGCGTTGTTCACCCAGATGTCGATCCCGCCGAAGCTCTCGATGGCGAGCTTGCCGGCCGCCGCGACGGAGGCCGGATCGGAAACGTCCATCCGCGTGCCCCGGACGCGCGAGGAATAGCGCGCGTCGAGGTCGGCCGCCGCCGCCTTTGCCAGGTCGGCGTCGATGTCCCCGATCAGCACGTCGGCACCCGCTTCGGCCAGGCGTTGGGCAATGGCCTTGCCCAGGCCCCGGCCGCCGCCGGTGACGACCGCGCTGCGCCCGGTCAGCGAGACGAGTTCGGCGATGGAGCGGCTCGATGGGTCGACGATGGGCATGGTTCGGTTCCGATCGGTCAGGCGGGCAGGCGGGCGAGGTCGGCGTCGAGGGCGTCGAGCGCCTCGTCGGTGAACTGGCTCGGCGCGAACTTCTGGATGGAGCGGAGCGTCATGCCCTTGGCCATGCCGATCTTGCGGTCGGCCGAGACGCCGGGGAAGTGCTGGTCGAACACCGCCTTCGCGCCCTGGTCCTTGAGCAGGTCGCCCAGCCGCGTCGCGCCGCTCGATAGCGCCGGACGGGCCGGTTCGGCGGAAGCCGTCGCGGCGACCGGTGCCAGGGCTCCGGTGAAGCCGGCGGCGGGGGTCAGCTTCAGGTTGAGGTCGGCCAGGCCGCGGATGATGAAGCTGGGCTCATAGTTCAGGCCGGCTTCGCCTTGCGGGTGCTTGCCCAGGTCCAGCTCTATGTTCGCCGTATGCTCCAGGAGCTTCTCCAGCATCACGCGGACCTCGACGCGGGCCAGCGGCGCGCCGGCGCAGACGTGCTTGCCACGACCGAATCCGACGTGCTCCTTGATCTTCGGGCGCTTGAGGACAAGCTCGGCCGGATCGTCCCAGCGCGACGGGTCGCGGTTGGCGGCCGACAGGGCCAGCAGAATCTTGGTGCCGGCGGGCACTTCGACATCGCCGATCCGGGTGTCCTTGCGGGCGAGGCGGGCGGTCTGCTTGGTCGACCCTTCAAGCCGCAGGACTTCTTCCAGCAGGTCGGGGATCAGCGAGGGATCGGCGCGCAGCCGATCCTGCAGGCCCGGTTGGGTGACGATGTACTTCATCGTGTTGCCCAGCAGCTTGGCGCTGGTGTCCTGCCCGGCGCCGAACATGAACATGCCCAGCGCGATGATGTCGGTCACCTCCGGCTTGGTGCCGTCCGGGTAGATCGCGTGGGCCAGCTCGGTGAGGATGTCCTCCTGCGGGTTGGCCAGGCGATCCTGGATATAACCCGCGAAGTAGGAGCCCATGACGACGAACGGATGGTTCTCGCCCGCGATCTCGTTGTTGCCGTCGAGGTTGCCCGGCGGCGGGGCGCTGGCGATCGCGTCCATGAACATCTGGCGGTCCTCGACCGGCACGCCGAGCAGGTCGGCGACGACGATCGTGACGAAGGGGGTGGCGATCTTGGAGATCAACTCGACCTCGCCGTTGGCCACCGCTTCGCGCACCATGCGCTCGCAATAGTCGGTGATGAAGGCCTCGCTGGCCTTGAGGCGCGAGGGGACGAACAGGGTGTTGATCAGCGCGCGCAGGTTGGTGTGCGGCAGGTCGTCGAGGTTGACGACCTGGTCGCCGCCGATGAACTCGTTGCGGTGCGCTTCGATCTGGGCGGTGATGTCGGAGCCGTGGGGCGTGAAGGGCAGGGGCATCGCCGCGCCCTGCAGGCCGATGATGGCGGAAAAGTCATCGTGGTTGCGCAGCACTTCCAGCGCTTCCTGGAAGCCCGTCACGACCAGATAGTCGCGCCCCGGCGGCTGGAAGATCGGGCCGTGCTCGCGCAGCGCCTCGAAGAAGCCGTAGGGGTCCTTCAGGATCTCGTAGTCGGTGAAGTAATCGCGTTCGATCAGGGCGGTCATGCGTTCATCCTCGTTGCGCGGAGCCGTTGCACGGCTGCGATTTGTCTTGCCTCGGCCCCGAACCTGCTGTTCGAAAGCGCACCATGAGCAAGCCCATCGATCCGCCTTCCGAGATATGCGATACAGTGGCGCATAGATCGGGAGGGTCGCGCGCGTCAAGTTTGAAAGACGCGCGAGCCCAGCGTTCGAGCGCGGCGCTGCGCGACGCCCTGCTGGCCCTGCTGGAGCGCAAGCCGTTCGACCAGATCACCGTGCGCGACATCTGCGCCGAGGCCGGGCTGCACTATGCGACCTTCTTCCGGCACCATCCCACCAAGGAGTCGCTGCTCGATGCGGTCGCGGCCGAGCAGATCGAGCGGCTGGTGGACCTGACCCTGCCGATCCACTTCGAGAGCGGCAACCGCTTCGCCTGGTACGAGCTGTGCGCCTATGTCGAGGAGCACCGCGCGCTCTGGACCACCCTGCTCAACGGCGGCGCCGCCGCGGCCATGCGCGACGAGTGGCTGCGCCGCGCCCAGGCCGTGGCGGAAGGGCACGAGGCGATCGGCTCCTGGCTGCCCAAGGACCTCGGGACGATCTGCTCGGTCAGCCTGATCGCGGACACGCTGTCCTGGTGGCTGGCCCAGGGGGAGGGGGCCTATTCGGTGGAGCAGGCCTCCACGATCCTGGAGCGCCTGGTGACGGGGGCGACGCTGACGGGTTGAGAGGCTTGAGATTGGACTGACCAGTTTTAATCTAGGTCTTTCGACAAGGATCTACAGGCCCGGTAATCACCGATTTAAACGGAATTGCAAACCGGCAGCCCTTGCTGCGTTGTCAATCGGTAAGGCCAATATAGGGTTGATCGCCGTGCCTCGCTGTGCGATCCCGCTTCGCATAAGATCGCGGGGGCAGCCTGGCCCGCGCGCAAGCGTGAGAGAGCCGTGAACCGCCAGACCCGTCCCCAGCCGCTGATCGTCGCCGGTTTCTCGGCCTTGCTTCTGGCGGGGGCGGCGCCGGTCGCTTCGGCTCAGCCCGCCAGCGCTCCGGCCAACGGCTGGATGGCGCGGGGTATCGTTGCGCAGCAGAAGGCGGCGCGGGATGACAAGGCGCGCGAAGCGGTCGCGAACCGCCGCGCCAAGCTGCTGGTCTCGGCCCTGACGCTGGAGCAGAAGATGCAGCAGCTGACGGGCAGCAAGCCGGAGATCCTGGCCGAACTGCCCCACTGCTATGGCGCGCGCCACGTCACCGGCATCCCTTCGCTCAATATCCCGACCTTCCGGATCAGCAACGGCCCGGTGGGAGTGGGCCAGAACGATTGCGTGTCCACCAGCGTGATCGACAAGAGCACTGCGGGCATCTTCGGCGCGTCGATGATGGCGGCCTATACCCATCACACCTCGGCCAAGGCCACGGCCCTGCCTTCGGCCCTGGGCGTCGCCGCCTCGTTCGACGCGGGTGTCGCGGCGACCTATGGCGAGGTGATCGGGACCGAGATGAACGACCTGGCGCTCCACGTGTTCGAGGCGCCGGGGCTCAACCTGGCCCGGCTTCCGATCCTGGGCCGCAACTTCGAATATTTCGGGGAGGACCCCTATCTCGCCGGGGTGATGGGCGCGGCGGAGGTCCGGGCGGTGCAGGCCAAGGGCCTGATCGCCATGCCGAAGCACTACGTCGCCAACGAGCAGGAGACCAACCGCCAGACGATCCAGGAAACGATCGACCAGCAGGTCCTGCGGGAACTCTACCTCCTGCCCTTCGAAATGGCGGTGAAGGACGGCAAGGCCGCTTCGGTGATGTGCGCCTATAACTACGTCAACGGCGTCTCGTCCTGCGAAAACAAGGCGATGCTGACCGACGTGCTGCGCGGCGACTGGGGCTTCACCGGCTATGTCCAGCCCGATTTCTTCGCGATGAAAAGCACCGTCGCGCCGATGAAGGCCGGCTTGGACCATGAGATGCCGCAGCCCATCCAGTGGTCGCCGACGCGCCTCAACGCCGCGCTCGCGGCAGGCGACCTGACCGTGACGGATTTCGACCAGGCGCTGGAACGCCGCTATACCCAGATGTTCAAGGCCGGCATCTTCGACCGTCCGCTGGTGCAGAAGCCGATGGACGTCGCGGGCAACGGGCGCAAGGCGCGCGACATCGGCGTGCGCTCCACCGTGCTGTTGCAGAACAACGGCGCCCTGCCGCTGCGCGCGGACCTCGGCTCCATCGTGGTGATCGGCAAGGCGACGCAGGTCTATGCGCAGCAGGCGGTGGCGGGCGGTGCGCTGACCGGCAAGCCGATGGGCTCGGGCGGCGGCAGCTCGGACGTGGTGCCGCACTACTCGGTGGCACCGGTGGAAGGCATCCGTAACGCGCTCAAGGCGCAGGGCAATGCCCAGGCGACGGTCAAGCTGATCCTGGTCGACGACGCCAATAGCACGGCGACGGTCGACGGCGCGAAGGTCAGCTTCGAAGCGGCGCTGGCCGAAGCGGCCAAGGCCGATGCGGTGGTGATGATGGCCGGCACGATCTCCGAGGAAGGGGCCGACCGTGCGACCTTCACCGTGCCCGACGGCAAGGTGCTCGCCGCCAGCGCGGCCGAGGGCCACGGGCTGGACTGGTATGCCGATCGGTCGGACGTCATCGCGGTGCTCGATCCCGGCAAGGATCCTCGGGCGGTGGTCGCCAAGAACAGCCAGACCCTGGCGATGATCAAGGCGGTGCTGGGCACCCGATCGGCCACGGGCACGGACATGGCGCGAAAGTCGGTCCTGGTGCTGAAGGACAACGCCAGCGTGGCGATGGACCCGGCGCTGGTCGGCGCGCAGGGGCCGGCCATTCTCGAGGCCTGGTTCCCGGGGCAAGAGGACGGCAACATCGTCGCCGACGTGCTGTTCGGCCTCAGGAACCCTGGCGGCAAGCTGCCGGTGACGTTCCCCTATGCCGGCAAGGGCTTCCTCGACAGCATCACGCCGACCCAGTTCCCCGGCGTGCCGGGGGCCGATGGAAAGAGCCAGACGGTCGAATACACTGAAAAGCTGGCGATCGGCTATCGCTGGTACGACGCCAACGTCAGCGGGCAATGCGCGCCGGTCCAGGGCCGCAACCCCTGCGTCGCCTTCCCGTTCGGCCATGGCCTGTCCTATACGACCTTCGCCACCGCCAAGCCGGCGCTGGCCTTCGACCGGGCGCGCAAGGTCTGGCGCGCGACGATGACCGTGACCAACACCGGGAAGAGGCCGGGCGCCGAGGTGGTGCAGGCCTACGTTTCCCTGCCGCCGAGCGCGAGCGCCGTGGGCGCGCAGCAGCCGCCGAAGCGGCTTGTTGGCTTCCAGCGCGTCGAGCTGGCGCCGGGCGCGTCGAAAAAGGTCGCGATCACGCTCGATCCGGTGGCCAGCAACCATCCGTTCGACGTGTGGAACGAGGGGCAGAAGGCCTGGGTGAGCCCGGCGGGCGAATATACCGTCTGGCTGGGCACCTCTTCGGCCGAGGCCGATCTGGCGGTTGCCGGGAAGTTCGTGCGCTGATCGGGTGGCCTGAATTCCCGATCGTATAGATTGCAAACCCGTGTTGTCGGGGTGACGACCTACCCTTGCTTCCACCGCGCCCGCTCAGCCTGAGCGGGAGTGGGTGCGTGGCGATTGCCGACAGGTGCGCCGCGCCGTTTACGCGAAGGCGGTGCCCGTAAGG